>DATBOO010000127.1:0-13396 GCA_036553725.1 Acidimicrobiales bacterium | reverse complement strand
GTCGGCCACGATCGTCGCGACCGACGTACACGCGTAGTTCCCATGTGTCCCCGCCGCGGTCTTTCCGTTGGCGAATCGATCCTGCCATGGCTGTCCCTCGTCTTACTGTGCTTGTCCAGGAGTTGTAGGGACAAGACTAGGGACACGGTGTCGCAAACACCAACTCGGAGGGCCAGCAATCCGTCAAGCTGGGCTTTTGTGGTGGAGATGATGGGACTCGAACCCACGACCCCCTGCTTGCAAAGCAGGTGCTCTAGCCAACTGAGCTACATCCCCTTGCGGCCTCGCCGAGCCCGCCACTCATGCGACCTCGGTTACCTGCGCGCTTCCCTGGCCGGGCGGTGCATGGGCGAAGATGCGCCCCGGTCTGCCGGAGTCTTAGCCTATACGGCCTATCGCCGGCCCCCGGGACCCGGGGCTCCAGGGAGTGTTACAGCTCGGCTCTAGTCTCCTTCTGGACGAATCGCTACGGCGCTCCGTCCGGCGCAGGTGCTTCTCGTGAGGATGATAACGAGAACACGAGCGATCGCCCCTCGGCGGGGCCCTGTCTGACGACACCGTGGCCTTTCAAGACGTGGTCTTTCAATTGCCTGACCGCCCGGGACCTTCGAGACGATGGTTTGGCCTGCCCCCTCGGCGATCGATGCCGGAGGCGGCCGGTTCGGAACGCGTTGAGCGCTTCCCGTCGGATCGCGGTTGAGGGCTGCCCGGTGCGTCAGCGCCATCCCGCAAATGAGGAGACGAAAGTGGGCGCGACCGACCCCCGCGGTGACCTGTTGGCCAAGCTGGCCGAGGGAATATCCGGACTCACCGATTCGGACCAGTGGCTGCGGCACCTCGAGTGTCAGAGCCGGTTCCATCGCTACAGCTTTGGCAACGTGATACTCATCGCCGCCCAACGCCCGGATGCGAGCCGCGTGGCCGGCTTCAAGACCTGGCGGAGCCTGGGACGCACGGTCCGCAAGGGTCAGAAAGCCATTTGGATCCTGGCGCCGATGGTGGCGAAGCGGGCCGATGGCACCGACCCCGGAGACGACCGTGTGGTGCGCGGCTTCAAATACGTTCCCGTCTTCGACGTATCCCAGACCGAGGGGGACGAGCTTCCGGCCCCATGCCACAAGCTCTCGGGCGACGGCCCGACGGACGCACTCGTTCGTCTCACCCGGGTGGCCCGGCGGCTCGGGTATTCGGTCGAGAACACCGAGCTCCCCGACCGTGTCAACGGCGACTGCACATTCAGCCTCCGCCGGATCAGGGTGGAGTCCCGCAACTCCTCCGCTCAGCGGGTGAAGACCCTCGCCCACGAGATCGCCCACGCCCTGCTCCACTCCGACCAGCCAGACCGTTCGGTGGCGGAGCTGGAGGCTGAATCCGTCGCCTACCTGGTCTGCCAGCACCTCGGATTGGACACCGGGGCCTATACCTTCGGCTATGTGGCCACCTGGGCGGGCGGTGGCGACGCGGCTCTCGCCGCCATCAAGTCGACCGGCACCAACATCCAACGGACCGCTCACGCCATGGTCGATCTCCTCGGTGACCAAGCTGACGACGTGCCGTCAGAGGCGGCCTGACCCGCGCCCCGACCCCGTCGGGGAGGGGGCCCGCGGGTCGGCCGAGCATGTGAACCCCCGGGACTTGATCCGGTAGGGTGGCCTGGCTCCACCAGTCATGGTTTCTGCCAGGGATCCGCCGCTCCGATGCCGGTGGAGGAACAGCCAGCGGAGGAAGAACGAATGTCCATCTCAAGTGGAACCAGTGATGTGTTCGCCGGTGTCGCTCAACACGACACCGACGCCCTCGAGGGGCTGCTGAAGGCCCGGGTCAACAATCTCGAAGTTTCCGGCCTCGACGCCAAGACGTACTCGTTGGTCAACATCGCGGCGCTGATCGCGGCTGATGCCGCGCCTGCCTCCTATGTGTTCCAGGTCGCCTTCGCCCTGGATTCCGGCGTTACGCCCGAAGAGATCCTCGGGCTCCTGGTGGCGCTCAATCCCACCGTCGGCAACATCCGGATCGTGTCGGCCGCCGCGGAGATCGCCTTCGCCCTCGGCATCGATCTCGATCTCGAGCAGGAGTAAGGAGGCTTCCATGCCATTCATGCGCAGACGACCATTGCTGCGGGCGGCCGCGGTCGGGGGCGTTGCCTACATGGGCGCCAAGGCGGGCACTAACAGGGCCATGCAGCAGTCGGGCGAGGCTCCACAGCCCGAACCGGCGCCGGCCCCGGCACCGGCACCCGCGGCTCAGGCCTCTGGAGCCAGCGATCGGATCGCCCAGCTACAGCAGTTGGCCTCCCTCCACGAATCCGGCGCGTTGACCGATGAGGAGTTCTCCGCCGCCAAGGCAAAAGTACTGGCCTGAGGACTCCGTCCCGGCCGCAGGCGCACCCTGGTCCGCCATCGAAGCTGGGATCCGGCGCTGTTCAGGGGCGGGCCTCTCTGTTGCGCTCGAATGAGCGGTCGATCTCCTCCCATGCCGCGTCGACCCCTTCGAAGCCCCCGACCTTGGTGAGCTTGTCCGGTTCCAGGTCCTTGTAGACATCGAAGAAGTGGGCGATCTCGAAGGTCAGATGGGGTGGGAGCCCTTCGAGGTCTTTGACCGCTTCCCACATCGGATCGCCGCAGGCCACGGAGATGATCTTGGCGTCGGGCCCCTTCTCGTCGGTCATCCAGAAGACCCCGACCGGCCGACTCTCCACGAGGCAGCCGGGGAACGTGGGCTCATCGATCAGAACCAGCACGTCCAGGGGATCGCCATCCTCGGCCAGGGTGTCCGGGACGAATCCGTAGTCGGCGGGATAGAACGTGGCCGAGAACAAGCGCCGGTCCAGTCGCATGAGGTGCCGTTCGTGGTCGTACTCGTACTTGTTGCGGCTACCCCGGGGGATCTCCACGATCACTTCGATGGTCCGTTCGGTGTCCACGTCATGCGCCTTTCGCTACCAGTGGGGTGAACGCTCGTCCTGACTCCGGGGCCCCCCGACCGCATTTTGCCGGCGGGGCTCTGTGAATCCGGTTGCTATCGTGATCCTATGATCGTCGAGGCGGCGCAGGGAGGCCAGGTGGGCGCCGGACCGGATTCCGGTCCGAGGTACTTCGCCCGCCAGCTGTCCGACCTCGACTTCAACGACCGGCTGCTCGACCTGGTCGCCGACGTCAGCGTCCCCCTCCTCGAACGGGTCAAGTTCCTGGTGCTGTTCAGCGAGCGGATCGACGAGTTCTTTCAGGTCCAGGTGGCCGGATTGAAACGACAGGTGGCGGCCGGTATCAAGAGCCCTGCCCTCAACAGGAGCACGCCCGACCAGTTGTTGCGTGACGTACGGTCTTCGCTCGAGCGGATGATTCGTCGCCAGGAGGCGCTCCTCCTTGATGAGATGAGCCCGACCCTGAAGGGCCAGGGCATCGAGTTGTGCGACTGGGACTCGCTGGCCGAAGGCGACCGCTCCTATCTGCACGAGATGTTCGACCGGCTGATCCTCCCGGTCGTCACCCCGCTGACCGTCGATCCGAGCCATCCGTTCCCGTACATCTCGAACCTCTCCCTCAACGTCGGCGTGGAGGTCCGGAACCGGGGCGACGACACCTCCCGCTTCGCCCGGGTCAAGGTCCCGCCCAACGTGGCCCGACTGCTCTCCCTCCCCGACGGAGACCGGTTCGTCCCTCTGGAACAGACGCTGGTGGCGTTCATAGACGAGCTCTTCCCCGGCATGGAAGTCGGCGCCCCCTGCGTCTTCCGGGTGACCCGCGACGCCGACCTGGCGCTGGATGACGACGCCTCCGATGATCTCTTGCTGGCCCTGCAGGAGGAGTTGCGCCGGCGCCGGTTTCTGCCGGTCGTCCGCCTCGAAATCGATTCGCGGACGTCCGAGGGACCGGTCGAGCGCCTCTCGGAGGAGTTGGGCCTCGGTCCGGACGACGTCTACCGCTTCGCCGGCCCCCTGGGCCTGGACTGCCTCTGGGCCATCCACGCCCTCGATCGCCCGGACCTCCACGACGAGCCCTGGGCACCGCTGATCCCACCGGCGCTGACCACCGTGGAGCGGGAGGAGGACGCCACCGTCTTCTCGGTGCTCGATCGCCAGGATGTGCTCGTCCACCACCCCTACGACTCATTTTCGGCCTCGGTCCAGGAGTTGATGAACGAGGCTGCCGACGACCCCCACGTCCTGGCCATCAAGCAGTGTCTCTACCGGACATCGGGGGACAGCCCGGTCGTCGCCGCGCTGATCAGAGCGGCCGAGCACGGCAAGCAGGTGGCCGTGCTGGTGGAGGTCACCGCCCGCTTCGACGAGGAGGCGAACATCGGATGGGCGCGGGCTCTGGAGGAGGCCGGGGCCCATGTCATCTACGGACTGATGGGTTTGAAGACCCACGCCAAGACGACCCTGGTCGTTCGCCAAGAGGGGGACGCGGTCCGACTCTATTGTCACGTCGGCACCGGAAACTACAATCCGAAGACGGCGCGCATCTACGAGGATCTGGGCGTGCTGTCCTCGCGGGCCGCCCTCGGGGCTGACGTCACCAGGTTCTTCAACTACATCACCGGATTCAGCCAGCCCCCCCGGTATCAGGAGCTGGTCACCTCGCCCGGCGGCATCAGGGATCGGGTCATCGACGCCATCGACGAACAGGCGGCCGCCGGCCCGGAGGGTCGCATCGTCATCAAGGTGAACGGACTCGACGATGTCGCGGTCATCGAAGCGCTCTATCGGGCCTCGCGGGCTGGCGTTCCCGTCGACCTGATCATCCGTGGGATCTGCTGCCTTCGACCGGGGGTGCCGGGCCTGTCGGAGAACATCCGGGTCCGCTCCCTGGTCGGGCGCTTCCTCGAGCATTCGCGCATCCTCCGCTTCGGGAGCGCCACCGGCGGCTCGGCCACCTACTACATCGGTTCCGCCGACCTCCGGCGGCGAAACCTCGACCGGCGCGTGGAAGCGATGATCCCGGTGGCCGATCCCGGAGCGATGGCTCAGCTCGAGGAGATCCTTCAGCTCAACCTGGCCGACGACACCCGATCGTGGTCCTTGGACCCCGACGGCCGCTGGCATCGGGAGCCCACGGTGGTGGGGGTGTCCGCCCAGGAGTCCCTCCAGGCGGCCGCCCTGGAGCGGGGACTGCAGTTCGACGATCCTCTTCGATCGCCATCACCGGTCGTGAGCTAGGCCGAGGCTCGGAACAGCGCCAACGTCCGGGGCCCGGGCCGGCCGCGGACCGTAGGCTTGGATGGTGAGTGAAGCTGAGCCGCTCGGCCTCTCCGGGGAGGACGGCCCCCTAGCGCCACGTCCCGAGGTCGTTCGGAGCGCGCGCCGGATGGCGTGGCTCTACACGGGTGCGGCCGTCGCCCTCCTCCCCTGGATCGCCTACCTGGCCGTCACACTGCCGACCCGAGACCTCGACCGGCACTATCGCGCCGCCTGGGTCGGCTTCGACCTGTTGTTGGCCTTCGCCATCGTGCGGACCGCCTACATGGCCTTCCGCATCGATCCGAGGGTGCAGTTTCCGGCCATCGCCACCGCCACCCTTCTCTTCGTCGATGCCTGGTTCGACGTCACCACCTCCAACGGGCGCGGGGCCACGCTCGAAGCACTCCTCCTGGCCGGATTGGTGGAGATCCCCGCCGCCGTCTTCTCCCTCTATCTGGCCCGCCGGGTCAGCCGCCAGGTCCTCCACCTGGCCCATTTGGATCGGGTCTCCCACGGCGGCCCGGGCCCGAGCCACAAGTACCGCGGCGGGCACGGCGCTGGCTCCGAGCCGGGTGCCTGAAGCAAGTGGCGCCGGGCGCTCAGCCGGTGATCTTGTCGATGCGGGCCAGGACGTCGTCGGTGAGCTTGGGCAGCACATCCAGCGCGCCCAGGTTCTCGTGGACCTGCTCCACGCGGCTCGCCCCGGTGATGACCGTCGACACATGGGGGTTCTTGGCGCACCAGGCCAGGGAGAGTTGGGCCAGGGAGCAATCAAGCTCTTCGGCGATCGATCGGAGCGAACGGACCTTCTCGTTCCGCCCGGGATCGGTGAGCAGGTTGCGCAACCACTCGTAGCCCGGGAGTGTGGCACGGGACCCTTCGGGCACGCCGTCCAGGTACTTGCCGGTCAACAGGCCCGAGCCCAACGGGCTCCATGTCGTCAGGCCCAATCCGATGCCGTCGTAGAGGGGCGCGTACTCCTCCTCCACCCGATCACGCCACAACAGGTTGTACTGGGGCTGCTCCACGACCGGCTTGTGCAGATGGTGGCGTTCGGCGATGTCCCACGCCTCGCGCAGGTCGACCGCCGACCACTCGGAGGTACCCCAGTAGAGGGCCTTCCCGCTGGAGATGATGTCGGACATGGCCCACACCGTCTCCTCGATCGGCGTTTCGGGATCAGACCGGTGGCAGTAGACCAGGTCGACGAAGTCGAGTCCGAAGCGCTCCAGCGAGCCGTCGATGGCCTGGAGGAGGTACTTGCGGTTCAGCGTGTTGCGCATGTTGGCGCCCGGGTGGATGCCCCAGAAGAGCTTGGTCGAGAGGACGTAGCTGTGGCGGGGCCAGCCGAGTGAGGCGATGGCCTCGCCCATGATCCGCTCGGACTCGCCGGCCGAGTACGCCTCGGCGTTGTCGAAGAAATTCACCCCCGCGTCGTAGGCCGCGCCCAGGCATTCCTCGGCCAGGGTGCCGGCCAGCTGAGGCCCGAACGTCACCCAGGAACCAAAGGAGAGCACGCTGACCTTCAATCCGGTGTGGCCCAGCCGTCGGTATTCCATGTCCATGGCGTGCCACCCTATCGGTCAGGTGGCCGGACCGACCACGGTGACCAGTGTGCCGATGGGGGTGAGCGGCCATACCTGGGCGGCGTCTGCGATGGCCATCTCGACGCAGCCGTTGCTCTGGGGGGAGCCGTAGGTGGCGCGCACGAATCCGTGCAGAGCGTCCCCGCCGTTGAAGTAGCTCGCCCAGGGGACCGACGGGTCGTCATAGGTGGTGCCGTCGGGGTTGGTGCCCTTCATCCTCGAACTGGTGATGTGCTCGAAGACCGGATAAGTGCCGTCGACGGTGTCTGCCCCGGGTGCACCGGTGTTGACCGGGACGTTGACGATCGTAGGGGAGCCGTTTTCGAAGAGGGTCAGCGCCTGGGGCAGCTGCTTGGACACGAAGACGTAGGTGTAGGGGTTGGCATTGGCCCTGCCTGTGGCCACGTCGGAGAGCAGCGCCGTCCAGACCCGCCTACCCACCAGGCCGTCGACCGTGAGCCCGTGCTGGTTCTCGAAGTTCATCACCGCCCCCTTGGTGATGACGTTCTCCGAGCCCTCCGTCCACTGCGATGCCAACGAGTCGGGGACTCCTGCCCAACGCCAGGAGAAGGTGCCGGTCTGCGCCGTCACCGCCTCGATGGGGGAGGCGAGGGGCGCGGCCGGCGTAAACGAGAGGGGAAGGTAGCCGAGCTGGGCCAGCAGCTGCTGCAGCCGTTCGGTGCTGGCCTGGGTGATCGTGAACGAGGCACTGACCGGGGTGGCGAGCTGCGCACCGGAGGTGCCTCGGAGCCCCGACGCCCCAGCCGGGACGGTCAGGGTCTCGGTGGTGGTCGGAATGAACGGGGCGGTGGCGGCGAACGAGAGGGTGGTCGGGCCGACCTTCAGCCACGTTCCGCCCACCGGTGGAGTGAGGGTGGGCATTCCGGAGCCACTGGCGACCGGTGATGACAGCCGCACCGTGACGACCTGGTCGGAGGGGATGTTGGTGGCCCCCGCCGCCGGGCTGGTGGACACGACGGTCAGGGCCTTGACGGCCGGGGGAGCCGTGGTGGCCGCTCCACCGACCTTCGCCACCGGAGCACCGGCCCGGGTGTGCTTCCCGATCGCAAACGCCCCGAGGGCCACGGCGGCGACCAGGACGACGAGGCCCACGGCGATCACGACCGGCCGGCGTCGTCTGGGTGGGGGCTTCAGTATCGAGTATTCGACCATGGCTCCTGGTCCGGGTCGGTGACCGACGGCGGGTGCGGCCGATGCCGGGGCGCTCGCCCACCGACGAGAGTACCCACCCCCAGCCCGAATACCGGGTCACCGACCGGCCTGCGGCCGGACCGCTCCTACGGCCGGACCGGTGGACGCGTCCAGCTGTCGGGGACGGACCCGTCCAGGAACTCCCGACGGTGGAGGAAGTACCACCGGCCGTCGATCACCCCGTAGCGGTCGAGATAGCGACCCCAGTGGTCGAGCCCTTTGGCGCTGAGGACCTGGTAGTAGCAGCGCGACGTGGCGTCGTCCCGCCCGGAGATATCGATCTGGAGCGTGCTGGTGTGGTGCCGCACGATGATCGGCCCCGGTCCACGGCGGGCCCTCTCGGCGGCGGAGGTGAAGATGGTGCGAATTTCAGCGTGCCCGCGGTACGGCTTCCCATCGAGCTCCATGACCGCCTCCGGAGCGAAGCACTCCAGGACCTGGTCGAAGCGGCCCGAGTCCGCATTGGCGTTGTACCGGGCCACCAGGTCACGGATGCTCTCCCGGGCCACCAGCTCCCACAGCTCCACGGCCGCCCCTCTCTCGGACTGAACGGAACCTACCGCCCCACGCCGGCCGGAGGGCGCACCCGACCCGGCGGTGCGGGCATGGGACTACGAAAAGTGCGTGGTCGGGCGCTCCAGTCCCACGCCGTCGACCTCGATGTCGACCTTCTCGTTGTAGAAGGCGATCAGTCCGGCGATGGGGAGCAGTTGTCGAGTCGGAAAGTCGTAGGCCCAGGCGACGTCGGGGACGATCCGGTCCCCGAGGCGAGCCGACCAGTAGGCGCTGGTGTGCCCCTTGTACGGACAGTACGAGGAGGAATCACTGTCCACCAGTCGTTCGAAGCGGACCTCGGTCCGGTTGAGGTAGTAGCGGGTCGGCAGCCCGGTTTCGAAGACCATCACCGGTGACGCCGACCGGGCCAGCTCGATGCCGTCGAGCTCGACCCTCACCGTCCGGGTCGAGCGCAGCGCATCGATCCGCGTGTAGGGATTGCGGGGGTGTACGAACACCTCCTCGTCCTCCTCGAACCAGCGGTCGAGCGCGGACCAGTCGAATCGGACCGTGCCGGCGATGCCATCGGTCTCCGAGTGGGAGAAGCGATGGGCGACGCCGGGGCGGTGGACGTCCCCGACACGAAGCCCGAATCGCCCGGCCGTCCCCATCAGAAGGTGCTCCTCGTGGTGCTCGTCCACGAGGAGGTCGGCGTCGATATCGCCCATCGGGACGTAGTACTGGGGGAAGAACGGCCACTCCCACACGTAGAGCGCCGCCATCGTGTCGAGGACCACGCGATCAGCCAGGTAGGCGCGGATACGCCGGGGGACCGGCTCCACCCGGTTGACGGGGGCGATGGCCTGGGGATAGTCGTTCACTTTCCTCCTGGTGCAACCGACGACGGACGTCCGGCGGCTCCTATCGGTCCAGGTGTCGCAGCGCGTCGCGGGCGCGTCGTTCGACACCACCGTACCCACGGGCCGCCGCCGCGGCCTGCGCCCCGCTGAGAAGCTCCCGGGCTCGCCCGTCGTCGCCGGGAGCGCCACGTTCAGCCAGCATCCGTCCCCAGGAGAGGCTGGTGCGGGCGGCAAAGAACTCGGCGCCCATCTGGTCGTTGAGGGCGGCGGCGTGGGCGAAGTAGGCATCCGCCTGATCGAAGCGGCCGAGGACGGTGGCCAGACCACCGAGATAGTGGCTGACCGGGCCGAGGGCCGATCCCCCGGTGGCGGCCAGCTGTGCCGACCAGGGCTCGAGCTGTTCGAAGAGAGGGCCGGCGAACCTCGGGTCCCGGCACTCGACGGCGGCCTCGGCGAAGTCGACCATGCCGGTGAGCCACAATTGATTGAGGGGCAACACGTACCCGGCGGCGGCGAACTCCTCGAGCAATTCGGCAGCCCGGTCGATGCGGCCCCCGTCGACGTGGGCTTTGGCCAACACGGACATGAAAAAGGTCCGGGGGATGTCCGGGGTCTCGGCGGCCATCTTCTCGATCAGCGGGATCAGCTCGCTCTGGGTGCCCCGCTGGCCGCTCACGATGTTGAATTGCCCACCGAAGATGGCCGCGGCATCGGGCTGTCCTCCGGCGGTGCCGATCTCAAGCGCCTCCGTGGCGTACTGCTCGGCCAGGTCGGTGTCCCCCGCGATCTGCGCCCGCAGCGATCGCACGAACCGGTGTCCCCAGGTGAAGACCGGCTGATCGAGCTGCTCGGCCATGGCTCCGTGGAGGGCGAGGCACCGGTCCATCTCGTCGAGGTCGCCGACCCGGGCCGCAGACTCGGCGCGCCACTGTGCGGCCCAGAACAACTGGACAGGGTCGCCGATCCGCTCGGCCCGCACCAGGCCTTCGGTGGCCCGGGCCTCGGTCAGCTCGAGCAGGGAAGGCACCTGGAGGGGGACGTGCAGGTGATTGAGGACCCTCACCACCACGGCATCGTTGCCGGTCGACTCGGCGATGGCAACGGCCTCCTCGGCCAGGGCCCGCCGGCGGTCGAGCGGGCTGCCGTGGGCGAGCTCGGAGCACAAGGTGGCCAGCACCAGGGCGCGATCGGCGTGCGTGGAGGGCAGCAATTCCAGGGCCAGCTCCAGCGCCTCTACCTTCTCCCGGTCGGTGGCGCCCACCGCACTGTAGAAGCCCCGGTCGTTGGCCAGGCAGGCGGCCACCAGCCGGTCCACGTCGCCGATTCGGGCTGCCTGATGGGCGGCGTCGAGCAGGGTGGTGCGGAACGACGGGTCTCCGGTCTGCCGCTGGGAGGTCCCCAGCCCGATGGCCAGGTCGAGCAGGAGAATTGGATCACGCTCGGCAACCCCGGAGCAGAGCTCGAGGGCCTTGACGTAATGACCGAGGGCGTCGTCGGGTGCCAGAGAGCTGAGCGCCGCATCGCCGGCCTCGTGGGAGTAGCGGATGGCCTTGGGGACGTTCGCAGGCGGCGTCGAGTTGATCCAATGGTGTGCGAGCTCCCCGACCCTCGTGCCGGGTCGGCCCCCACAGAAATCCTCCAGCGCCAGGGCGACGCCCTCGTGGGTGCGGGCCCGCCGGGTCGACCCCAGGTTCTGGTACAGCGTGTGCTGGACGAGCGCGTGGCCGAAGCTGTAGCGGCCGGGGACATCGGCCTCGTGGACCATCGAGGACCCGGCGGCTTCGAGGGTGTCGAGCAGTGTGTCCACCGGCACTCCGGTGGCCAGCTGCAGCACGTCGAGGTCGAAGTCCCGGCCGATGACGGCGGCAGTGGCGAGCACCCGCTCGGCATCGGGCCCGAGTCGCGCCACCCGGCTGCCGATGACCTCACGGACGCTCTCGGGTAGCGCCATCCGGTCGAGGGAGGCGGAGGCGATCCACCGTCCCGCCGGGTCCTGGTGGATGGCACCGGTGTCACGCAGATGGCGGAGCATCTCGGTCACGAAGAACGGATTTCCGTCGGTCTCGCGGTAGACGTCGTCGGCCAGGGCCAGACCGGATGCGTCCAGATCGTGCCCGGCGACCGCCTCCATCAGCGTCTGCACGCCTGACCCGTCGAGTCCGCCGAGCTCCACACGGGTCACACCCTCATGGCGCCGGAGCATCCCCAACGTCTCCCGGAGGCCCGGGGAGTGGGAGAGCTCGCTGTCGCGGTAGGTCCCGAGCACGAGCACCCGCATCATGTGCCCGGCTGCCGCCAGATGGCGGAGCAGCGCCAGGCTCCCACTGTCGGCCCACTGGAGGTCGTCCACCACCAGTACGACCGGAGTGGCCTCCGACACCTCGCTCAGCAGTCCCACCACGGCGGCAAAGAGCAGGTAGCGCTCGGAGTCGGCATCGGTGGCCTTCGACGGCGGCAGGTCGGGAATCCTGGCACCGAGGGCAGGGACGAGCCGCGCCCACTCCGACCCGTTGGATTCCACCAAGTCGCGGAGGTGGCCCTCGTCGGCATGGGCGACGTAGTGGCCGAGCGCCTCCGCAAAGAGCTGATAGGGGATGGCGAGGTCCTCCTCGCAGTGTCCGAAGAGGACGCAGGCCCCGTTGCCGAAGGCGAGTCTGGCGGCCTCGGCGACGAGAGTGGTCTTGCCCTGGCCGGCCTCGCCCGACACCAGCACGACCTCCCGTCCGTCCCCGGCGGAAGCGCGCTTGGCCGCCTCCCCCAGGAGCGACAGTTCTGGCTCCCGCCCGACCACGTTCGCCGGGCGCACGGTGAGCCGTCCGGGCAGGGGGACGGTCGGCTCGGGAGCGGCGATGGGCTCCCAGAGCACCTCGACGGTCTGGACGGGTGCGTGCAGGCCCTTGAGGGGGACCTGCCCCAGTGGCCGGAAGTCGACACGACCGCGCCGGCCGGCCATCAGCCGCACCACGTCGGCGGCCAGGATCTGTCCCGGTTCACAGGAGGCGCACAGGCGCGCCGCCTCGATGACCGGGTCCCCGAAGTAGTCGCCGTCCTCGTAGCCCGCCTCGCCCCCGCTCAGTCCGACGCGCAGCCCGACGAACTCCTCGCGGCCCCGGTTGTCACGCTCGACGGCCTGCTGCATGGCCACCCCGCAGGCCAGGGCGGCCGAGGCCGAGGAGAATGCCGCCATGAGCCCGTCACCCAGGTTCTTTACCTCGGTGCCACCCGTCTCGGCCAGGGCTTGTCGGAGGAGCGCGAAGTGCTGGCGGCGCACCTGGTCGGCGGCCTCGGGCGACAGGCGTTGGGACAGCGCCGTCGACCCCACGACATCGGTGAACAGGAGCGCCACGCTCTCGGTGGTCACCGACCTCCCTTCCGCCTGAAATCTCCGAGCCTGCCGCCCGAACTCTAGCTGCAGGGCGGACAGGGGGCCGAGGCTGCGCTCCTGCGGTGGGGCCCGGCCCGGCTAGGTCCTCATCCCCCAGGCCTCCTTGAGCTCGTCGGTGACCCGGAATGCGGGCCGCTCCCCGTCCCGTCCGGAGAGCTCGAAGCCCCGCCACACCCGCCGGCCCAGGACCGAGGCGATGGGGCCGGTGCCGGGCAGGCGGACCAGGGCGAGCTCGTACAGGAAGTCGGTCCGGTGCATGAGCTCGAAGATGACCCGGGTCCAGTCCGCCGGGCTGGAGGGCCCCCGGTGTCATCACGTCGACGATCATCTGACCGGTCCCGACGTACCGGCGCTTGGGATTGCGGGTGAGCCGGGCCGTGCGGGCCAGGACCTGGACCCCCCTTGGACATGGCGTAGTCGGCGGGAAGACTGGCCATGAACAGGCCCATGCCGAGCTGGGGGCCGAAGTCGCCGAAGACCCGCTGTCCGTCGCGTACCAGCTCGGGATCCGCCCACTCGGGCCAATCCTCCTCCTCCTTCACGAACTCGGCGATTCCCGGGAGCTCCTCGTCAGCCACCGCCACTGCCGAAGTCGAAGCCAGCCGTCGGAAGAGGTCGGAGTGCCCGCTTTCGGTGGCCTGGAAGAACTCGGACACGGCGGCGTCGGCCGGCGGGT
>DATBOO010000121.1:0-6570 GCA_036553725.1 Acidimicrobiales bacterium | reverse complement strand
GGATCTCGTGCACGATGGCGATCGACCTCACCCGACGCTCCGCCTCGAAGAGCGCCACCCTCCCCCCGCCCGGCGGCAGCCGGCGGGCCTGGAGCCGCAGCAGGGCCGAGATGGTCTGGAGATTGTTCTTGACCCGGTGGTGCACCTCGCGGATGGCCGCATCCTTGGACAGCAGCAGGCGGTCGAGCCGGCGGACGTCGGTCACGTCGCGCAGGAGGACGAGGCACCCGGTCACCACGTCGTCGGCCACGAGGGGGATGCAGTGGAGCAGCACGGTGACGTCGGGCCGTCGCTCCACCTCCTCGACCACCGGGAGCGCCGAGGCCAGGGCCCATTCGATGGCCGACTCCTCGATGCCCAAGTCGGTCAGGCGCCTGCCCTCGACCTCCGAGTACATCCCCATGCGGTGGAGCGCGTTGGTGGCGTTGGGCGACGCGTAGCGCACCCGGCCCTCCTCGTCCACGAGGACGACCCCGTCCCCGACCCGTGGCGCCTCCTCGGTGGCCACCTCCTCGCTCGGGAACGGGAAGGTCGACTCGGAGACCATGACGGCAAAGCGCTCGAACAGGTCGCGGTAGGTCCGCTCGAGATGTCCCGGGCGCCGGCCGGCCCCGGCGGCCAGCCGGGCCAGAACTGCCACCGTGGTCCCGTCGCAGCGGACCGGGATGCAGTGGAGCCGCACCGGTTCGTCGCCGGGCTCGAGGAGCACCTCACCTCGGGTCACCTCGCCCGACTGGATGGCGAGGACCGCCAGCGGCCATTCGGCCGACGCCACCGTCTGGCCGACCAGGTCGTGCTGGACCACGGTGGCGCTGTTGGACGGCCGCATCTGGCCCAGGATGACCAGCTCCGACCCGTCGCCGAGCTGCTCCCCCGGGGCGGACTCCATGGGGGCCAGGAGCACCAGGTCGGAAAAGGACAGGTCGGCCAGGATCCCCCAGGTTCCGAGCAGGCGTTGGAGGTGGCCCAACTGCTCCTCGTCGAGTGGCGTGCGCTCGAAGGCCAGCTCGGCCGGAGTGGCCACGGTCAGGCTCCCGCCGGCGGGGCCAGGGCCACGTCGTACGGTTTCCGGTGGCGGAAGCCCTGCAACTGGTGGACACCGGCGCCCAGCAGCAGGTTCCGCATCTCGTCGGCCCGGTCGGCCACGTCGGGGAGGCGGTGGGCGTCCGACGCCGTGGTCAGGGGGACGCCCCGATCGACGAAGCGCCGGAGGAGCGGCGGCGCCGGGTACTCCTCCCCCATCGGCTTCCGCCAGCCCGCCGACGACAGCTCGGCGGCCATGCCCGAGCGCACTGCCGCCTCGGCGATCCGGTCGTAGAACTCGTCGGGGACCGCCGGCACCCGGCCGGCGATCTTGACGAGGTCCGGGTGGGCGAAGACGTCGCACACACCCGAGGCGCCCAGCTCCTCCATGGCCCGGGTGTACTCGTCCCACACCGCATCGACGTCCCTGACCTCCCACTCGGCCAGCACCAGCGGTTCCTCCAACACATCGAAGCGCCAGGCCCCCAGCCAGTGGACCGAGCCGAGGAGGACGTCGAAGGGGTAGCCGGCCAGCAGATCCGCCACCTCGTCCATCCGGTCCTGGTAGTAGTCGACCTCGAGGCCGAGGACGACGGGCAGTCCTTCGGCCTTGACCGCCTGGACCACCTCGACATAGGCGTCGAGGTCGACCCGGGCGTGGTGGTCCCAGTAGGCGGCCATGCCGGGACGGAGGGCGGCTTCGGGAAGGTCGTCCCAGAACCCCCCGAGCAGGTCCTTCGCCTGGGTGAACCGGAACAGGTGCTCGGTGACGGCGATCTCGGCGACCCCGGCCTCCCCCGCCCGGGTGCAGTAGGCCGCCACCTGCTCGACGGTGGCCTCGGCGTCGCGCTGGGGGTGCGGCCACAGATGGAGGTGGTAGTCCAGCACCGCCGTGATCGCCGGACTACCCGGCGCGCCGGATGAGCGTGACGCCGTCGCGGATCGTGGTCTGCACCGCCACCACCCGCGGGTCGGTGGCCAGCGCGTCGTTGAAGCGGCGGATGGCGACGGTGTCCTCGCTGGTGTCGTCGGGATCGAGGACCCGTCCGCTCCACAGCGTGTTGTCCGCCGCGATCAACCCCCCCGGTGTCAACTTGGGCAGGACCGCCTCGAAGTAGTCGCCGTAGGCGGCCTTGTCGGCATCGATGAAGACCAGGTCGAAGGGCCCGTCCAGCCCGGCGATGGTGTCGATGGCGGGGCCGACCACCACGTCGATGGCGTCGGCATGGGGGCTCTGGGCGATGTGGCGGCGGGCGAACTCGGCGTGCACGGGGGAGATCTCGCAGGTGGTGATCCGCCCGCCCGGGGCCAGTCCGGCGGCCATGGCCAGCGCCGAATAGCCCCCGAAGGTGCCGATCTCGAGCACCGAACGGGCTCCGAGGGCGAAGGTCAGCACCTCGAGGAAGCGGCCCTCGAGCCGGCCGACCATCATCCCGGGGAACTCGAGCGTGGCCCGCAGGTCGGCGGCCAGCTCGGCGAGGTAGGCGGGAGGCGCGGTCGTGTGGCCCTCGGCGTAGGCATCCAGCGCGGGATCGACGATGTCGGACATGGGTGCATCGTAATTGAGGGAAGGGTCGCCCCATGGAGGGAGCGCCGGCCCGGCTGGGACGGCTCCCCTCGCTCCCTGTTCCTGCCGTCTGACCCCCGCGGTCCGCCGGGTCCGCCGGTTGCCTATTCCCAGATCTGTTCGCCCAGCCTGACCAGCCCGGCCAGGTCGTAGATGTCGGTGTCGAAGAACGGGACCGTGGCCAGGACGTCGGGCACCACCGAAAGCATGGAGCGCTCCTCCATCTCGCGCAGGGCCACGACCTGGAAGTTCAGATAGCTGTCGGCCACCTCGCCGAGCACCCGGGCGATCTGGTCGGTGTCGGCGATGGCGGGGTCCAACTGAGCCAGGCACGGAGCCAGCCGGGGCGCCAGTTCGCCGGCCCGCTCCTTCATCGACTCGGCCACCGCCGCACCGTCGGGGTCCCGCAGGTAGTCCGGCAGCACCTTGTTCAACACGATGGCGCCGAGGTGGAGCCGGCGCGACGTGAGCTGCTCGGCGAAGAACTCGGCCTCACGCAGCGGGACCGCCTCCAGGGTCGACACCACGATGAAGGTCGTCCGGCGGTCCGCCATCAGCCGTCCGACCGATTCCGACCGTTCCACGAAGCCGTCGTACATCGACTGGAAGAGGATGAAGAACTCGGAGATGTCGGCCAGGAAGTCGGTTCCGAGGATCCGGTCCGCCACCTGGTAGAAGGGCTTGGTGGCCAGGTTGACCACCCGTGAGCGATAGGGGACGATCAGCCAGCGCAGCAGCCGCGAGGAGAAGAAGTCGGCCATCCGGCCGGGGGCGCCGAGGAAGTCGAGGGCGTTCCGGGTCGGGGGCGTGTCGACCACGATGAGGTCGTAGTCGCCTTCCGAGTGGATCTCATACAGGCGCTCCATGGCGATGTAGTCGTGGCTCTGCACGAAGCGCCCCGAGATGTTCTGGTAGAGCGGGTTGGCCAGGATCTCGTTCCGGGTCTGGCGATCCGGGGCGTGCCGGCGGATCAGCGCGTCCCACGACTCCTTGGTGTCGAGCATGGCCGCCCACAGCTGTCCCCTCGGCTTGAGCCCGGCCCGGCGGAAGGCCCCGTCGGGGACGCGGTGCTCGGTGTTGCCGATGCCGTCGAGGCCGAGCGCGTCGGCCAGCCGCCGGGCGGGATCGACGGTGAGCACCAAGACCTTGCTGCCGTGGCGGACGGCGGCCATGACCGCGGCGGCGGCGGCCGTGGTCGTCTTTCCCACCCCTCCCGGGCCGCAGGCCACGACGATCTCCTTGGTGGCCAGCAGACCGTCCATCGACCCGCTGCCGGCCGGGGGCATCAGTACCCCAGCTCCTCGCCCAGGGAGGCGGCCACCTGCCGGGTCGTCCGCAGTCCGTGCGATCTGGTGAACAGGTACGGCAGGTACATCATCGGCACCGCACCGTCGATGTTCCGGCGCAGGTGGTCGAGGTGGGCGGCGCGGGTGCGGCGCATGGTGACGGCCAGACGGGCCGCCTCCAGCACGGGGCCGGCCTCGCCCCCCACCAGTTCGTCCAGCCGCTCCAGGGCCGGCGGCCGCCCGAGGGTGGCGAACACCTCCTCCTCCTGTCGCCCGAACAGCTCGGGCAAGACCCGGTTGATCACCACCGCCGAGAGCTGGACGGTGGTCTCCTCCCTCACCCTGGCCGCCAGCTCGATCGTCTCGTTGACCGGCATCTCCTCCGGGGTACACACCGCCACCAAACCGGTGGCCAGGGGATCGGAGAGGATCTCGAGCATCCAGTCGGTCTGGGACCGGATGAGGCCGACCTTGACGAGGTCGTTGATGGCCTGGGGAGCGGCCAGCTGGCCGACGATGTGGCCGGAGGCCGGGGCGTCGACGACGACCAGGTCGTAGTGGTGCTCACGGACCTCGTAGCAGAGCTTGCCGACTGTCAGGATCTCCCGCACCCCCGGGGCGGCGGTGGCCACGAAGTCGAACGCCTTGGCCAAGGGCCCGATCCGCCCCACCACCGGGATGCGCAGCTGGAGCTTCAGGTACTCCCGGAGCGACGCCTCGGTATCCATGGTCATGGCGAAGAGACCGGGGAGGAGCTCCTTCTCCTTGAAGGCGGTCGGGGGCGCCTCGTAGAAGCCGGCCACGTCGCCCTTGGCATCGACCTCGCAGATCAGGACCCTCTTGCCGTGGGTGGATGCGAGCAGCGCCAGGGCCGAGGCCACCGTGGTCTTGCCCACCCCTCCCTTGCCGGTCACGAAGACCAGCTTCAGGTCGAGGAGCGAGTTCACGCGAGCCCCGACCCCGTCACCGGCCGGTGCCGGACCCGGTGGCGGCGAGGGGTCGGATCAGGAGATCCCGAAGCCGACCTGTCGGGCGGCCGTGGGCGGATCCACCTCGACGTAGGCCACCTTGGCGACTGGTACGCCCACCTGTCGGCCCTTCCGATCGGTCAACCAGAGGATGGTGCCCTCGTCGGCCAGCCTGGCCTCGATGTCGGCCAGGACCTTGTCGCGGTCCGCATCGTCGGGCAACTCGATGTCGAGCTCCTTCATCGACTGCACGATTCCGATACGTACATCCACCTGGCACGCTCCTCTCCGAAGGGCCCGGCAGGTCCCGCCGGGCCACTCCGACGATACAAGGTCGCGGCGGGGCGGCCTCCCGTTGTCGCAGCCGTGGGGCACACTGGCTGCATGGGACAAGAGGAGACCGGCCGGTCGGGCAGGGAGGAGGGGACCAACGGAATGGAACGGACGAGCGAGGAGGAGCGGAAGCGACGCTGGGTTTCGACCATGGCCGGCCACGGGGGCCAGGGCATCACCCTCGCCCATGCCGACAGCGCCGCTGCCCCGGTCCTCCAGGGTCCTCCCGGCGGCTTCCGCCGCGAGGAGCGCGAAGCCATCGAATCGGAGCGGTTGGCCGCCGGCGCCACCCGGGCCATCGGAGCCGGCAACCGGGCCCGGCCGGCGGAGCCCGATCCGTGGCGGACCTGTTTCGAACGGGACCGTGACCGGATCCTCCATGCCACCGCATTCCGCCGGCTCGCCGGGAAGACCCAGGTCTTCGTCTTCCCCGACGACCACCAGCGGACCCGGCTGACCCACGCGCTGGAGGTGGCCCAGGTGGCATGCAGCATCGCCCGGGCCTGCCGCCTCAACGTCGCCCTCACCGAGGCCGTCGCCCTGGGCCACGACTGCGGCCACGGCCCGGGCGGGCACGCCAGCGAGGACGCGCTCTCCCCGTACCTCGACGGGGGCTTCGACCACGCTCCTTGGGGCGCCGACGTCTCGTTGGCACCGCTCAACCTCTGCCACGAGACCCTCGACGGCATCAGGAACCACTCGTGGTCGCGACCGGCGCCGTCGACGCCGGAGGGGGAGGTCGTGAGCTGGGCCGACCGGATCGCCTACGTGTGCCACGACTTCGAGGACGCGGTGAAGAGCGGCATCGTCACCCCGGCCGCGCTTCCCACCCTCGTCCGCGAACGCTGCGGAGACCGGCGCGGCGAGCAGCTGAACACGTTCATCGACGCCATGGTGTCGTCGGTCCTCACCACCGGGCTCATCGGGATGGCCGATGAGCAGGCCGAGGCCCTGGCGGCGTTCCGGGCCAGCAACTACGAGCACATCTACCTCCGCCCCAGCTCGGTGGCCCAGGGCCGGTCGGTGATCGAGGTCCTCCGGGCGCTGGTCGACTACTTCGGTGACCGGCCCAACCTCATCCCCGACGGAGGCGGTGCCACCGAGGGCTTGACCGGGGGGGACCCCCAGGCCGTGCGGGCCGCGGTCGCCTATGTCGCCGGCATGACCGATCGGTTCGCGTTCAGCCAGGCCGTGGCGCTGCTCGGGTGGGACCCGGACAAGCTCCCGGCGGGCATCGGGGTGACCCGGCGGTTGTAGACCGAGCGGTGGGCCGGTTCAGCTGCTAGCCACCCACTCGGCGGCCCACTCGGCGGCCCAACCGGAGCAGGCGCGTCGGCGACCTGATCGCCATAGGATCGGACCCGACTTGAACGATGAGCACCGGTCAAGGAGG
>DATBOO010000103.1:0-10189 GCA_036553725.1 Acidimicrobiales bacterium | reverse complement strand
CACCGTGTAGTACTGCACGACGGGCCAGAAGCGCGGCGGTGCCGGGTCGGTCTTCTGGCAGCCGTTGATGCCGAGCTTGGCGAGTTGCGGGGTCACCAGATGATTGGCCACCGCATAGCCGATGAGCCCGCCGCCGTTCCGTATCCCGACGCAGATATCGGTGTAGGTGTTGTGGCCCTCCCCCGCCACCTGGACGAGCGACTTCGGTCCCGGAAAGGCGGCGTACTCCCGCTCGATCTGCGCCGTCGGGACGGCCGAGTCGCCCGTGGCCCGGATAATCATGACCGGCTTCTTCGAAGCCGGCCCGGCCGGGCCTTCCGGAGCCCAGCCGACGGCCGTCGACACCTTGGGCGAGTCCAACGCGTCGAACGCGGTCTGGCCGCCGGCGGAGTGCCCGACGGCGGCGATCCGGGTCGGGTCGGCCGTGCCGGACAGTACCGACGTCGGCTCGCCCGATGCCCGCTCGACCGCATCCAGGGAGGACGTCATGATCGAGCTGTCGAGCGCCGGGGTCGGAGGCGTTGTCGTTCCGAGGACCTGTGCGGCCAGGCCGCGTTCGAGATAGTCGGCGCTGACCACGACATAACCCCACGAGGCCATTCCGGCCAACAGGTGCGAGTAATACAGGCGTCCGCCGCCGTAGCCGTGGCTGAACAGCACGATCGGATAGGGGCCGACTTTCGAACCGTGGACATCCGGGTAAGCGTCGATGGTGGTGGTGGCGTCGAACTTGGCCGGCAGCAGCCCCCCGAGCCCCGCGGGCAGGGTCTCGGCCTGGGTGTAGCTGAACTTCGGAAGGCCGGCGGCGCCGGCGGCGGTCAGGTCGGCCGGAAAGTAGACCGTGGCCAGTCGCTCGCCCAACTTCGGGCCCGCGGATCCGAGGTCGAGGGTCGTGACGCCGACCCGGTCCGGTCCCGGCGACCCATAGGCCGGGGTCCCTGCGGGCGCTGCCGTCGCCGGTTGCGAGCCGGTGTCAGAACTGCAACCAGCGGCGACCAGCAGGACGGCGGCGCAGGCGACGAGCGCCTTGGTCACCCCGCCCATCGAAGCAACCCCCGTATCCGGTGACCAGGCTTGCTCACCGCGTCGACGCGGCCCGGGCTCCGGTCACGATCACACTGCACGGCGCATTGCGCACGACGTGATCCGACACCGAGCCGAGGAACGCCCGCTTGAGTCCGCCGCGGCCACGGGAACCGATCACGATGGCGCCGGCCGCCAGCTCAGACGCCAGTCCGCAGATGGCCGCCCCGGGATCGCCCCCCAGTATCCGGGCCTCGGCGTCGGCCAGCCCGAGCACACTCCGGGCGCCGCCGATCGCGCCCCTGGCGTTTCCGTCGGCGTCCGCCACCTGTCGGTCGTACTCCTTCGGCGTCAGCTCGGCCCCGGCGTGCCCGCTGCCCACCAGTGCCCCCGGATCGGGAGCATCCGAGACTGTCACCAGTACCAGCTGATTGTCGTGCCCGAGCAGGGCGAGTCCGGCGGACAGAGCCTCGACGGCCAGGTCGGATCCATCGGTGCACAACAGGATTGGCGCAGGCACCCGCCCACCGTAGCAACGGCCGGGCTGGTCGACGATCCGGGCGGGACGGGGCGGAGTCTCCCGCCGCCGCCCGTCAGCGGGTGACTGCCGCGCCCTTGGCTGCCGGCACCCCACCCGGGCACCACAGGTTGGCCGGTGCGCCGGTGCAGGGGTTGGGCATCGAAGGCAGGCTCGGGAGGCCGTGCATGACGACGGCGGTCGGCTTCGGATAGTGCGCCGAAGCGCACAAGGAACCGCTCAACAGCCCGGCATCGCATTCCACCTGGAGCAGCAGGGTCGTGTCGGTATTGCTCCCGAGCAGCGCCGACTTGGGCGTCTTCGTCCCGCAGGCCGACGGGGTCAGCTGCGGCAGGGAGTCCAGGGCGTTGGCGTTGGTCGCCGGTCCGAGCTGGCTGGTGAAGGTGGAGTTCCATTCGGTGTTGCCGGAGAAGCAGTTCACCGGCTCCTTGCCCCCGAGCAGGAGATTGCCGAAGTCGGCGTTGCCCGGGTTGCCGAGGGTGCCGTTGCCGGAGAACTGGTTGTTCAACAGAGCGTCGCCCTGGGGGTCGAAGACACAGGCCAGTCCGGAGATCCCCAGCCCGGTGGCCACGATGCCCTTGGTGCCCGCGCAGGTCCTCCCGTCCGAGGTGGTGTTGCCGTCCGGGTAGGGGACGAACAACGCGCCCCAGGCGGCGTTGTCCAGGAACCGGTTGTTCATGATGGTGTCATTCCGCCCGCCCGAGATGGTCATCCCCGTCCCCGTCGGGCCGAGACCGGCGGTTCCCGAAACCGGAACGTTCGGGTTGTTGTTGGCCTGGACGAGATTGTTCACGAACACCCAGCACCCGGCCGTCCCGGTGACGGTGCTTGTCGTCCGGCGGGCACACTGCCCGTTCTGTGGTGGGGGCGGGTCTCCGGTCAGCGCCGTGTTGGTGTCGAACCCGTCCTTGTTGTTGTCGAAGGTGGAGTTCTGGATGATGACCTGACCGCCCGAGTTGGTCCCCGAGTAGCCGAGCGCGTTGTTCTCCATCCAGGCGTGATCGATGGTCACGTTGCACGCTCGCTTGCAGGCCCCGACGTAGATGCCCGAATCGGCGAAATTGTTGGCGTAGAGCTGGCTCAGCGTGGCGGAACCGGCGGCGTCCGAGGAGAAGATCCCGTACAGGGCGCAGGTGCCGCAGACGGCGGGGTCGGTCGGATCGGTGCCGGCGTAGTAGGTGGAGGTGGCGGTCAGGTAGCTTCCCGAGTACCCGTGCAGCCCGATGGTCCCCGACCCGGAGCCGCCGTTCCACCAGACCTCATTCCCGGCGTTGCCCGAGCCGGCGATGAAGTTGCAGACCGTCAGGTTGTCGACGCTCACGTTGTTCGCCTTCCAGATGAGGATCCCGTTGCGCCCGTCCCCGCCGAGGGAGTTCTGGTCGGCCGGGGCGGAACTGCAGGGCGAAACCGCCGTGGCCTGGGTGCCGTCCACGATCACCGAGTTACGGTCCATGCCCCGCAGATGGAGGCCGGGCGTGGCGATGTCCACCCCGCCGTACCAGCCGTCGGCCAGATCGGCCGGGGTCGGGGCGTTGGTGCCGGTGTCGCCCACCTCGTGGTAGTCCCCGGGCGCGATCAGGATCCAGTCGCCCTTCTTCGAGGCGTCGACTGCGGCCTGGATGGAGGAGAAGGTCGATGCCGGCGGCGTGGCGATTCCGTGGAACGAGCCCACGTACAGCGTCTGTGGGCCGACGCTCTTGGCCGAGGCGGCCGGCGCACCGGCAACGACCGACAGTGCGCAGAGCAGTGCGAGTACGGACCCGATTGCCCATACCCCCCGAATTGGACCGCGGATCCGACGTTCCATCGGCATTTCCCCCTTGTTCGATACGCAACGGCCAATCACCTTACGCACAAGCCGGCCAGGCTGCCACGAGGCGATGGAACTGATGTCGCCGATGCCCTCGCAGAAACTCGCCGCCGATGCCCTCGCCGGGTGGGGCCCAATGCCCGCCGGGTGCGCCCGATCCACCGGTCTCCTCACCACGGCCGTCCCGTCCGGAGCGGCCCGCGGGCCCGGTGCCGGTCCGCCGGTCAGGTGGCGGCAGCGGGTGGATCTCCTGGCCAGGTGCGCAGCCGCGGAAAATATGATGTGATGGCTCTGGAGTTTCGAGACTGACCGCCCGCGAAGGTGAAGGTGAAAGGCGGAGACAGCGATGGAATTGCGAAGCCAGCGGCGCAGCCGGCGCAATGTGGACCGGTGTGAGCGGCCATGAGTGCCATCGACGCAGCCACCGAGCCGTCGGTCTCGGAGCGGGTGAAGCCGGACCGGCCGGGGCTGAACGGGCTCGAGGGGCATCCGACCGGAATCCGCAACATCGCACTGGTCGGGCACAACGGCGCAGGAAAGACCACCCTGGCGGAGGCCCTCCTGTTCGCCACCGGGGCCATCACCCGCCCGGGGAAGGTGGACGACGGCTCGACGGTGAGCGACTTCGAGCCGGAAGAGATCAAGTACCACATGTCGCTCTCGCTGGCTGTGGCCCCCTGCAGGATCGGTGACGTCAAGCTCAACATCATCGACACCCCCGGCTACGCCGACTTCTTCGGGGAGGTCCGGGCCGCGTGCTCCGTAGTCGACCTGGTGGTCCTGGTGGTGAGCGCGGTGGAGGGCATCGAGGCCCAGACCGAGGAAGCCTGGGCCCTCGCCGCCGAGTTGGGCCTTCCCCGTCTGGTGTTCGTCAACAAGCTCGACCGGGAGCGGGCCAGCTTCGACCGGACACTGGCTGCCCTCCGTGAGCGGTTCGGCGCCGGGATCGCACCCCTGGAGTTGCCCGTGGGCGGCGAATCCGGTTTTCGGGGGATCGCCGATCTCCTCACCGACACCGCCATCATCTACGAGGGCGGGAAGCCCCGGACGGGACCGATCCCCGACGATCTGGCTGCCACCGAGCATGTGGTGCGGGAACAGCTGGTCGAGGGGATCGTGGTCGGCGACGACGATCTCATGGAGCGTTACCTCGAAGGGGACACCCCGTCCACCGGCGAGCTCGAGGCCACGCTGGCCAGCGGCGTGGCCCAGGGAGTGGTGTTCCCGGTGGTGTGCGGCTCGGCCGCCAGCGGGGTGGGCATCGACCGCCTGGCCAGTCTGCTGGCCGAGATCGGCCCGACCCCCGAGGCGCGCCCGCCGCTCGAGGTCCGGGCCGGCGACTCGGTGCAGGAGATCCCGTGCGACCCGGCCGGCCTGCCCCTGGCCCGGGTGTTCAAGACCATCTCCGACCCCTACGTGGGGAAGATCTCGCTCCTGCGGGTCCTCTCCGGGACAATCCGGCCTGACAGCGTGCTCACCAATTCCCGCACCCACGCCATGGAGCGGCTGCACGTCCTGCAGCTCCTCCGGGGCAAGGATGCCCAGCCCGCCGACGAGGCGGGGGCCGGCGACATCGTGGCGGCACCCAAGCTCGCCGACGTCGTCACCGGCGACACGCTGGCGCCCAAGGGCTCACCGGTGCTCGTCCCGGTCCCGCCCCCCGAGCCCCGCTCGCTGTCCATAGCCATCAAGCCCAAGTCCAAGGGCGACGAGGACAAGCTGATGACCGGGCTCCATCGCCTCCAGGAGGAGGATCCCGCCCTGGTCGTCGAGCGGGTCGACGAAACCCATCAGACCATCCTCTGGGGCACCGGCGAGACCCATCTGGCCATGGCCGTCGAGCGCCTGGCCCGCAAGTTCGGGGTCGAGATCGCCACCGAGGAAGTGCTCGTCCCGTACCGCGAGACGGTCACGATGCCGGCCGAGGCGGTGGGCCGGTACAAGAAGCAGACCGGCGGCCACGGCCAGTTCGGCGTGGCCTCGATTCGCATCGAGCCCCTCGGGCGGGGCGAGGGCTTCCGCTTCGTCGACCAGGTCGTCGGCGGTGCCATCCCCCGGCAGTACATCCCGGCGGTGGAGAAGGGGATCGTCGAGGCGATGGGTCATGGCGGCATCCACGGCTACCCGGTGGTCGACGTGCAGGTGACCTGCCTCGACGGCAAGCACCATCCGGTGGACTCGTCGGAAATGAGCTTCAAGATGGCCGGGTCGCTCGCTTTCAAGGAGGCCATGGCCAAGGCCGGCCCGGTGCTGCTCGAGCCCATCTCCCTCCTGGCTGTGACCGTTCCCTCGAGCGTGCAGGGCCACGTCCTCGGTGACCTCAACTCCCGCCGGGGCCGGGTCAAGGGCACCGACACGGTGGATGGGGGCGCCCAGCGGATCACCGCCCTCGTACCGACGGCCGAGATGCAGCGCTACGCGGTGGATCTCCGCTCGCTGACCGCGGGTCGGGGCCGGTTCCGGTCCGAGCACGAACACTATGACGTCATGCCGCCCCACCTCGTCGACCGCATGGCGAAGGGCTGAACGGGGGCTTCCCCGCTCAGGGATCGATCAGCACCCCGGGATTGAGCAGGGCGTCGGGATCCACCGCCCGCTTGGCGGCGCGAAGCTGCCCGGCGAACAGGTCGGGGCGCTGGCGGTCGTAACCGGGTCGGTGATCGCGGCCGACGGCGTGGTGGTGGGTCACGGTCCCCCCTGCCGCGGCGATCGCCTCCATGACCGCTCCTTTTACCTCGGCCCACTGCTCGATCCGCCCCGGCCGGCCCGGTGCGATCACGGTGAAGTACGGCGCCGCCCCGTCGGGGTAGACGTGGGTCAACCGGCAGGTGACCAGGCCGGGCCAGGCCCCGACGGAGCGGAGCGCGTCCTCGGTGACGCCCCGGACCGTGGTCATGAGGTGCTCGAAGCGGTCCCAGGTGATCGCCGTCTCGAATGTCTCGTTGATGAGACCGAGCCCGACCAGGGCGTCGCGGACGTACGGGGCCCGGAGGAAGGCCGTCCGCCAGCGGCCGGCCGTGTCGCCCTCACCCGGTTCGCCCGCCGGGTCCGGTGGAGGGCGGACCTCGAAGGTCCCGGCGTGGTCGCCGACCACGGTTGCCGCCTGGGCCAGCGCAGCGTCGACCGGCTGGGTGGCCGACTCGAAGCCGATCAGCAGCAGATGGGCACTGCCGTCCCCGGCGCCGGTGATCATCGCCTCGGTGGCGTCGAGTAGGCGGAGGTTCGACGGCCAGAGCCCGGACTGCCCGAGGGCCCGGGCCGCGTCGGCGCCGGACTCGAAGGATCCGAACCGGGCCACGCCGGAGGCCCGGTGGACCGGGCGGTCCTGCAGCCTCATCCACGCCTCGGTGATGATCCCGAAGATCCCCTCCGAACCGAGCATCAGCCGGTCCGGGGACGGGCCCGCTCCCGACCCCGGCATCCGGAGGGACTCGATCGGGCCCCGGGGCGTGACGGTCCGGATCGACTCGACGAAGTCGTCGATGTGGGTGTGGAGCGTGGCGAAGTGCCCGCCCGAGCGGGTGGCCAGCCAGCCGCCGAGGGAGGAGAGCTCGAAGCTCTGCGGGTAATGGCGGAGGGTGAGGCCGTGGGGGCGGAGCTGGTCCTCGAGCGAGGGTCCGAACACCCCTCCCTGGATGAGAGCGCTCCGGGAGGCCCGGTCGATCTCGAGGACCCGGTCGAGGCGCCCGAGGTCGCAGCTGATGACCGGCCGGTCGTCGCCGGTCGGTGCCTCGACGCCTCCGACCACCGAGGACCCTCCGCCGTAGGGGACCACGACCGCCCCGGCCTCGGTGGCCCACTCGAGCACCGCCGCCACCCCGCGCTCGTCCGGCGGGCTCACCACCACATCGGGCGGATGGTCCCAGCGGCGTTCGAGGCCCCGCACGACGTCCCGAAACGACTTCCCGTAGGTGTGGCCCGCCCGGGTGACGTCGTCGGCGGCGCTCCACTCGGCCAGGGCCGGCGGCGCAGTCAGCCGGGGCGCCGTCAGTCTGATCTCGGATGGCGAGGGAGGCTCGATCACCTCGAGCGCCCAGTTGCCCACCAGGGGGGTGACCAGGTTCCCCAGCCGGCGCTGCTCGGCGGGCGACAGGTGCTCGGCTTCGAACCCCCACCCCCAGAAGCTCCGACGCCGCGCCATCAGCGGTGACGCTAGCGCTGCGCCCTCACGGAATCCTCACATGGGCACCTCAGGATCAGATGGCACCATTCCTCTGACACCAACGGGCGCGCTCGCTCACATTCGTCTGATAGGACGGCGAGGTCGATGTCCGAGATTTCGGAAAGGTCACCGTGAACATGCGAACGGGAGCCGTGGGGACGGCATTCATCCTGGCGGTCGTGGCCGTAGCCGGCGCTTCGTGTGGCGGCGGGTCGGCCCCATCGCCCGCTTCCGTCGAGCGGGTGTCCGGCGGGCCCACCGGCAGCTACATCGTGCCGGCAGGCATTCACAAGATCAAGCATGTGGTGGTGATCCAGCAGGAGAACCGTTCGTTCGACTCCTATTTCGGCACCTTCACCGGTGCCGACGGGATCCCGATGCAGAACGGACAGCCGGCCGTGTGCGTGAGCGATCCGGCCACCGGGACCTGCGTGGCCCCCTACGTCGACCATGCCGACGTGAACGGCGGCGGACCCCATTCGGCTCCCGATGCGACGGCGGACATCAGCGGCGGGAAGATGGACGGCTTCATCGGACAGGCCGAGTCCGGTCGGAAGGGCTGCCTGAACCCCACCGACCCCGCCTGCACCAATTCGTCAGCTCCGGACGTGATGGGCTACCACACCGCCACCGACATCCCCAACTACTGGGCCTACGCCAAGGACTTCGTCCTCCAGGACCACATGTTCGAGCCGAACGCCTCGTGGAGCCTTCCGTCCCACCTGTTCCTGGTGTCCGAGTGGTCGGCGTTCTGCACCCAGGAGGGCAATCCCTCGAGCTGCGTGAACGAGTTGCAGACCCGACCGGCCGAGCGCCCTCCGGCCTCCCCGGTCTACGGCGGCGAGAGCGGTCCGAAGAACGCCGCTCGGATCGGCAAGCGGGGACAGACCGTCAGCCCCACCAGTGGCCAGCCCGACTACGCCTGGACCGATCTGACCTATCTGTTGCACAAGGACCACGTGAGCTGGGGGTACTACATCGTCAGCGGGAGCGAGCCGGACTGCGAGAACCCGGCGGCGGAGACCTGCGCCCCCGTCCAGCAGGGCTCGGGCACCCCGGGGATCTGGAACCCGCTGCCCTGGTTCGACACGGTGAAGGCTGACAACCAGTTGGGGAACATCCAGTCGGTCGACCACTTCTATGCCGCCGCCAGGAGCGGCACCCTCCCGGCCGTGTCCTGGGTGGTTCCGTCGGGCGCGGTGAGCGAGCACCCCCCGGCCCCGGTGAGCTACGGGCAGACCTACGTCACCAGCTTGATCAACGCGGTGATGAAGAGTCCGGACTGGAACTCGACGGCGATATTCCTGGCCTGGGACGACTGGGGCGGCTTCTACGACCACGTGGTGCCGCCGACGGTCGACCAGAACGGCTACGGGCTCCGGGTGCCGGGCCTGGTGGTCAGCCCCTATGCCCGGGCGGGGTACGTCGACCACCAGACCCTGAGCTTCGACGCCTATGACAAGTTCATCGAGGACGACTTCCTCCACGGCCAGCGCCTCAACCCTGCGACCGATGGCCGACCCGACCCGAGACCGAGCGTGCGCGAGAACGAGAAGGTCCTCGGCAACCTCAGCGGTGACTTCAACTTCGACCAGATTCCCCGCCCGCCGGTGGTCCTCCCCGTCCACCCCCAGACCACGCTCACCGGCACCCCGGCCCCGGCGCAGGTCCCCGCCGCCGATGCCGCCGCCGGATAGGAGCGGTGGCGCCGCCGCCGTCCACCCTCAGCGGTCGAGCCGGGGCACCTGGCCGGCAGCGTCGGTCAGCAGGTCTTCTGGGAGATGGTGATAGTGGTGCTGCCGCCGGCGGTCGGCACGTAGGGATCGACCGCCGACCTGGTGGTGAAGCGGTCGCCGATCCAGTGCAGCATGTCGGGCAGGCTTGGTGCGATCACGCCGGCGTGGCTCTGCCCCGAGTACACCCACCGCTCGGTCGGTTGGCCGATCGTGCACAGGTGTTGCTGCAGGAGCTGGGTCGAGACGACCGGGATCTGCTCGTCATTGCCCCCCTGGATGATGAGCAGCGGCACCCGGGTCTTGCGGGTGAAGGACTCGGGGTCGTTGGCCGAGAGGAGCTTGGCCCACTTGGGCACGTTGAACGGGTTCTGCGGGATGAGGTCGGCCAAGGTCTTGTGCGGGGTGGCGGCCACCGCCGCGTCGACCACTCCCTTGACGTAGCCGGAGCACCCCTGGTCGAGCTGGGGCACCAGGGCCACCGCCGGCGGGGTCATGATCTTCGCCAGAGGTGCCCGCTTGCTCCCGTAGTAGCTGTTGTACGACCCGGCCACCATCAAGAGGTAGTAGTCGAACGGGCTGGTCACCAAGAAGTCGTAGATGAGGGGGAACTGGGACGGCGGGGCCCCGGCCACCACGCCACGCAGCCGCAACTGGCGCGCATAGCGCTGGCCGTAGAGGGAGAACATGGCGGTCTGGCCGCCCTCGGAGTGGCCCCAGACCACGTAATTGCGGCTGAGCGACACCGAAGGAAGGTGGTGGGCGGCCGCCACGATCGTGACGGTGTCCTCGGCGGCCGAAGTACCGACGATGTAGGGCATCAGGCCGGGCGTCCCCTCGCCCTGGTAATCGCTGGCCGTCACCGCGTAGCCGGCCGCCACCAGCTGGTTGGCCCCGGGGATCTGCGACGAACCGGCCAGGCT
>DATBOO010000074.1:0-2635 GCA_036553725.1 Acidimicrobiales bacterium | reverse complement strand
AGGGGTCGGGATGGTCAGGGCTGCGGGGCGGCCAACTGGTCGAGCAGCGCAGCGGCCTCTTCCGGAACCGAGATGGTGAGGACGAGGGCGTCGGCCCCGATGTGCACGGTGAAGTCGAAGAAGGGGCAGCAGGCTTTTTCGCGCTGCGCCAGCCGCACCACCGTCTCCAGCTGGGCGGGGCCCTCGGCCAGGCCGAGGGCCAACTCGGTGGGGGAGACCCGCCGCCGGGTGACCGTCGGCCCGGCCAGGAGGGCCCTCCACTCCTCGAGCTGGGCGAGGGCCCCCTGGTCGTCGAGATTGCAGGCCACTGGGATCCGCACGGTCTCAGCGTAGGCGGCCGCGGTGATCTCCATGCCGTGGCGGTTGCCGCCTTCGGGAAGATGAGACACTGACCGGGTGACGCACGGCCGGGCCGAGATCCACGAGCTGCTGGTGGCCAACGACCTGAGGCCCAGCCGGGCGCTCGGCCAGAACTTTGTGGCCGACGGCAACACCGTACGCCGCATCGTTCGCCTGGCCGGGATCGCCCCGGGCCGGCGGGTGGTGGAGATCGGAGCCGGGCTCGGGTCCCTCACGCTGGCCCTGGCCGAGGCCGGCGCCTCGGTCATAGCGGTGGAGGTCGATCGCTACGTCCTGCCGGTCCTCCGTTCGCAGGTCGAACCGCTCGGCGTCCGGGTGGTCGAGGGGGATGCGCTGCGGCTCGACTGGTCCGACCTGCTGGGGGGCGGCCCGTCTCCCGGTGGCTCGACCCACGACCAGCCGTGGGCCCTCGTCGCCAATCTCCCCTACAACGTGGCCGTGCCGGTGGTCATCAGAGTGCTCGAGGAGGCGCCCCAGGTCTCCTCGCTGCTGGTGATGGTCCAGCGCGAGGTGGGGGAGCGGCTGGCGGCCCGGGCCGGTGACGAGGCGTACGGGGCGGTGTCGGTGAAGGTGGCCTACTGGGCCACGGCTGCGGTGGTGGGGCGGGTGTCGGCCTCGGTGTTCATCCCGATGCCCCGGGTAGAGTCGGTACTGGTGCGGCTCGACCGGCGACCCGACCGGCACCTCGGCCCGGGGTCGCCCGGATACGAGCGCCTGTTCGCGGTGGTGCGCGGTGGTTTTGCCCACCGCCGCAAGATGCTGCGCCGGTCGCTCGAGGGCCTGGTCCGACCGGAGGCGTTCGCGGCCACGGGGATCCGGGCCACGGCCCGGGCCGAAGAGCTGTCGCTGGCGGATTGGGAGCAGCTGGCCGCATGGGAGCCGGACGAGGGTTCCGCGGCGCGGGAAGGATCGGACCCGGTCGGCCGGGGGGACCGGTGAACGACCGGGACGGAACGCTTCCCACGGAGCGGGCCGGGTTGGGGATGGAGGAGCTGTCGGCGCCGGCCAAGCTGACCCTGAGCCTGCAGGTCACCGGAGTTCGGTCCGACGGGTACCACCTGCTCCGGTCCGAGATGGTCTCGATCGATCTGGCCGACACCCTGTGGATCGGTGACGGGAGCGGCCTGACCGTCTCGACCGCCTCTGCGGAGGCAGGGACCGGCCCGGGCCCGGAGGGCACGACGGGGCCGGGCCCCGTCCCGGTGGGTCCCGACAACCTGGTGACCAGGGCCCTGGCGGCGGTGGGCCGGACGGCCCGGGTCGACCTGGTCAAGCGGATCCCGGTCGGGGCCGGGCTCGGCGGCGGCTCGGCCGATGCCGCCGCCGTCCTGCGGTGGGCGGGCTGCTGGGATCCAGCGGTGGCCGTCGACCTGGGCGCGGACGTCCCGTTCTGCCTGTCCGGGGGCCGGGCGTCGGTCAGCGGGATCGGCGAGGAGGTCACTCCGCTTCCCTATCAGGAGCGGCGGTTCACGCTGTTGCTGCTGCCCTTCGGCGTGGACACCGGCGCCGTCTACCGGGCCTGGGATCGCATGGCCGCCGGGTGCCAGCTGCCCGCGGCGGGGTCCGGCTCCAATGACCTGGAGGCACCGGCCCTGCACGTCGAGCCCCGTCTGGCCCGGTGGCGGACGGTCCTCGAGCAGGCCACCGGCCGCCGGCCCCGGCTGGCCGGCAGCGGCTCGACGTGGTTCGTCGAGGGCGGTCCTGACGAAACAGGGTTGGGAGGCGGACAGACGCTTCGGCTGGGAGAGGCAACCGCGCGGCTGGTGCCGGTGCGGACCACCCGACCGGCGCCGCGGGGGTGAGTCGCGGGGGCGATCGGCGGCCCCGACGGGCGAGGGTTGACCCTGGTCTCCGACCCGACCCGACCCGGCCCGGTCGCCCGGGCCCCGTACTACTTGCCGGCGGCCCGCCGCTGCCAGCGGGTGGCCTTCAGCATCTTCTTGTGCTTCTTCTTGCGCATGCGCTTGCGGCGCTTCTTGATCAGGGAACCCATGTCGACGGGCACCCTAGCCGACCTGGTGCTTTTCCGCCATGTGTCAAGGCCGCTCAGTCCCCGTCGGCCGCCTCGGGAGGGGCAGGGACCTCGGGAAGGCTGAAGCGGAAGAGGGCACCCCCGCCCTGGGCCTGGTAGACGGCTACGCTGCCGCCCTCGTCGCGGGCCACCAGGGCCACGATGGCCAGTCCCAGGCCGGAGCCGGGCCGGGCCCGGGCGCCCGGGGCCCGGTAGAAGCGGTCGAAGATGAAGTCGACGTCGCTGGCGTCGACCCCGGGCCCG
>DATBOO010000021.1:0-2808 GCA_036553725.1 Acidimicrobiales bacterium | reverse complement strand
GCCCGCCAGCGGGCCATGGCCGCCGCCACCGACAATGCCGGCGAGCTGGTGAAGAAGTACTCGCGGATCATGAACCGGGCCCGCCAGGACACCATCACCACCGAGATCATGGAGATCGTCGGGGGCGCCGAGGCGCTCCGGGCCGGTGCCGACGAGGACGAGGGCGGCGCCATCATCGAGGCCAGGGTCTGACCGGTGGCCCCACGTCCCGCAGTACGACACGACACCGTTCGAAACAACACAGTTCGAAACAACACAGTCTCTGAACAACCCAAGGGAGCCCGACGCTCATGACCACCACCGCCCCCCGACCCAGCACCGTCGACACCCTCCCCTCCGGGCGGGTGGTGGCCATCGCCGGGCCGGTCATCGACGTGGAGTTCCCTCCCCACGCCCTCCCCGAGATCAACGCCGCCGTCGAGGTGGACGTGGAGCTCGAGGGGCGCAAAGAGCTGATCGTGGCCGAGGTGGCCCAGCAGATCGGCGACGGCCGGGTGCGCTGCGTCTGCCTGAAGGCCACCGACGGGCTGACCCGCGGGGCCGAGGTGCGAAACCCCGGACACGGCCTTCGGGTCCCGGTCGGGGACGCGGTGCTCGGCCACGTGTTCAACGTGCTGGGCCAACCGCTCGACACCGACTCGATCGGCGAGGCGGAGGATCTCTGGGAGATCCACCGGCCGGCGCCGGACTTCGACTCCCTGGAGCCCCGGGCGGCCATGTTCGAGACGGGCATCAAGGTCATCGACCTGCTCGAACCTTACGTCCAGGGCGGCAAGATCGGCCTGTTCGGCGGGGCCGGCGTGGGCAAGACCGTGCTCATCCAGGAGATGATCAACCGGGTGGCCACCAACCACGGCGGCGTCTCGGTGTTCGCCGGTGTCGGGGAACGCACCCGTGAGGGAACCGACCTCTGGATCGAGATGCAGGAGTCGGGAGTCATCGAGAAGGCCGCCCTGGTCTACGGCCAGATGGACGAGCCGCCCGGGGTCCGGCTGCGGGTGGCGCTGGCCGCCCTGACCATGGCCGAGTACTTCCGGGACGTGAAGAACCAGGACGTGCTCCTGTTCGTGGACAACATCTTCCGCTTCGTGCAGGCCGGCTCCGAGGTGTCCACGCTCCTCGGCCGGATGCCGTCGGCGGTGGGCTATCAGCCCACGCTGGCCGACGAGATGGGGCAGCTGCAGGAGCGGATCACCTCGACCCGGGGACGGTCGATCACCTCGTTGCAGGCGGTCTACGTTCCCGCCGACGACTACACCGACCCGGCCCCGTTCACCACCTTCACCCACCTGGACGCCACCACCGAGCTGTCCCGCGACATCGCGTCGCTGGGCATCTACCCGGCGGTGGACCCGCTGTCCTCGACCTCCAACATCCTGGCCCCCGAGGTGGTGGGTGAGCGCCACTACAACGTGGCCCGGCAGGTGCAGGGGGTGCTCCAGCGCTACAAGGAGCTCCAGGACATCATCGCCATCCTCGGCCTCGACGAGCTGTCCGAGGAGGACCGGGTCACCGTGAACAGGGCCCGCAAGGTCCAGCGTTTCCTCTCCCAGCCGTTCAACGTGGGCGAGGTGTTCACCGGGCTGAAGGGTGTGACCGTCCCGGTGGAGGAGACAGTCGAGTCATTCGAGGCGCTGGTCAACGGCGAGCTCGACGAGGTCCCCGAGCAGGCGTTCCTCAACGTCGGCGGGGCCGAGTCGGTGCTGGCCAAGGCGCACGCCCTCGAGAACGACTGAGCGGGAAGTCGAGCCATGGCCGACGACAACCTGTTCACCATCAACCTGGTCACTCCGGAGCGCATCCTGCTCACCGGGCTGGCCACCGAAGTGATTCTCCGGACCGGCGAGGGGGACGCGACCTTCCTGGCCGGCTACGCCCCGCTGGTGGGGTCCGTCGAGCCCGGGGTGGTCAGGGTGGTTCGCCCGGACGGCGACGAGGAAAGAGTGGCGACCCACGGCGGCTTCGTCCAGGTCGAACAGCATGTCCCGGCGGACGGGGCCGACGGGCCCGACGGGCCCGAGGCGGCCGAGGTCGGTACCAGCGGCACCCGGGTCACCATGCTGGTCGGCGTGGCCGAGCTGGCCGCCGAGATCGACGCCGAACGCGCCCGGGCCGCGCTGACCGCGGCCGAGGCACAGGTCGCCGAGCTCACCGGATCGGGCGGCCGGGGCACCGCCACGGCGGAGGATGCGGAGCCGGACGCGGAGTTGGCCGATGCCGAAGCGGCGCTCCTCCGGGCCCAGGTGCGCCTCGAGGCGGTCGACGCCACGTCGGGGGCCACGGCCTGAGCCGTCAGGGAAGCCGGGCCGGTCGCCCTACCGGCGGTTCGAAGCATCTCAACGGGCGGCGGGCGGGGACAGGTCCTTCAGCTGATCGACCCAGGGGGGAAGCGGCCCGCAGGCGATCTCACCTGACCCGGTCACTCCGATCCGCACGTACTGCTTCACCTGCCTGGGCCGGTATCCCGGCGGAACCGAAGCCTCCGGTGGCAGGCAGGCCACCTTCTGTCCGGCCGGGGCGTGGACGATCACGATGGACGGCCACACCAACTCGGGCAGGGAGCAGTTCTGCTGCACGCAACCGCCGTAGAGGCCCGGGTCGGCCCGGTTCAGGGCCGGGATGGTGGTGAGCTTGAGGATCACCGAGGTGGTCTCACCGGTCGAGCCGGGAACGACGGCGGCCCGGACGGCGTAGGACTCCTCGTCCCGGGTCAGCACGCCGAAGGGGAGTCGGGCGGTCGACCCGCCGGGACAGCCACCCAGTTCCGGGTCCCGGTCGGTGAGCGCGGCGAACCAGGCGGTGCCGCCC
>DATBOO010000001.1:0-15568 GCA_036553725.1 Acidimicrobiales bacterium | reverse complement strand
TCTCCAACCAGTACACCGCACCGCCGTCGGCCTGCAGCCCGCCTCGGCTGACCTTGCCCGCCGCCACCACCGATGCCGGCCACGGCGACGGCCACCAGCCGGGGGCCCCCTCGGACGGTCCGCCGGGCGGCCGGCCGGCGTCCCTCACTGCTTCCCGCTCATCGAATCAGTACGGTACCCGCAATGACCCCATCCCCCCCGGAACCCGTCCTGCCGGGGTCGTTCTCCGCGTTCGTGGTGGCCCGCACCGGAGAGTCAATCGACGCCGGTGTGAGGAGGCTCGCTCCCGGGGACCTCCCCCCGGGCCAGGTGACCGTCGAGGTCGACTGGTCCGTCGTCAACTACAAGGACGGCATGGTCACCCGACCCGGCAACCGGGTGGCCCGGATCGATCCCCTCGTCCCCGGTGTCGACCTGGTCGGAACGGTGCTCGCCTCGGACGACCCGTCGATCGGGGTCGGCGAGCAGGCCATCGTCCACGGCTACGACCTCGGAGTGGCCCACCACGGGGGATTCTCGGAGCTGGCCCGGGTCCCGGCGGGCTGGGTGGTCCCCCTACCGGACGCCCTGACTGCCCGCCGGGCGGCCATCATCGGCACCGCCGGGTTCACCGTCGCCCTCTCGGTCAGCCGGCTCGAGCACCACGGGCTCAGGGCCGGGGACGGTCCGGTCCTGGTGACCGGGGCCACCGGCGGGGTGGGCAGCATGGCGGTCTCCCTCCTGGCCTCGCGCGGCTACCAGGTCGTGGCCAGCACCGGGAAGTCGTCCGAGCGCGGCTATCTGCTCGGACTCGGGGCCGATGAGGTCATCGGTCGCGCCGAGCTGGCCGACGAATCGGACCGGACCCTGGGCCCCGAGCGCTGGGCCGGGGCCGTGGACTGTGTAGGAGGGGCCACCCTGGGCGCCATCCTGCGAACCCTCCGCTACGGAGCTGCAGTGGCCGCCACCGGCTTGACCGGGGGTAGCGCCTTCGAGTCCACGGTCTACCCGTTCATCGTGCGCAATGCGGCCCTGATCGGGATCGACACCGTGCAGACGCCGATCGAGGAGCGACGCTCGGTCTGGGCCGGATTGGCTGCCGCCTGGCCGCCGGCCGCCCTGGACGACATGGTCGAGGGTGAGCTGGGACTGGATCAACTCGGGCCCGCCTTGGAGCGGATCCTGGCCGGTGGGGTCAGAGGCCGGATCCTGGTCAGACCCGCCGGCTGACCGCCGGCTCTCCCGTTGGCAGCCCGCCCCGGATCAGCCCCCCGCCGTCCCGGTGGCCGCGTTGTTGGACCCGGTGGCGGGGAACACCGGCGACACCACCAGCGTGCCACCCCCGCACGGGGACAACACGGCCGGGACCACCAGGTGATCGGTCGCATCGGGCGGGGTGACCTCCAAGGAGCTGGAGCTGGGGCAGCTCTGCTCGGTTCCCACCGGGACATCCGAGTATCCGATATTGAAGTAGGCGGACTGACCGTTGGCCAGGGTCACCGTCGTCGGGGCCATCGAGGTGAAGCTGTAGCCGCCCTTGCGCACCACCTGGGTGGGCAGGCCCACGCTTGCGGGGCCGAGCAGCTGCAGCCCGGGGTAGCCGGACAGCACGCAGGGGATGGTCGACGTGCTCTTCAGGGCCGCGGTGGTCTCGATGGTCCCGGCCGCCCCGCTGCCGGGGGCGATCGAGCCGCGGAGCGCGGTGGTGGCGCAGCGGTCCGGACCGCTCGGCACCGATGACGTCGAGGAGGGCGGCTTCGTCGACGTGGGTGAGGTCGAGGGTGCCGACGAGCTACGGGTCGGCACCGTGGGACGGCTCGACGAAGACGAGGACGACGAACCCGACGAGCACGCTCCCAACAGCGCGCCGGCCATGGACACCGCCGCCACCGCACCGGTCCAACCGGTTCGGCTACCCATCCCCGACACCGCGCTGAAGCCGACCGGGGAAGCGTTCCTCGACTGGGGACGTGATCAGGAGGAGAAGTCCTCCGGACGGATCGAGTCGAGGAAGTTCCGGAACTCTCCGACCAACTCGTCCGGGTTGGACCCCTCGTCATCCTCGGAGTCCTCGTCGTCCTCCTCGTCCACCGCCAGCATGATGCCCTCGCTCTCCATGAGGTCGTCGGCCACGAACAGCGGCGCCCCGGTGCGAACGGCCACTGCCACCGCATCCGATGGACGGGCGGACACCGGGACCTCGCGTTCTGCGTGGCGGAGGACGATCTCGGCGAAGTACGTGGCCGTCTTGAGCTCGGTGATCACAACCCGCACCACGTCGGCACCGAGCGCCTCGAGCAGATCGCGGATGAGGTCGTGGGTCATCGGCCGCGGGGTGTCCATCCCCTGGAGGGCGAAGGCGATGGCGGTGGCCTCCGGAGCGCCGATGAAGATCGGCAGCGTCCGGCCGAGACCCTCCGACTCCTGCAGCAGCAGCACGGGCGTGTTCGACTGGAGGTCCACACGCACCGCCCGAAGCCGGACTTCGACCATGCGACCAAACTTACTCGCCGGGGAGGTCCGGTGCGTTCACAGGTCCGCACACAGGAGTTACCCGGCCGGGCGCAATCGGTCAGCCGTTCAGCAGGTTTCCGAGGGCGCTGCGCAGCAGGGAAGCCCGGAGCTGTTGCCCCAATCGGGCGAGCTCGTCGGCGGTCTCGTGGGCACGGGCGCGGGCCTCGGGATTCCTCTGCCTGACCAGCGGAAGGACGATCTGCTCCACGAATCCGGCCTCGCGCTCCGCGGCATTCCGGTAGAGCCGGAGATGGCGGGGCTCGATGCCGAACTGTGCGAATTGGGCGGCCAGGTTGGCCACGGCCAGGGCTTCCTCGCCGAAGCACTCCACGCCGGCGACGTTGTCCGAGGTCAGGAGGCCGTACTCTTGCAGCTCGCGCAGGTGGGCGACGTCCAGGCCGCACGCCGCCGACAATTCATCGGCCGAGAGGCTGGCCCCGCTCAGGTCGATCGGGTCGGAGCTGCCCCGGGCCTTCGTCGCCGGGTCCGGGGTGTCCGTGGACCGGTTGCCCGTGGGCGGGGTCCCCGTTCGGGAGGGCCCCGGCCGGGACGACTCCGACGCCGTCGTGGTGGATGGCCTCGATCTCGTTCCGCCCGACTTGGGGCCGGAAGGTCCTGCAGCGGTCGGTTCGGCCGGGCTGGTCCGCGGCCGGCGCGATGCAGAACCGGTCGACGCCGCGCCGGTCGGGCCCGCCGGTTCCGACTTCGACGCGGCGCGACCCGATGGGGCGCCATCGTCGATCACACCGACACCAGCCGATCGGACCGGTTGCCGATCCGTGGTCCGGGTACGGGCAGCCGGGGGGCCACCGGCCGACGATGAGGAACGGTGGGTCGGATCGTCGCCGGTACCGGCGGCCGCGGTCTTCGAGCCCGCGGCAACCGAAGCCGGAGCACCCGACTCGATGCCGGGAAGTGTCGGGCCGTCATCGACCAGCGTCGAGGCCACGGCGCGCCGAGCGCCCGACCCGCCCGCCTCGGTGCCGTGCTCTGTCGATACCCGGTGACCCACCAGCACGGGCTCCTTGGTCCGGCGCTCGTCGGTCGATACCTCGACGCGACCCTCGAGCCCCGACGCCGCGTCGGAGTACTCCGGAGTGGACGAGACAGACGACGGGGCGGCTGCCCGGTTGGGCGACCCCGCCGCCGTCGAGCTCGCGGCCGTCGACTCCGCTCCCTTTGACTCCGCTCCCTTTGACTCGCTGGCCGCGGACTCGCCCGGATCCCCGTCCAGGCGATCCTTGATCACCTTGAGGGGTAGGAAGTGCTCTCGCTGCTGGCGGAGCACCCAACGGAGTCGCTCCACGTCGTGCTGGTAGAACTTCCGATAGCCCGAAGGAGTCCGCTCGGGGTTCACCAGGCCCTGGCTCTCCAGAAACCGGATCTTCGAGATGGTCACGTCGGGGAACTCCTGGCGCAGGAGCGTCAGGACGTCACCGATGGACAGGTACGACCTCGCGCTCATCGACCTTCTCCGCCGTCGGCGGACTGATCAATCAGCAGCATCATTCGCCGGTCGCCACCAGATACAAGAGCTTGAACTTTCCGATCTGCACTTCATCGCCGCTAGACAGCCTGGCCTCTTCGATGCGCTCGCGATTCACGTAGGTCCCATTGAGCGAACCCACGTCTCTGATGGTTGTCACCTGATCGCTGGTCACGAACTCGGCGTGGCGCCGGGACACCGTGATGTCGTCCAGGAAGATGTCGCTCTCAGGGTGGCGCCCAGCTTTGGTGATGGCTGCATCGAGCGCAAATCGGACCCCGACGTCCGAGCCCCGCTTCACCACCAACAGGCCCACTCCGCGCGGGAGCTCGAGCAGGCCGACAACGGCATCGTCCAGACCACCGTCGCTCAAGTCGTCCACCGGCACGTTGGAGACCGATGTGTCGGGAGCGGACGTCACCAGAGCTGCGCCACATGACGAACAGAAGTTGACGCCGGCAGGATTGCGGTGACCGCACCTCGGACAGAACACGTCCACCACGGTAGTCGGTCCCCACTCGTCGCTCTCTGGTCCCACCGGCCATCGGGCCGTCAGCCGTCGGTGAGTTGCCGGTAGGCGCTCGGATCGAGCAGCCCGTCCACCGAGGCCGGGTCGGACGGCGCGATCTCGCAGATCCATCCGTCCCCGTAGGGATCGGCGTTGAGGCGCTCAGGAGAGTCGGCCAGCGCCGAGTTGACGGCGACCACCTCGCCGGCGACGGGTGCGTAGATCTCGGATACCGACTTGGTCGATTCGACCTCGCCGAGCATCCCCCCGGCTTCCACCGCCTTCCCCTCGGTGGGCAGATCGACGAACACCACGTCCCCCAGCGCATCCTGGGCGAAGTCGGTGATACCGACCCGGATCCGATCACCCACACGTCGGGCCCACTCGTGATCGGTCGAGTAGCGCAGGTCTTCGGGCACGTCCATACGTGCGGACGATACCTGACACCCGAGGTCGGGTGCGGAGGAACCCGGGTCGCCCGGTCCGCCCCCTTTAGGCGGCGCTCCGAGCCGAGGTCATCAGCTCAGCGCAGGAGTTGCTCCAGGCGGACGGCGTACTCCTTGGCCCGGGCCTCGGCCTGGGAATCACTGGGTGCCTCCGCCCACACGTGGGTGACCGGCTCTTCCGGGTCGGGCAGCACCAACGCCCACCCGTCGTCCTCGAGCACCTTGACCCCGTCGACCAGCACCAGGTCACGGCCCTGGGAGCGCTCCACCAGGGTCCGCATGACCATCCCCTTCTGATCCCACGGCGTGTGCACCGCCTGATGGACGATGTGCACGCTGGGAAGGTCGGCCACGAGCTCCGACAGCTTCCTGCGGGTCGCCGTCAGCATCGCCACCAGGTTCACCAGGGTCGCAGCCCCGTCGAAGGCGGGCAGGAAGTTGGGAAAGATGAACCCGCCGGACTGGCTGGCGGCGAGCGTGACCCGTTCAGACCGGGCCACCTCCATCAGGTGCGATGCCGAGAGCTTGGTCCAGACGATCTCGGCGCCGGCCTTGCGGCAGATCTCCTCTGCTACGCCGCTGGCCGCCACTGGGAGGGCCACCCGGGCGCCCGGATGGGCTTCGGTGACCAGGGTCAGGACCACCAGCAGCGCCTCGTCGTCGGAGAGCGGGTGCCCCAGGTCGTCGACGATGGCCACGTGCTCGCCCCCGGGGTCGAGGACGGCCCCCAGGTGGGCACCCGACGCCCGCACCAATTCGGAGACGCGGGCTGCGCCGGCCTGGCGGTCGAACGCCACCACCCCGGCGGTGTTGGCATACGGGTTGACCACCAGTACCTCGGCCTCGAGTTTGGCCAGGAGATTGGGCATCACGAAGCTGCTGGTCCCGAACGAGTAGTCCAGCACCAGCTTGAGGCCGGCCTCCCTCGCCTCGGACAGGTCGACCGAGTCGATGAGGGCAGCCGTGTAGAACTCGAGGGCCCGGGGCGGAAAGCCGATGTCGCCGATCTCCCGCGCCAGCACCCGCCGGAAGTCCTCCCGGTGGTACAGACGCTCGATCCGGCGCTGGACGGTCTCGTCGACGTCGATCCCCTCCTTGTCGAAGAACCGCAGGACCACTGACTGCGGATCGTCGGGGGAGAGCCGGACGGTGATGCCGGCCATGCTGCTCGACGAGGTGATCTGGAACCGGGTGACCGGGACGGTGGCGGCCTCGAGGTCGTCGACGTTGACTCCGGCCGCGTTGCAGCCGACCATGATGGCCCGCTTGAGCACCCGGGCGGCGCGGCTGGTGTCCCGGGATGCGGTGACCGTGGCCCCTTTCTCGAAGGTGGACGCCCAGGCCATCGACAGCCGGACGGCCAGCTCGGGGCTGATGTCCACATTGGCCAGGCCCCGGACCCCGTCCCGGCCGAACAGCGAACGGGCCCCCATCGACTCCCAGACGATGGAGGAATTGACCGTGGCCCCGGCCTCCACCGTCTTGAACGGGTAGATCTTGACGCCCGCCTTGATCTCGGCGTGGGCCCCCACCAGGCACTGGTCGCCGAGGACCACCCCTTCCTCGCAGCGCACGCCCTGGCGGAGGTCTGATCCGCGGCCCAGCACAGCCCCGTCGACCCGGACGCCGGATCCGAGGTAGGTGTTGTCATGGACGACGGACCGCTGGAGGACGGCGTTGTCCCCGATGCGCACGTTGCGGCCCAGGGTGCAGTACTGGCCGAGCCGGGCCCCCGGCCCGATGACGCAGTTGTCGCCGATCACGGCGGGCCCGTCGATGACCACGCTCGGGTCGACTTCGGCGCCCTTCCCCAGCCACACCCCGGGGCGCAGCTGGAACCCGTTGACGTCCACCTGCACCCGCTGATCCAGGATGTCCTGGTGGGACTTCAGGTAGGCCTCGAGCGTTCCCACGTCCTCCCAGTAGCCGTCGGCCACATACCCGAAGAGGGGCCTCCCGGCGGCGAGCGCGGCCGGAAACGACTCACCGGAGAAGTCGACGGCCTGGTCTGCCGGGATGAAGTCGAAGATCTCGGGCTCCAGCACGTAGATGCCGGTGTTGATGGTGTCGCTGAAGACCTGCCCCCACGTCGGCTTCTCGAGGAACCGGTCGATCGACCCGTCCTCCCGGGTGATGACGATTCCGAACTCGAGTGGGTTCTCCACCGCTTTGAGGGCCAGGGTCGCCAGTCCGCCCTGCTGGTCGTGGAAGTCGACGACCTGGCTCAGGTCGATGTCGGTCAGCACGTCGCCCGAGATGACCAGGAAGCGCTCGTCCAGCTCGTCCCGGGCGTTGCGCACCGAGCCGGCGGTGCCCAAGGGCGTCGACTCGGTGGCGTAGACCATGCGCACGCCGTACTCGGACCCGTCCCCGAAGTAGGTGCGGATGGCATTGGCCATGAAGGCCACGGTCACCACCACGTCCTCGAACCCGTGCTGGCGGAGGAGGTTGACCACGTGCTCCATCATCGGGATGTTGGCCATGGGCAGCATCGGCTTGGGCTGATTGGAGGTGAGGGGACGGAGCCGGGTCCCCTCGCCGCCGGCCATGATGACCGCCTTCATGGCGTTTCCCGTCCCGCCCTCGACCGTCGCCCGTCGGCGAGCGCGCGGCGGGCCACGGGCACATAGGAGCCCGCCGCGATCCAGGCCAGGGTGAGCCCGATGAGGCCGGTGACCCAGGCGGTGACGCTGATCGGGTACTGCCAGGCCGCGGTGCCATAGCCGAGCAGGAACGCCGGATAGGAGAACATCAGCGCGAAGGTGCCCGCCTTGCCCACCCACAGGACGTCGATCCGCTGGGCCCCGAGCGAGGCCAGCAACAGCACCGCCCCCGACACGACCACCTCACGGGCCAGGGTGGCCGCCCCGAACCAGACGGGCACGGCGCCGTGGATGGTGATGGCCACCACCGCCGTGACCACCAGCACTCGGTCGGCCACCGGGTCCAGCACCTTCCCGAACGTCGAGACCTGGTGATAGCGGCGGGCGACGAAGCCGTCGACCCAGTCGGTGGCGCCGAGGACAGCCAGCAGCACCGCCGCCGCCGTCTGGCGCCCGGCCCCGAACAGGACCCACAAGAACAGGGGAATGCAGGCCAGTCGCACCAGGGTGATGGCATTGGGCACGGTGACGATCCGGTCGAGGCCCGGCTCCTCGGCCGGGGCCGCATGGCCCGGCGCCCCGGTCATGGCGGTATCCCCCGGCGACGCCCCGGTCGTTCCGCCACCGGGCCGGCCACCTGCCGTCGAGTCCGTGATCGCACTCCCCCTGGCCTCCACGCCGACCTCCTTCACCGGGACGAGTCTACGAGCAGGGTCGGCCCCGGCCGAACCAGGCCCTCCCGGGTCCGGCGCCGGGACGCACGCGGTCCTCCGGGCGCCGGCTCTCGGGCACCGAGTCTCCTACGCTGGGTGATCGTGGTCCTCCCCTGGCCGGCGGCGACCGGACTCGAGCCTTCGGCGGCCGGCGCCGTCACCCGGGCGGCGGGGGCCTGATGCCGGCATCCCCGGCGGGCTCCCGCATGGGCCCCGGAATGGTGGCGCTGTTCGCGGTGTCGTGCGGCATCGCGGCGGCAAACCTCTACTACGCCCAACCGCTCCTGCCCCAGATCTCACGGGACCTCCACGTCGGCTCGGGACGCGCCGCGCTGGTCATCACCGCTGCTCAGATCGGCTACGGGATCGGCCTCGCCCTCATCGTGCCGCTCGGGGACATCCTCGTCCGCCGCCGACTGGTCCCGGGGATCCTCCTGGTGGCGGCGGCCGCGCTCTTCGCCGCCTCGGTGGCCCCCGACATCACCGTCCTGATCGTGGCGGTGACCATCGCCGGCCTGTGCTCGGTGGCCGCCCAGATCCTGGTCCCGTTCGCGGCGTCGCTGGCCGACGACCGGGAGCGGGGCCGTGTGGTGGGCGCGGTCATGAGCGGCCTGCTGCTCGGCATCCTCCTGGCCCGTACCTTCTCGGGGCTGATCGCCCAGGCGGCGGGATGGCGCACCGTCTACGTGGTGGCCGGCGGGGTGGTGCTCGTCCTCTCGGCCCTGCTCAACCGTCGGCTGCCCGGGGAGGACCGTCGGCCGTCGATGGTGTACTCGGAGTTGCTCGGTTCCGTCGTCCACCTCATGCGCACCGAACCACTGCTCCGGCTGCGCTCGGCGATCGGCGGCCTGGCCTTCGCCACGTTCAACGTGATCTGGACCAGCCTGGCCTTTCTCCTGGTCGGCTCGCCCTATCACTACGGCGAGGCGGTCATCGGCCTGTTCGGGCTACTCGGGGCGGCGGGGGCCCTGGCCGCGTCGTTCAGCGGGCGACTCGCCGACCGGGGCCTCGAGCGATGGGTGACGGGCGGGTCACTGGTGATCATCGCGGGCTCGATCGGGCTGTTGGCCGTCGGCGCCCACCAGCTGTGGGCGCTCATCGCCGGGATCGTGCTCGGCGACCTGGGCATCCAGGCGGTCCACATCCAGAACCAGCAGTTGATCTTCGGTATCGATCCCTCGGCACGCTCACGGCTCAATACCGGGTACATGGTCACCTACTTCATCGGCGGGGCCGTCGGATCGGCCACCACCGGCCTCGCCTACGCCGCCGACGGCTGGCCGGGCGTCATCGTGCTCGGGGTGTGCTACTCCGGCTTGGGCCTGGCCCTGTGGCTCGCCAGCCAGGCAGGCGTCATCCGCCGCGGGGCCAAGGGCCGACCAACTGCCCGGTCGACCCGCTCCCCGTCTGCGGCCTGAGCAGGTCAAACTGATGGGGATGCGCAAGATCAGCCGGATGGACCGGGTCATCGGCAGCCTGCTCCTGGCCCTTTTGCTCGGGCTCTTGGGCCTGGCGCTGAACAATCGCTCGGAGCAGGCCCGCTCCGCTCTGTCGGCCGTCGCCTCCCACGCCTCGGCGTCCACGTCCACGACTCCCCCGGCGACGAGGGCGCCGACCGGGTCCACGACCGGGTCCACGTCCTCGCCCACGTCGTCGCCCCCGGCCTCGCCCACGTCCTCAACCCCGGCCCCGGCCCCGGTGCCGGTGGCCGATTCCGTCTCGGCGGTCGGCGATTCGATCATGTTGGACATCCAGCCCGACCTGCTGGCCATCGTGCCCGGGGCGCGGGTCGACGGACTGGTCAGCCGGCAGTTCGAGACGGGCGTCGGCGTGGTCCAGGCCGAGCGGGCGGCCGGCACCCTGGGCACGGTCCTGGTGGTCGAGCTCGGCACCAACGGCTCGGTGACCTCGTCGGACTTCGACGCCATGATGCAGGCGGCAGCCGGGGTCAAACGGGTCGTGTTCGTCAACATCAACGTTCCCCGGTCGTGGACCGCGCCTGACAACGCCGTGCTGGCCGCGGGCGTCGCCCGCTACCCGGGCGTGGCCGTCCTGGCCGACTGGAATGCGCTGTCCTCCGGCCACCCCGAGTGGTTCACCCCGGATCAGGTGCACCTCCAGCCGGCCGGTGCCCAGGCCCTGGCCGCGCTGGTGGCCGAGTACGCCTGACTGTCCCCGGCAGACCCGACCCGTCAGCCCGGGTCCGGGTCCAACTCGGACAGCAGTTCGGTGTAGCGCGCCGACTTCTCCTCCAGCGACCGCATCATCGCCTCCAGGTGCTGCTGGCGACCGGCCACCACCCCGCGCAGCTTCTCGTTGATGCCCGAGGCCTCGAGGAGGATCTCCCTGCGGCGCACCGCCTCGGCCCCCGCCTGGTACTCGCGGCGCAGCCCGGCCAGGGCGTCCTCGCCCACCAGGATGTCCCGGATCTCCCCCAGGTCGAGCCCGAGGAGCGACTGCAGCTCGCGGATGTGCACGATCCGGCCGAGATCGTCCTCGCTGTAGCGACGGGCACCGCCGCTCGAATGGCCGGTGGGGGCCAGCAGCCCGATCTCCTCGTACCACCGCAGGGTCCGGGGCGACACCCCGGCCCGCTCCGCGGCCTCACCGATCGGTAGCAGCTGCGGCTGGCCGGTCACGTCGTCCATTTTGCCACTCATACTTCCACCACATCCGGGAGGGCGGCCTCGAGGCCGTCGATGGGAGCCGTGGAGTGGCCGTCCACGATGGTCTCGTGGCGCAGCGCCTCGGCCACCTCTTCGGGGGCCGGCCGGCAGTTGCCGGCCCACCAGCTGAAGGCCGCCGCCAGCCCGCACAGCACCGCCGAGGCGGCGAAGGCGATCTCGAGGCCGCTGTGGAACGGGCCGGAGATGAGCGACGGGAAGAACGACTTGCCGGTGATCACGCCGGCCTGGGCCGTCCCCACCTGGTGGAGGACATGGGGGCCGAGCAGCTGCCGCATCGGGTTGACCCCGAGGAAGGCGGCAAACAGGGTGGCCACCGCCGGAAGGCCCGCAACCTTGGTCGCAGTGGCCGCCGGCACCCCGTGGGAGGCCAGGCCGTGGCTCATGGCGCTCGGCAGGCCTGACGACAGACCCACGATCATCAGCGAGAAGAAGATGCCGATGGACAGGACGAAGCCCGAGTTCATCGACGTCGCCCGCATGCCCGACGCCGCCCCCCGGTCCCCGGCGGGGACGCTGTTCATCATCGTCGTGGTGTTCGGAGCGGAGAACATCCCCACCCCGAGCCCGTTCACCAGGATCAGCAGGGCGAAGACCGGATAGGGGAAATCCACCGGCAAGGCGAGGAGCAGGATGAAGGTGGCGGAGGCGGCGGCCATGCCCAGGGTCGAGAACCACCGCTGTCCGTGGCGGTCGGAGAGCTTGCCCGAGATCGGGCCGGTGGCGAGGAACCCGATCGACATCGGCACCAGGTAGATCCCGGCCCACAGCGGTGTCGACTCGAAGGAGTAGCCGTGTAGTGGAAGCCAGATCCCCTGGAGCCAGAGGATCAACATGAACTGGAGGCCGCCGCGGCCCATGCTGGCCAGCAGCGACGCCACCGTGGCGCCGAGGAACGATCGGATCCGGAACAGCTCGATGTGGAACATCGGATCGACGACCCTCGACTCGACGAAGACGAACAATGACAGCAGGGCGACCCCGCCCACCAGCTCGGCGTCGACCCACGGGCTCAGCCAGCCCATGGAATGGCCGCCGTAGGGCTGCAGCCCGTAGGTCAGGCCCACCATCACCAGCACCAGGCCGCAGGCAAAGGTGAGGTTCCCCAGATAGTCGATGCGGGCGGCTCGGCGGACGCCGGTGTCATGCAGTTTGAGATAGGCCCACACGGTGCCGAACAGGCCGAACGGCACGCTGACCAGGAACACGAGGCGCCAGTTGATGTCGGCCAGCAGGCCGCCGAGGATGAGACCGATGAACGAGGCCGCCACGGCGGCGATGATGTTGAACCCGATGGCGAAACCCCGCTTCTCGGGCGGGAAGGCGTCGGTGAGTATGGCGGTGGAGTTGGCCATCAGGAGGGCCCCACCCACCCCCTGGACCACCCGGAGCCCGATGAGCGTGGTGGCCCCGACCGACCCGGAGAACGGCATGGCGGCCAGCGCGATCGATGCCGCCGTGAAGATGGCGAAGCCGGCGTTGTACATGCGGACCCGGCCGAAGATGTCGCCGATCCGCCCGAGGGTGACCACCAGCACGGCGGTGACCACCATGTAGCCCTGGAGCAGCCACAGGAGATACCCGATGTTGGACGGCTGGAGGGGGTCGAGATGGATGCCGCGGAAGATGGCCGGCAGGGAGATGATCACGATCGACTGGTTGATCCCGGCGATGAAGACACCCAGGGTCGTGTTGGAGAGCACGATCCACCGGGTGCGCTTGGCGGCGGCCTCGTCGGCTCCTGTCCCGGTCGTCGGGGTGCGGCTCATATCCGCAGTTTACGTCAACGTATGATTTGTCCCGGACATGAGTCCGTCCACGACTGGACCGCACATGTGCTACGCAGAGGCCATGCCTCGTTTCGAACCGTTCGCCGGGCTCCGGTACGACGCCGGCCGGGTCGATCTGTCCATGGTCATCGCCCCTCCCTACGACGTGATCAGCCCGCCGGAACGGGCCGAGCTGGCGGGCCGCCACAGCGCCAACGCCGTCCGGGTCGAGCTGCCCGAGCCCGACCACCGCGCCGGTCTCGACCGTTACGCCAATGCCGCCAGGCAGTTGGAGCGGTGGCAGGAGGAGGGCGTCCTGGTCCGGGACCCAGCTCCGGCTCTCTACGCCTACCGGATGACGGCTCCCGACGGCCGCGCCACCAACGGGGTGATCGGCGGCCTCGGCATCGACGACGACAGCGCCGCGGGGATCCTCCCCCACGAGCTCACTCTGCCCAAGCCGAAGAGCGACCGGCTCGACCTGCTCAGGGCCACCCAGGCCAACCTCTCGCCGATCTGGGGGCTCTCTTTGAGCCCCGGGCTGAGCAAGACGTTCGTGATCCATGATCCGCCCGACGGGATGGCCGTCGATGCCGACCAGGTCCGACACGAGCTGTGGGTGATCGACGATCCGGAGGTCATCGGCGCCGTCGTCGACGCCGTCGGAGCGTCGCCGGTGGTGGTCGCCGACGGGCACCACCGCTATGAGACCGCCCGCGCCTACCGCCGTGCCCTGGCCGAGGGTGAGAGTGCTCCGACCGAGGAGGGGTCTCGGGGAGCGGGACTGGTGATGGCTCTGATCGTGGAGCTCACCGAGGAGCAACTCGACGTCGGCCCCATACACCGCGCCCTGTCCGGGCTGCCCGACGGCTTCGATCTGGTCGACGCCTTCTCGTCGTGGTTCGACGTGACCCGGGCCGGAGACTTCGACGGCCGAACCACCAGTGCCCTCGGGGAGACCGGGACCCTGGCCCTGGTCATGCCGTCCGGCGCCTGGCTGCTCTCGCCCAAAGACGGGACCTCCGAGGCGGCAGGATCCGAGCTGGACTCGGCCATGGTCGCCCTGGTCATCGCCGAGCTCCCCGACCACGAGCTGGAGTTCGTCAACAGCTGGCAGGCCGGCATGGAGGCGGTGACCTCCGACCAGGCCCAGGCCGTGGTACTCCTCCGACCCGTGACGGTGGGCCAGATCGCCGAGTGGGCCCACGCGGGCCGCCGGATGCCGCCCAAGAGCACCTACTTCCATCCCAAGCCCCGGACCGGGATGGTCTTCCGGACCCTCGCCGTCGGGCCGTAGGCGGGGTTTTGGCGGCTGTCGGAGATGAGCGGGTACGCCGCTCGCGGCAATTGGCGGCGCCGAGGGCTGTCCCGCCTGTGCTGCACCTCTGTGCCGGTCGCGGGCGACCACCGGTCGTCGGCCCGTTTCGGTCGGAATGACTTTTGTCATTCGCAGGCCTACAGTCTGCTGGCATGCGCGCGGCTGTCGATCTCAAAATCGACGCGCCACCGGACAAGGTCTGGGGGCTCGTCAGTGACATCACCAAAATGGGCGAGTACAGCCCGGAGGTGGTCGAGGCCGAGTGGATCGATGGTGCCACCGGTCCGATCGTCGGCGCCAGGTATCGGGGCCATGTGAGACGGAATGAGAACTGGCCGGTCCTGTACTGGACCACCTGCAAGGTCACCGAGTGCGTGCCCGGACAGGTCTTCGAGTTCGCGGTGATCATGGGCGATCGGCCGGTGAACACCTGGCGTTACGAGTTTCGCGCCACGGATGACGGAGGAACCGAGGTCACCGAGTCCTTCGACCTCGGCGACAACCTCTTCACCAAGATCTGGCACCCACTCGGCGGGTTCCTGCGCGAGCGTCGCAACCAGCGGGACATGCTCCGCACGCTCGAACGGGTTAAGGCAGCCGCGGAGCTTCCCCGCCCGCAATCCGGAACCTGAGGGCGCCGGCAACGCCCCTACACCAGGCGACCGGGAAGGTCCTCCCGACCGAATCAACAGCCGCCTGGCGGTAGGCTGGCCGGCCAACCGTAGCGGTGGCCCTTGGGATCCGGGTGGGTACCAAATGTCGGACCTGTGGCGAGAGGCGAGTCGGGCGTCCCAGAGATTCGGTCAACGGGCGCTCGACTACGACCGCAGTCGACCTCGGTACCCAGCCAGAAGGTGGAGGACGCCGCCCTCTATATATCGAGGCGTTGCTAGTCGGTGCTAGCGATGGGTCGCCGGTGTGCGAACGAGCGAGCCGCCAGCTCAGCCAGCTGTCACCCGTCGTCTCCAATGCCAAGCCGCCGGTGTACCCATCGGCGGTACTCTCGCGAAATGCAACCCCTTCGGTACTCCATCAACGTCACATTGGACGGGTGCTGTGATCATCGTGCAATCCCCGCCGACGAAGAGTTGCATCGTCACGCGGCCGAGAACCTCAACCAGGCCGATGCCCTTCTCTTTGGCCGGGTGACTTACGAAATGATGGAATCAGCGTGGCGACCGCCGGCGCCGACGGGAGCGAGGCCTGATTGGATGGAACCCTTCGCCAAGACGATCAACGCGGCAAAGAAGTACGTCGTGTCCAGCACCCTTGTGCAGGTCGACTGGAACGCGGAGCTCGTGCGCGGGGACCTGGGCAAGGCCGTTCAGCAGCTCAAGCGAGAGTCGGACAAGGGACTGTTCGTGGGAGGTGTGAAGCTCCCACTGGCGTTGACGGAGCTGGGATTGATCGATGAGTACGAGTTCGTGGTGCATCCCAGGCTCGCGGGCCACGGGCCGACGTTGTTTGCGGGGCTATCGAAGCATGTCGACTTGACGCACGTGAACCGGCTGGAGTGCGGCTCGGGGGCAGTGGCGATGCGCTACCAGC
>DATBOO010000195.1:0-8089 GCA_036553725.1 Acidimicrobiales bacterium | reverse complement strand
AGCCCGGTCCTCTACTACGGCGACGAGATCCAGATGGGGGACAACCTCTATCTGGGCGACCGCGACTCGGTCCGCACCCCCATGCAGTGGACCCCGGACCGCAACGGCGGGTTCAGCCGGGCCGACTTCGCCCAGCTGTACCTGCCTCCCCTGATGGACCCGGTCTACGGCTTCTCAGCGGTGAACGTCGAGGCCCAACAACGCAACCCGAGCTCGTTCCTGCACTGGATGAGGCGGATCCTGGCCGTGCGGCGCGAATTCCCCGTCCTCGGGACCGGTGATCTCGAGGTGATCCCCTCGGCCAATCCGTCGGTGCTGGCCTTCGTGCGTTCGGCGCCGGACCTCGCCGGCCGGGGGCCGGTCAACCCGGTGCTCTGCGTGCACAACCTCAGCCGGCTGGCCCAGCCGGCGGAGCTGCACGTGGAGCGGTGGGTGGGGCGCCAGCCCATCGAACTGCTCGGGCGGGTGGCCTTCCCGCTGATCGGTGCCGAGCCGTATCCGGCCACGCTGGCGTCGCACGGGTCCCTGTGCTTCGAGTTGGCCTGAACCGGCCCGTCCCGCCCCGCTGACCACCGGAGGGCCCCCGGTCAGGCCCGGCCCGACCGGTGCGGTGCGGTGCTCAGCCAGCCCGCGACACCGGGGTGGGGACGGCCAACTCCTCGGCGGCCTGCTCGGGGTTGACGATGTTGATGAGCACGCCGGTGCCCAGCTCGAAGCCGGCCACCGTGGTGAGCTTCGGCACCACATGGACGTGCCAGTGGTAGGGCTCGGGGGCGCGATAGGGCGCCGAGTGGAAGACCAGGTTGTAGGCCACGTCCCCCACCACGTCGCGCAAGCGGCCGAGGGCCACCTTGAGCGCCCGGCCCACCGCGATCAGGTCGGTGTCGGGGCTGTGGTGGAGGTGGGGACCGTGGGCCCGCGGGATCACCAGCATCTCGTAGGGCGCACCGCTCCAGAAGGGGCACATCACCAGCACGCGCTCGTCGGCGTAGACGACCCGGTGGTTGACGTTCTCCTCGGCGTCCACCGTGGTGCAGAGCAGGCACCGCCCGGCGAACCGGGCGAACCCGGCCTGCTCCTCGACCAGCTCGCGGGGGACGAAGGACATGCCCAGCAGCTGGCCGTGGGGGTGCTCGATCGAGGCTCCGGCTTCGCGCCCGGCATTGACGATGGGCTGGCTGTAGCGCAGCCCGGGTATCGAGGAGTGTTCCTCGATCCGGTCGCGGATGGCGGTCATCACCGCCGCCGTCTGCTCGTCGCTGAGCATCGACCACGAGTTCTGATGATCCGGCGACAGCACGACGACCTCGTGGATGCCGCCCGCGGTGGCCTGGGTGAAGACCGGGCCCCGGTTGGTGACCACGAAGGGGGCATTGCCCTCGAAGGCGGGATACAGGTTGGGGACCACCCGGACCAGCCACCGGCCGTCGGCGCCGAGGGTCTCGAGGGTGGGGGACACGGTCTCCTCGTTGCCCGGGCAGAAGGGGCAGGGTCGGGAGGTGTCGGCCTGGATGGATGCCATCCGGGGGGCAAAGGCCTTGGGCCGGACGGCCCGGTCGGTGCTGACCACCACCCAGCGGCCGGTGAGGGGATCGAGTCGGAGCTGATTCATCAGAAGTGCGCGTTGCTCCTCTGTGGTTGCCTGGTGTCACTACGCACGGTCGCCACCTCTATCCAGTCTTCGACGCTCGCCCCTGACCCCTGTGCCAGGCAAATGGCGTACGTCCTGCCACCAACGTAGCAATGTCGGGGCCCGAAGCGGTGCCAAGCCGGTGGCCGCCCCGGACGTGCGGGGTGCCAGAATCGCTCCGATGCCTTCTGCCCACCCCGCGGCGCTGATGGCCGTCCACTCCCGGGACGCGGCCTACGACCTCGTCCTGCTGGCCCACGTGCTGGCCGGGCTGGTCGCCCTCGGGGCCGTGGCCGCGGCCGGCCTCTCCGCCCTGGTCCTCTGCCGATGGGGCTCGACCTCGGAACCGGTGCGGCGCTACTACCGTCCCGGGGTGAACTGGGCCGGTCGCATCCTGTTCGTGGTGCCGGTGCTCGGCGTGGTGCTGATGGCCATGAGCCACGGCGACTGGACGTTCGCCGACGGGTGGATCACCGCCGGCCTCGTCCTGTGGGCGGTGGCCGCCGTGGCGGCGGAGATGGTCCTGTGGCCGGCCGAGCGGAGGCTGCAGGTGGCGGTGGGCGATGACCGGACACCTGTCCGCCGCCTCCGGTCCCAGTGCCTCCGGGTGGCAGGGACGGCTGCGGCGCTGGTCGTGGTGCTGGTGGCGGCCGCGGTGGTGATGGTGACCAAGTGACCGCCGGCCGGACGGAGGCGGTCAGTCGGAGTAGCGGCAGGGGAGGGACTTGATGCCGTTGATGAAGCTCGACCGCAGCCGAGTGGGCTCGCCGGTGGCCTCGATATCGGGCAGCCGCTTGAGCAATTCCCGGATCATCACGTCGATCTCGCACCGGGCCAGGTGGGCGCCCAGGCAGAAGTGGGGCCCGGAGGCACCGAAGCCGAGGTGGGGGTTGGGATGGCGGCGGACATCGAAGCGGAACGGGTCGTCGAACACCGCCTCGTCCCGATTGGCCGAGTTGTAGAAGAGCACCATCTTCTCGCCCTCGTGGAGCGCCTGGCCCCCGAGGACGGTGTCCCGGGTGACCGTCCGGCGCATCCAGTTGACCGGGGAGGCCCAGCGTACGATTTCGTCGACCCCGGTGGCGCCGATATTGGCGGGGTCCGCCTGCCAGAGCGCCCGCTGGTCGGGGTACTCGGTCAGTGCCACCAGCCCGTGGCTGAGGGCGTTGCGGGTGGTCTCGTTGCCGGCGGTCAGCAGCATGATGAAGAAGGACGCCAACTCGGCCTGGGTCAGGGCCTCACCGTCGATGTTCGTGGTTATCAGCGCGGTGATCAGATCGTCGCGGGGGTGGTCGGCCCGCTCGCGGCCGAGCTCGTCCATCAGCTCGGTGAGCTCCCGGCCGGCGTCGGCATACACGAGCACGGGATCGATGCCGTCGGGGAAGTACTCGGGGTCGCCGCCGCTGAGGATGATGTTGGAGCAGCGGAACACCATGTCGTACTGCGAGGCGGGCACGCCCATCATGGCGCAGATGATCTCGAGGGGGAACGGGGCGGCGATCTCGGCCACGAAGTCGCACCCACCGGTGCCGGAGACCCGTCCGATAACCCGGTCGACCACCTCTTCGATGCTCTGCTCGATGCTCTTGACGCGCAGCGGGGTGAAGGCGGAGGACACGATCCGGCGCAGGCGGGCGTGGCGGGGGTTGTCGGTCGAGACCATCCCGGTGAAGTACTCGACCGTGGCGGGGGCGAGGTCGATGATGCTCACCGCCCCCTTGCCCGAACAGTAGATCTCCGGGTTCCGGCTGATCTCGGCGATGTCGGCGTGCCGGGTCACCGCCCAGTAGCCCGGCCCGTGGGGCGGGGACAGCGGCGAGTCGAGGATGGAGGGCTCGTCGAAGAAGGCCAATGGCCGCTCGTTCCGGAGCAGTCGGAAGGCGCCCTCGCGTTCGGCCGGCGGACGCTCCCAGAAGGCGAGATCCGACAGGTCGATCTGGTCGAGACCCAGCACGTTCTCGGGATGCACCCGGTCACCTTACCGATACGGACGTCGCCGCGCCCCTCCAGTTCCGGGCCGGCAGCCGTCCCGTGACCGGACGTGCCCGGTTCACTCCGGGATCACTCCGCCATGGTGGCGGCGCCCGACTATCCGGGAGAGGGCGGGACGCAGGCATCGAGCAGCACCGCCCGGGCTTCGTCGATCCTTCCGGCGGCGACCAACGGCGCCACCTGATCGTCGAGGATGGCCGTCCAGTCGACCGAGCCGGTGGGCCGGCCGGCGTCCCGCATGGCCGTGCGGGCCTCGTCCACCAGGGTGGCCATCTGGGCCACGCCGGGTGGAAGCGACCCGGCGATGCGGTCCCTGAGCCATCGGGCCAGGGCCGGGCTGGCCCCGCCGGTCGAGACGGCCACGGTGACCCGCCCGTCGCGGTGCACGGCCGGAAGCTGGATGGTTCCCGGACTGGCACGGTCGGCGCTGTTGACCATCACCCCGGCGCCGACGGCGTCGCCGACGACGGCCCCGTCGACCTCCGGCCGACCGGTGGCCGCCACCACCAGGACGTAGCCCGCCGCCTCGCCCTGTTCGTAGGACCGGCGCTGCAGATCGAGCGACCCGGCCCCGCCGGACGGGGGCACCGCCCGGAGCCGGGCCGGCCCCGCCGAGGCCAGCGCGGCCAGGGTGTCGACCGCCCGGGGCGCCACCACCGTCACCTGGGCCCCAGCCTCCACCAAGACCTGCGCCTTGCGGGCGGCGACCGGCCCACCGCCCACCACCAGGCACCGACACCCGGCCAGCCGCAGCACGACCGGGAAGTCGGGCTGGTCGTCGGGCCGGGGATCCGGGGGTTCGGTCATGGCATCGGGAGGGACGGGCGGGCCCGTCGTGGGCCGCCCCATTGTCGCCGTTGCCCACTCCCGGGGCGAGTTGCCGGGCCTCCCGGACCGATTGTTCTAAAACTTGATCTGATTAGTCATGTATAGTCTGGAGTGGTGAGTCGGACGATTCCGGTGGTCGAGACAGGACGGCCCGACGGCCGAAGGGGGCCGGCCCCGACCGGGTCGTCCTCCCCGGGCAGGGGCGCCGTGGAATGGAAAGGCAGGCCCGGTGGTTGCCCGGTCGGAGGGGGATCGTCGGCGGGGGGCTCGCAGGACACAAGACAGAGAGGTCGTGGAAGTGAGCATCGTGGCCAGCAAGACTGAATTGACCGAACTGCGCCAGGAGGTCGACGGACAGTCGGCCGCCTTCGAGTCCGCTCCGGCCGGCCTGATCGTCGCCTGGGCCGTCGAACGCTTCGGTTCCAAGCTGGCCATGGCCGCCTCCTTCCAGGACGCCGTGCTCATCGACATCGCCGTCAAGGTCGATCCGACCATCGAGGTCGTGTTCCTCGACACCGGCTCCCACTTCCCCGAGACGCTCGACTACGTGGAGCGGATCCGGTCCCTCTACGACCTCAACCTCACGATCACCCAGCCGGCGGCCGGAGCCGAGCAGTGGCCGTGCGGTAGCGCCCAGTGCTGCGAGTTCCGCAAGGTGCGTCCCCTCAAGCTCGCCCTCGAGGGCAAGGAGGCCTGGATCACCGGCTTGAAGCGGGTCGACGCGCCGACCCGGCGCGACGCACCCGTGGTCTCCTACGACGAGAGCTGGGGAATGGTGAAGATCAACCCGCTGGCCACCTGGACGGAGGCGGACGTCGCCGGCTACGGGGCCGACCACGGGATCCCCGAGCACCCCCTACTGTCCCAGGGGTACCTGTCCATCGGCTGCGCGCCGACCACCCGGCCGGTGCAGATCGGCGAGGACCCCCGCTCCGGTCGCTGGTCCGACTCGGACAAGGTCGAGTGCGGGCTGCACGTCTGAGATGGCTGTATTTCTGAGAAGGCTGCATTTCTGATGTCAATGGCACGTCTGAGATGACCAAGGACCGGGACGAGCTCTACGGGCTCAACATCCGTGGGCCCGACCGCCCCATGCCGTTCATCGATCCCTACCGGACCATCGGCGAGCTCAACGAGATCGAGCAGTGGAAGCTCGAGCGGCATCCACTGGAGATCGCGGACGCCATCATCGACACCTACTCCAAGACGGGCCCGGCCGGGATCGCCAAGGTGCCCGGCGAGACGGAACGGCTGAAGTGGGCCGGCATCTACCCGCAGAAGCAGGGCGGGGACGCCTTCATGATGCGGATCAAGATCCCCGGCGGCTTCCTGACCGCGCCGCAGATCCGTGAGATCGGCGTGGTGGCCGACGCCTTCGGCGAGGGGCCGGACGGGACGGAGAGCCGGGTGTTCGGCTCGCGCTATGCCGACCTGACCACCCGCCAGAGCGTGCAGATCCACTGGCTGCGCATCGGGGACATCCCCCGGATCTGGCGGCGGTTGGCGGCCGTCGGCCTGACCACCCTCCAGGCCTGCGGCGATTCGTCCCGCAACGTGCTGACTTGCCCGGTCTCGGGGGTGGACGCCCACGAGGCCTTCGACGGCCTCCCGGTGGCCCGGGCCATCTCGGACTACTTCACCGGGAACCGTGAGTACGCCAACCTGCCCCGCAAGTTCAAGATATCGGTCACCGGGTGCATCGAGGACTGTGCCCAGGCCGAGATCAACGACATCGGGCTCTGGCCGGCACGGGCGGAGGACGGCAGGCTCGGGTTCAACCTGTTGGCCGGCGGCGGGCTGTCGGACGGCGAGCGCATGGCCTCGGACATCGACGTCTTCGTCGCCCTCGACCAGGCCGTCGAGGTCACCCGGGCCATCGCCCAGCTCTACGGCGAGCTCGGCAACCGCGAGAACCGGGGCCAGGCCCGCATGCGCTACCTGGTGCAGGAACTGGGTCCGGAGGGATTCCGGGCCGAGTTGGCCGCCCGCGCCCGCTTCGAGCTGGTCCCGGCGGGGGAGGACCTCACCCGCCGGTACCGGGGCGATCATGTCGGCGTGCATCCCCAGAAGGAAGAGGGGCTGTTCTATGTGGGCTGCTCGGTCCCGGTGGGCCGGATGAACGGCCTCGAGCTGGTTGAGGTGGCCCGCCTGGCCGAAACCCACGGTGACGGCACCGTGCGCATCGGAACCGACCAGAACATCACGCTGACCGGGGTGCCCGAGGCCCGCCTCGATGCGCTGCTGTCCGAGGACCTGATGCAGAAGTACTCGCCCTATCCGGGGCCCTTCTCCCGCGGGGTGGTGGCCTGCACCGGCAGCGAGTTCTGCCGCTACGCCATCGTGGAGACCAAGGAGCGGGCGGTCAAGTGGGCCAGGTTCCTCGACGAGCAGCTGGCCGGCGAGCCGGTGGGGGCACTGCCGACGCCGGGCGGCCGTTCCGGCCCCCGAGAGGATGCCGGTGTCATCCGCATGCACTTCTCGGGCTGTTCCGCCAGTTGCGCCCAGCCCCAGATCGCCGACATCGGGTTCCGGGGTGAGGTGGCCCACGTGGGCGATCACCTGGCCGAGGCGGTCGACATCGGCATGGGCGGATCCCTGGGCACCGGCGCCTCCTTCATCGACTGGATCGAGCACGCCCGGCCGGTCAACGACGTCCCCGACGCCCTGTTGCGGGTGGTCCGTCGCTACCAGTCGGAGCGCCGGGAGGGCGAGCCGTTCTACAACTGGGCCCGGCGGGTGCCCAACGACGACCTACGCCACACACTGGCCGAAGAGGGGACCGGGACGCCGGTGGCCATCACCCCGAGGCAGGGCGTACCGGCCCGATGAAGGCCTACCGGATACGCGAGGAGATGAACGGCGTCGCCGAGCCGCCGGGCAAGACCTGGTTCTGGGAGCTGCAGGCCGGGGTCATCGGCGCCGACCGGTGCATCCAGTGTGGGACCTGTGTGGCGGTGTGCCCGTCCAACTCCATCGGCATCCACGAGGACACCGACCTGCCCGAACTGGTCAAGATGTGCACCGGCTGCTCGCTGTGCTGGGACTTCTGCCCCCGGGGCGGACTCCGCTACGAAGCCCTGTGGCCCCCCTCGACCGCCGAGGGCCCCGAGGCGGCGGAGGGCACCGTCGTCCGGGCCGATGCCGCCGACAACTACTGGAAGATCACCGGCGGCCCCCCCGGCGACGGGCTGGGCGCGGTGCTCGACTCCTACTCCGTACGGGCCGGCTCGCGTCCCGACGGCGCCCAGGACGGCGGGGTGGTTACCGCCCTGCTCATCGCCGCCCTGGCCGGCGGGGAGATCGACGGCGCCCTGGTGACCCGCCCGAGCGACGATCCGGACGAGCCGTGGAAGGGGGTGGCCCATCTGGCCACCACGGCCAAGGAGATCACCGAGGCCGCGGGCAGCTACTACAACCAGACCATGGCCCTGGCCGAGCTGGACCTGTCCCGCTACGACCTGCCGGCCAAGCCCCGGATCGCTGTGGTGGGCACGCCGTGTGAGATCCAGGGCATCCGGGCCATGCAGTCGCGGCGCTGGCCTACCGGGGCCCACCGGGTCGACGCCGTGGTCCTGACCATTGCCCTTCTGTGCACCAAGAGCTTCGACTACCAGGGCCTGATGCTCCAGCTCCTGGCGG
>DATBOO010000055.1:0-12017 GCA_036553725.1 Acidimicrobiales bacterium | reverse complement strand
CTTGGTCTTCTTCTTGAAGGACTGGGGGTCGTTGGCCGACAGCAGCTTGGCCCACTTGGGCAGGCTGAAGGGGTTCTGCGGTATGAGGTCGGCCAGGGTGTGGTTCGGCGTAGCCGCCACCGCCGCATCGACCACGCCCTTGACGTAGCCCGAACACCCTTGGTCGAGCTGGGGCATCAACGCCTGGGCCGACGCCGTCATGATCTGCGAAAGGGGCGCCTTCTTGGCCCCGTAGTAGCTGTTGAACGAGCCCGCCACCATCATGAGGTAGAAGTCGAACGGACTGGTCACCAGGAAGGCGTAGAGGAGCGAGAACTGCGATGGCGGCGCACCGGCCACGACACCGCGCAGGTTGAGTGTCTTCGCGTACTTGTGGTCGTAGATCGAGAACATGGCCGTCTGGCCACCCTCGGAGTGCCCCCACACCACGTAGTTGGGGCTCAGTGACACCGAGGGAAGGGCGTGGGCGGCGGCCACGATCTGGACCGTGTCCTCGGCAGCCGAAGCACCGACGATGTACGGCATCAGGCCGGGCGTCCCCTCGCCTTGGTAATCACTGGCCGTGACCGCGTAGCCGGCCGCCACGAGCTGATTGGCTGCGGGGATCTGCGACGAGCCCGCCAGGCTCGGGGCGCAGATGTCGGCCATGCCGTTGGTCCCGTGGCCCCAGGTGATCACCGGCCAACCGCCGGCTGGGGCCGTCCCGTCGGGCACCACCACCATCCCTGTGACCGGGACGAGCGAGCGTTTCGGCCCCACCGACTTGTACATGACCACGTACAGGGTGGCACCGACCAGGTTGGGGTCGGGGACCGCCTCGTACTTGATAAGGGTGCCCGCCCCGCCGGCCGGCAGTGGTTGGGGCACGCTGTAGAAGGCGGGTAGCCCGGGCGGTGCCGGAATGTCCGGTTGGGCCGCCGACGCCGCCACAGGAGGCACGATGGTCGAGGTGCACAGCACCAGGAGGCCGACGGCCGCAGCCAGCTGGCGAAGGTGACGGTGGCGCACGACGGACCCCCCGGTTCTCGAACTCCGGCCGATGCCGGCAGTGTGGCCAACAGTACCGTGACCGGGGATCCACTGCCCGGACGGTCCGACCGGTCCGAGCTGGCGCAGGCGGAGCTAGGGTCCGGACGAGGGTGTCACCAGAAGTCAGGCCTCGGGAAGAAGGAGGGATCCATGACAGTCGGGTTCGACACCCATGACGTCTTCAACCAGGCCCCGCCGCTCGAGGACTACGACGTCTTGGCCGCCGACCCGGCTCTGGTCGAGGCGGTCGGACGTGAGGGTGCGGGCTGGGCCCTCCCCGAGCTCGACGAGCTCGGGACCCTGGCCGGCTCGGCCGCGGCCCAGGAGCTCGGACGGCTGGCCAACGAGAACGAGCCGGTGCTGCACACCCACGACCGGTACGGGCACCGGGTGGACGTCGTCGAGTACCACCCCGCCTACCACGAGCTCATGAGGACGTCGCTGGCCCACGGTCTCCACTCCGGTCCGTGGGCCGACCCCCGTCCGGGCGCCCATGTGGCCCGGGCCGCCAAGGTGATCGTCTGGTACCAGGTCGATGCCGGCCACATCTGCCCGGTCTCGATGACCTACGCCGTGGTCCCCGCGCTCCGGCACCAGTCCGAGGTGGCCGCCGTGTGGGAGCCGATGATCTGCTCCACCGAGTACGACCCGGCCGACCGGCCGGCGACCGGCAAGGCCGGAGTGACCTGTGGCATGGCGCTCACCGAGAAGCAGGGCGGCTCCGACGTGCGGGCCAACACCACCCGCGCCGAGCCCGCCGGTGACGGCCCGGACGGCACCTACCGGCTGACCGGCCACAAGTGGTTCTGCTCCGCACCGATGTCCGACGCCTTTTTGATGCTGGCCCAGGCGCCCGGGGGGATCAGCTGCTTCCTCACCCCGCGGTGGCGGCCGGACGGCACCCGCAACCCGATCCGGATCGAGCGGCTCAAGGACAAGTTGGGCGACCGGTCGAACGCCTCGAGCGAGATAGAGCTGCTCGGCGCGTCGGGCCGGCTGGTCGGCGAAGAAGGACGCGGGGTTCGCACCATCATCGAGATGGTCAACCACACCCGGCTCGACTGCATCCTGGGCTCGGCGGCCATCATGCGCCAGGGGACCGCCCAGGCCACCTGGCACGCCGCCCACCGGAGCGTCTTCGGAAGGCGCCTGGCCGCGCAGCCCCTGATGGCCAACGTGCTCGCCGACCTCGCCGTCGAGTCCGAAGCCGCCACCGTCTCGGCTCTTCGGCTGGCCCGCTCCTACGACGCTCCCGACGGCGACGAACGCGAGCAGCTCCTCCAACGCCTGCTGACACCCATCGTGAAGTACTGGACCTGCAAGCGGGCCCCGCAACACTCCGCCGAGGCACTCGAATGCCTTGGCGGCAACGGCTTCGTCGAGGATTCGGGCCTGCCCCGTCTGTTCCGCCAGAGCCCGGTCAACGGCGTGTGGGAGGGCTCCGCCAATGTGATCTGCCTCGACGTGCTCCGTGCCCTCTCCCGTGAGCCCGACGCCCTCGACGCCTTCTGGTCCGAGGTCGGGCTGGCCCAGGGCGGGGACAGCCGCCTGGCCCGGGCGGTCGACGACCTCCATGTCGACCTGGCGGAGCCCGAGACGCTAGAGCTGCGGGCCCGCACAGTGGTCGAGCGCATGGCGTTGGTCTGGCAGGCCTCCCTCCTCGTCCGCTTCGCCCCGGCGGCGGTGTCCGACGCCTTTTGCGCCTCGCGCCTCGGAGGTGCGGGCGCTGGGGTGTTCGGAACCCTTCCGGCGGGAACGGGCACCGCCCCCATACTCGAGCGTCACACCCCGACTTGATCGTCGTGCCCGATCCCCTGCGGAGCCGGCTCCGGGGTTGTCGACGCGTCCGTGGCCGCGCCCGTCAGCCGTCGTTCCCAGGTTCAGAGTGGGTGCAGATCCGGCTGTTCCCACCGACCGGCGCCGGGCCGGGATCGCGAGCCGCCGGCCCGGACCGAACGGCGGAACCGCCGCCGTTTGTCCAGATAGGCGATGCACAAGCAGAACAGGGCCGTCGGACCCAGGAGGCTCATCAGCGATCCACCGGTCATCCAGACCACCAGGTCGCCGATGGCCACCGGCAGGAACAGGGCGGCGAAGCTGAGATAGAGGCGGTCCGCCCACCGCCCGTAGGCATTGGCCACCTTGGCATCGTCGGCGTCGTCGCACTCATGGCCCCACGCATGAGGAATCATCGATGGGCAGTCCTCCCGTCGGGCCCGACCGTCGTTGGTCGCGGGCCGAGGATCGTCACCCACCGTTACTACCACGGATCAGCGCGCGCGGGCCCGGGCAATTTCCGAGTTCCGTCGCCGCTCGGTGGTGGGCTGCCCTCAAAGGGCATGAGCTACAACCAGGCGGTCATACCGGAGCGCCGCGCCCGTTTGCCGGATCGACCACGGCTGGCCCTTCGGCCCGCCCGAGCGGGTTTACGCAATTCATATGGTGGGTTCACCGTGCCCTTAGGTGGCCCGTGTCCAATGGTCGGGTGAGTATCGCCTTCGCAGTACGGATTGGACGGTAGACGGACATGAACGAGACCTGGCCACCAACGACCGGACCGGCAGACGAGCCACCGGCTGGCGGGAGCGCATCCCCGACCTCGCCGGGCTATCCATACGGACCGGCCCAGGGCCCGTCGACGTGGGCTCCGCCGCCGCCGCCACCGACTCCGCCCGCGGGCACCCCTGCCACCGGCGGGTGGGGTGGCGCGCCAACCGAGGAACTCCCGCCCTACGCGGCACCGGGCGGCCTGCCGCCGTACGGTGGATGGCCGCATGGCGGCATGGCTGATCCGGGTCACGGACCGGCCCCGTCCAAGGGCCGCACCGGCGTGGTCGTCGCCTTGGCGACGATCCTGGTCGTGGTCGCCGTCCTCGCCGGCGCCGGACTCGGCCACCTGGCCTGGCCGGTGCGCAGCACGACGAGGATTGCCGCCGCGCCGACGTTCAACTCCCCGGGGGGATCGGGATCATCGGGTGCTGAGACCTATCCGTTCGGGTCGGGCTCGTCGGGGAACTCCTCGACCGGAGCAGGTGCCCCTTCGGACATCTCCTCGATCGCCGCCAAGGTGGCCCCGGGCCTCGTCGACGTCAACACCAACCTGAGCTACCAGAACGAGCAGGCGGCCGGCACCGGCATGGTGATCTCCTCATCGGGTGTCGTCCTCACCAATAACCACGTCATCCAGGGGGCCACCAGCATCAGCGTGACCGATGTCGGCAACGGCAAGACCTACAAGGGCAGCGTCATCGGCTACGACCGCACGAGCGACGTGGCCGTGGTGAAGCTGTCCGGGGCCAGCGGGCTGCAGACGGTCTCCATCAGCAACCAGCCGGCGGCCGTCGGCCAAGCCGTGGTGGGCGTCGGCAACGCCGGCGGCACCGGCGGGACACCGAGCTCGGCCGGAGGCTCCGTCACCGCCGTCAACCAGTCGATCACCGCCAGCGACAGCGGCGGAGGCAATGCCGAGAACCTGACCGGGCTCATCGAGATCAATGCCGACATCCAGCCGGGCGATTCAGGTGGCTCCCTGGTCAACACCGCAGGCGAGGTCATCGGCATGGACACGGCGGCGTCGGCCGGCTCCGGGTACCAGGTGTCGGGCAGCCAGGCCTACGCCATCCCCATCGCCACCGCGCTCTCACTGGCCAAGCAGATCCAGAGCGGGAAGGCCTCGTCCACGGTGCACATCGGGGAGACCGGGTTCCTCGGGGTCAGTGTCCAGTCCTCGAGCAGCTCCGGCGGGTTCGGAGGCTTCGGCAGTGGAGGTGCCTCGACATCCGGCGCCACCGTCGCCACCGTCGTGTCCGGCGGTCCGGCGGACAAGGCCGGGTTGGCCCAGGGCGATGTGATCACGGCCCTCAACGGGACGGCGATCGGTTCCCCGTCCGACCTGACCGGCCTGCTCGAGCCCCACCATCCCGGAGACGCCGTTCAGCTCAAGTGGACCGACGGGTCCGGCCAGCAGCAGAGCGCCAGCGTCACGCTGGCCAGCGGGCCTCCGGCCTGAGGCATCTGCCGGCGGCTCAGCCTCGGGGCAGGGAGGCGAGGGTCTCGGCCACCACCGGCAGGAACCACTCGTTCACCACGATGACCGGGTTACCGCCGGACACGATGAGGTAGCGCCGCGACAATGGAGCCTCACGGATGAGGGCTTCGACCCGCCGGTCGGTGCTGCGGGCGATGACGGATCCGTCCAGAGCCGTCCTCCGCATCCCGATCCCGTGGTCCATCAGCACCCGACCGATGGGCTCCCGGCTGTGCTCGAGGCGCTTCCGCAGGGATCGGGGGAGCCGCCCGGCGGCGATGGCGGACTCCGCATAGACGAACCTCCGCCCGGTGGCCCGACCGGTCAGCAGCACCTCCCGGCGCAGGAGCTCGGCCCCGGGGTCGAGACCCAGCCGGTTGTCGGGCCCGGCGGGCTCCGTCTCCTGGGCGAGGATGTCGGCGTCGACCGTCTCGCCGGCCAGCTCCTCGAGGAACTGGGTGACCGTTCCGCCCGACGCCGCCAGGGCGGCGGTCAGGTCGGCGGCGTGCGGCGGGGGGAGGTCGGTCATCGTCCCTGGTCGGCGGCGGGAGCACCCTTCGGCACACGCCGACCGTAGTCCGGCCGTCCACGCCGTACCGTGGGAAGGTGCCGGAGGCCGTCATCGCCTACCAACGTGGCTACCGGTTCGAGCTGGCACCCGATCGCCTGTGGGATCGGCTCGAGGAGGTCGACCAGTTCGAGGGCTGGTGGCCCTGGCTGACCGACTTCCGGCTCGAGGGCGACGGTTTGACGACCGGCTCGGTCCTCTTCGGGGCCGTCACCCCTCCGCTGCCGTACCGGATGCGGCTCCGGGTCGAGCTGGTCGACTGCGAGCGCCCGTACTCCATCGACGCCACGGTGGGCGGGGACCTGGTGGGGGAGGGGCAGCTGCGGCTGCACCCCGAGGGCGGGGGAACCAGGGCCGAGGTGGGATGGACGGTCGAGATGCGCCAGCCGGCCATGCGGTTGGCCAATCGGATCGGCCGGCCGGTCCTCCAGTGGGGGCATGACCGGGTGGTCGAGATGACCGTGGCCGGCTTCCAGCGGCGGCTACCGCGCGCCTAATGCAACCGGGCGACGGCCAGGGCCGCGGCCATCAACATCACCGCCCACGACATCGTCCGCAGGGCCACTTCCAGTGGCGCCAGCAACACCGCACGGTCGAGCGGGAGCTCCCCGCCGTCGGTCATCACCACCGCCCCGGTCACCTCGGCGGACCGCCGGCGAAGCAGCCGGGCCGGGGTGCTGAGCGCCCGCTGGGCCACCGACAGGGCGAAGGCGCCGACGGAGGCGATGAGAGGTGCCAGCGCCAGGCGCCCGGTCTGGGCCACATAGGCGGTCAGGACTGGGAAGGCGCCCCAGCCGGCGGCGAACCCGGCGCCGTTGTGCACGGCTCCGCCGAAGAGCTCGAAGTTGTAGGCGACCACCAGGACCGGCCCGGCAACCAGGAAGGGGACCAGCGCCCAGCCCACCTCGACGGCACCGGCGATCCCGAGGGCCACGGCACCGGCCAGTCCCACCGAGGCGGCGACGACGAGCACGCCCGACGGGATCCGTGTGCGCAGCGGCCGCCCGTGGAGCTCATCGAGCGCGTGGGCGGCCACACCCACGGCGAGGAAGAAGGCCAACAGAGTGGCGATCAGCCGGGTGGTGTTGACGACGGGGGCCAGGCAGGCGCCGATGACCACATAGGCGAGGTGCCAGCCGGTGTAGGGCGGATGGAGCAGGGTCCACCAATCGCGCCAACCGCCGGGCCGGGCCGCATAGAAGGCGGTGCGCGGCTCGGGTGGCGGCTCACTCGCCGGCGGGGCCTTACCCACCGGCCCGTCGTCCCCACATGACCAGGCCGCCGCCGAGGCTCATCCGCCGCACGCCGACGTCGACGAATCCGGCCCGCCGCCACGCCTCGACGGTCCAATCGACCGGGTAGCGCCGGTAGTGGGCCGAGATGTTCGGGCCGAGGAACCGGCCGACCTCGAACCAGGGCCGGCCGCCGGTGAGCCATCCCGCCGCCGGTAGCGCCAGCCGGGTGTAGAGCCACCACCAGAAGTGCCAGAACCGGCTGTCCGGCACGAGGAACTCCAGGCTGGCGACGGCCCCGCCGGGCTTCACCACCCGGGCCAGCTCGACGAGGGTGGCTCCGGGGTCGTCGACGTAGCGGAGGAGGTAGGTGAAGGTCAGCGCATCGAACGTTCGGTCCTCGAACGGCGTCTGCTCGGCCCGGCCGGCCACCAGCTGGACCCGTTCGGCCATGGCCCGCCGGGCCACGTTGGTCCGGCCCTGGCGGAGCATGTCGAGCGTGAGGTCGACGCCCACCACCCGGGCCGGGGTGCGCTCGGCGAGCTGGAGGGCCACGCCGGCCGGCCCGGAGGCCACATCGAGGACCAGGCCAGGCCGGTCCGGCACGATGTGGTCGACCATGGCCCGGCGCCAGCGGCCGTTCTGTCCCATGGAGAGGAGCTCGGCCAGGCGGTCATAGCGGTCAGGGAGCGGGGTGAAGAGCTGCCGGGCGAACCGGTTGGGGTCCTCTGGTTCGGGAGTGTCCACCGCGCCTCCTCGGGTGCGAAGATCTCACCGTAGGCGGTCGGCGCCCGGAAGGAGTGGTGTGAGTCCCAGGCGTTTTGACGTGCTGGTGGTCGGCGCCGGCCCCGCCGGGAGTATCGCCGCCCTGGTGCTGGCCCGCGCCGGTGCCCGTGTGGCGCTGCTCGACAAGGCCCGGTTCCCGAGGGACAAGGCCTGCGGGGACCTCGTCGGGCCGAGGGGCCTCCAGGTCCTGGCTGACCTGGGCCTGGCCGTGCCGAACGGGCTGGACGTGGGTGACATGGCCGTCGTGGGCCCCACCGGGCGGCGGGTCCTGCTCCCGTGCTTCGATGGCGATTCGTACCCCGGCCGCGCTCTCTCCGTGACCCGGACGGTGTTCGACGACGCCCTGCGGATTGCCGCCCTCGAGGCCGGTGCCGTGGCCTGTGAGGGCCGGGCCGACCGCCCGCTGTGGTCCGGTGCCGACATCGACGGGTTTGCGCTCGGCGACGGCGACGGCGATGGCAGGGAGCTCCGTGCCGACTTCGTCATCGGTGCCGACGGGGCCACCAGCCGTGTGGCCCACTGTGCCGGCCTGGTCGAGGGTTCGAAGGTGCTCTGGGGGTTCGCGGTGCGCACCTATCTGGAGCAGGACGTCGCCCTCCCGGCCATCACCTTGTGGGAGCCGGTCCGGTGGCAGGCATTCCCGGGATACGGGTGGATATTCCCGGGACCCGGTGGCATCGCCAATGTGGGCGTCGGCATCGGGACGCGGTCCGACCGCCAGGCCGGTGCCCGTGCGGTCCGGGTGTTGCCCGACTATCTCGGCCATCTGGCCGAGCTGGGCCTCCTCGAGCGGGCACCCGACGGGCGGGCGCTGCGCCGCCTGGGGGGCTGGCTCAAGATGGGAATGGTGGGTACGAGGCCGGCCGCCGGACGGGTCCTGCTGGTCGGAGACGCCGCCGGACTGGTCAACCCGCTCCAGGGGGAGGGAATCGCCCAGGCGATGACCAGCGGGCGGGGTGCGGCCGAGGCCGTGCTCGGGTGGCCGGGGACGGCCGCGGCCCGCTACCGCAACGAACTGGCCCGGGCGCACCTGCCCTATCAGCGCATCACCGCGGCCGGCCATGCCGCGCTGGTCAGCCGACCCCGGGCGGTCGCCGCCGTCGGACGCCTGATCACCGCCCCCCGGCTGGGCGAGGCGCTGGCCGGTGGGTGGGGAATCTTCTGGAACGAACTACTCGACGGAGCCGCACCCGGAAGCGCCCGGAAGGTGGCCAGGGCTTCGACATGGTTCGGCAGGGCGGTCACCGCCCCCAGCCACGTCTCCCGCTGGTTCACCGCCGCCTACCCCTCTCCGGGACCGCGGGGACCGGCCGCTCCCGGCCGATGCTGAGAGCGGACCCGACCGCCGATCCGTCGGAGATCGCAGGGCCGCTTCAGAACGGCCCTTTACACTGGCTCACCTGATGGCGGTTGACACCAGCGCCGGCGCCGATCCACGGACGGTTGTGCCGGGCCCGCTGCCCGGACGGTGGCGGACGATCCTGTTCGCCCCCTTGGGCGACGGTCAGCGGCGCCGACGCGGGAGCGATGGCGTGAAGCTGGCGCTGGCCGGCATCGCCCTCGTCTGCTGTGTTCTGGCCATCGGGTACAGCTCCCACTTCGACCGGGTGGTCGGAGGGGTCCTCTACCCCTCACCCCGCAGCCTCAGCTGGTTGGTCACCGTCGTGTACGACGTCGGCGCCTTCGGGATCACCGGCGTGCTGATCGTGTTGGCGTTGGTGGCCCGCCGCTGGGTGACCGCCCGGGACATCGGGCTGGCGGCGGTGGGCGCTGTGGTCATCAGCCTGCTTCTCATCTTTGTCCTGGGCGCCAACGGTGGTCGTCCGGCCGGAACGGTCATCAACGGGATCCATCTTCGGTTCCCGGTGATCCAGGTGGCGGTGTTCATGGCGGTGGCCGCCGCCGCCCTGCCCTATCTGGCCCGGATGGTGCAGCGGTTCATCGAGGTCTTCGTCCTGCTGGTGAGCGTGTCGACGGTGACCGGCGGCCACGGGCTCCCGATCAACGTGCTCGGCAGTCTGGTCATCGGCTGGGGCGCCACCGCCGCCGTCCATCTGGTCTTCAGCTCGCCGCTCGGGTTGCCATCGGTGTCGGATGTCGAGACCCTCCTCGCCGGGCTGGGGGTCGACGTCCGGGACACTCGTTCCCTGCCCCATCAGGTCTGGGGGGTCGCCACCTATCGCGCCACGGAGATCCTCGCCGATGGCGGCGCCGGAGCCGGGTTGCGGATCGCCGTCTACGGGCGTGACGCCGCCGACGCCAAGCTGTTGGCCAAAGCCGGGCGCTTCCTCTTCTACCGGGACTCGGGGCCGACCCTCACCTTCACCCGGCTCCAGCAGGTCGAGCACGAGGCGTACCTGACCTTCCTGGCCGATCGGACCGGGGTCATCGTCCCCGAGGTGGTCGCCGCCGGGACCTCGGGCTCGTCCCGGGACGCGCTGTTGGTCAGCCGGGTGCCGGTGGGCGGCTCCCTCACCGAGGCCGCGCCCGACGCCCTCACCGACACCATGCTCGACGACCTGTGCCACCAGTTCCTCGAGCTCCGGTCGGCCCGCGTCGCCCACGGTTCTGTCAACGGCGAGACCATCCTCGTCGACCCGGCCACCGGGAACTTCGGCCTGTGCGACTTTCGCAATGCCACCTCCAATGCCGAGGAGAACCGCCTCGACCGCGACCTGGCCGGAGCCGTCGCCTCGGTGGCCCTGGTGGTCGGACCGGAGCGGGCCGCCGCATCGGCGGCCCGCTGCCTCAGCCCCGAGCTCCTGGGCGGCGTCCTCCAACACCTGCGCCGGGCGGGACTGGATCCGGTCCTGGCCCGGCGGCTGCGGGGCAAGGCGTCACTGTTGGACGACGTCCGGACGCTGGCGGCCACGGCCGGGTCGATCGAGGTGCCGAAGCTGGCCGAGCCCCGGCGGGTCAGCTGGCCCAATCTGATCCTGGTCATCGGCACCCTGATCGGCGGCTGGGCGCTGATCGGCACGTTGATCAACGTGACCAACTCCTTCGACACCATCGTGGGCGCCAACTGGGCCTGGGTGGTCCTGGTGTTCCTGCTCACCCAGTCGGCGTTCGTCGGGTCGGCCGTCGAGGACCTCGGGAGCGTGGCCGGCGACCTGCCGTTCGGCCGGGTGGTGGCCATCGAGATCGCCAACAGCTTCAGCTCCCTGGCCGGAGGGGCGCCGGCCGTGTTCGCCACCCGGGTCCGGTTCTTCCAGCAGCAGGGCTACGAAGCCTCGTTGGCGGTCAGCTCCGGTGCGGTCATCACCGCGGCCAGTTGGGTGGTCAAGGGCGTCCTCTTCGTCGTCTGCATCCCGTTGGCCTGGAGCACACTCCACCTCGAGGACCATCCCGCCTCGGGCAGCGGTCACACGGTGTGGGTCCTGCTGGTTGCCGTGCTCGCCGTGGCGCTGGTGCTGGGGCTGCTCTTCGCCATACCCCGGGTCCGCCGGTTGGCCACCGCCAAGGTCCGTCCTCGGATCGCCGCCGTCTGGCACGACGCCAAGGGGGTGCTCTCCACCCCGCGGAAGCTGGTCCAGCTCTTCGGAGGCGCAATCATCACCCAGCTGGCGGTGGCCCTGGCCCTGGCCGCCTCACTGCGGGCCTTTGGAGACCATCTCAGTCTGGCCACCCTGATCATCGTGATCACCTTGGCCTCGATGATCGGTGGGGTCTCGCCGGTGCCGGGGGGAATGGGGGTGGTGGAGGCCGGGATGATCCTGGGGTTGACCGCGGCAGGCATCTCCGAGTCCGATGCCACCGCCGCGGTGTTCATCCAACGGCTCTTCAGCTCCTACCTCCCACCCGTCTGGGGCTGGTGCACGCTGGTCTGGCTGCGGAGGCGCGAGTACGTCTGACCGGCAGGGTGGGCGGCACCGATCCGCCGTACGCTGACCGAGGTGGGAGAGCAGGCGAACACCCGTCGGAGCTACGACCTGGTGGCCGGTCGGTATTCGGTGGAGCTCAGCGGCGAGCTGGACGGCAAACCCCTGGATCGGGCCCTGTTGGCAGCCGTAGCCGAGTTGGCCGGCGGAGGTTGCATAGTGGACGTGGGCGCAGGTCCGGGCCATGTCACCGGCTATCTCGCCAGCTGTGGGTCCGATGCCATCGGCCTCGATCTCTCACCGAGAATGTGCGCAGTGGGCCAGCGGGCCACGGGCCTGCCATTCATCGCCGCCGACATGACCGGTCTGCCCCTCGCCTCGAGTGCCCTGACCGGGATCGTCTGTTTCTACGCCCTCATCCATCTGGATGTGTCCGAGCGTGCACTGGCCTATCGGGAGTTCTCCCGGGTCCTCCGCCGCGGGGGGTACGCACTGGTCGCGTTCCACACCAGCGACGCAGATGTGCCGATGGGCGGGCAGAGGGCTCGCAAGGA
>DATBOO010000100.1:0-2544 GCA_036553725.1 Acidimicrobiales bacterium | reverse complement strand
ATCGCATCCTCATCGTGCTTCTCCTTGAGGCCGGCGGCGCGCAGCACCGCCTTGCGCAACCACTGCAGCCCGAACACAAGCAGCAAGCCGCCGACCACCAATCGGAGGACCGAGAGGGGAACGTAGTGCACCAAAGCAGGGCCGAGGATGACCACCAATGCGGCCAGCACGGCCAGTGCCGCCACCACCCCTTCGATGGCCGATCTCCATCCCCGGGTGACGCCGACGGCCACCACGATGGTCAGCGCCTCGACCATCTCAACCGCACTGGCGAAGAACACCGCCACGACCAGCACGACATTCCCACTGTGGACAGTGGTGGCGATCACCAGATCACCGCCATTGCCCGGCTTCCCTCGCATGCATGCCGTGCATCACCACTCTCGCTCCGACCAACGGCCAATTGTGACACTTCGGCCACGGCCCCGAAGTCGGACACCGATCCGACGGCTTCCTGTGGATCTCAGCTGGACGACCCCGGGCTCAGGCGGGCGGTCGACGGAGCCGTGGTCCCACCGAAGCTGGCGGCGCCGGCCTGCCAGGTGAGGTCGAGATCCGAGCCATCGAAGAAGCGGTCGTCGAGCTCGAGGATGACGGTGCCGTGGGCAAAGGCCCAGAGGGCCTGGGCTCGGTGCGGCTCACCGGTGACCAGGAAGAACGGCTCCCCCGTCCAGTCCTCGAGGCCTTCCAGCAGATCGGCTCGCGGAAATGCCGACGACGTCGTGAGCCGGTAGAGGTTGGGGCGGAGGGATGCCTCGGATCGGTAGGCAGCCAGCAGCGAGGCCACCGGGCCGTCCGGGCCGGGGTCGCCGAGGGCATCGTGGAGGGCATCGCCCATCCCGAAGAGGCCGTCCTCCACCAGCGCCACCTCCAGAGCCGACTTGCCGTCGAGGTGCTTGTAGATGGACGGTGCTCGTATGCCCACCGCGTCGGCGAGGTGCCGCATGGTGAGGGCTCCGGGCCCCTCCGACTCGAGCAGGTCGAGGGCCGCCCGCACCAGCTCCGCCACCCGGGCCGACCGCATCCGGGGCACCGGTCGTGGGATGGCGCCGACCCCCGGGGCGGCAATGGTCACGAAGCGGCCCGGAGCACGAACACCGGGTGCCGGAAGGCGATGGCTTCGATCTCCCCGTCGGACGAATCCGCGTCGACCCCGTCGAAGAAGGTCCCGACTTCGGCCTTCCACCGACGCAGGTAGCCCCGGAGGACGGCGGTCTTCTCCGGGCCCCCGATCTCGGTGGCGACCCACGGCGTCCGTCTCCGACCGAGCAGGAGGACGAGTTGGCCGGCGGCGGCACGGACGTTGCGGACCCACTGACCCTCGCCGCGGGCCGAGACCAGATACCGGTTCCCGTCCATCTCAAGAACGTTCACCGGGATGCGCTGCAGCTTGCCCGAGGACCGGCCGCGCACCTCGAGGACACGGCTGCCCCAGATGCTGAGCCCGGCCCGGGTCAGGCCGGCCACAGCCCGGTTGGCCACGTTCCGGGTGAACCAGCCCGGCTGCCGGTAGTGGACACTGGTTGCGGCCACCCCGGGTCGCACTTCCTCCATTTCGTTCTGCTGGTCGTCGCGGCGATCTTCCGACATCGTCTGTTCCTCCTTGGCCTTGTTGGCCGACCCGGTTGGCCAACCCTTGTGGCTAACGCTGTTAGTCACAGTAGCTAACACTGTTAGCCTTGTCAACCCCCTTCTCGGGTGACCGGGATCGACGGCCGGCGCCGACGGACCGGCCGAGGCGGACCGGCCGGTCGGTTGCGGGCCATTTCCTGCTCGAGCCAGTCGCTGGCTATACAGGGCGGGCGATGCTCCGCGACGAGAAGATCCTCCTCACCGGCCCTGCCGGACAGATCGCCTTCCCCATTGCCGAGTACCTGAGCCGAGAGAACGAGGTCTGGGGCATCGCCCGTTTCCGCGATCCGACGTCTCGCGAGCGGGTGGACGCCCTCGGGGTGACCACCCGGTCGTGTGACATCGGGAAGGGTGACTTCGACCGGCTGCCCACCGACTTCACCTACCTGCTCCACCTTGCCGCCTACCAGGGGCCCGGGACGGACTACGACTACGCCATGACCGTCAACGCCGAGGGCGCCGGCCTGCTCATGCAGCACTGCCATCGGGCCCGGGCCGCGCTGGTCATGTCCACCTCGTCCGTCTACCGGCCCCACGAGGACCCGATGCACGCCTTCGTCGAAGGAGACCCGGTGGGCGGGGGCACCAGCCCGTGGGCCCCGACCTACGCCGTATCCAAGATCGCCCAGGAGGCGGTGGTCCGACAGAACGCCCGATCCCTCGGACTGCCCACGGTGATCACCCGCATGAACGCCTCGTACGGTCCGAACGGAGGCCTCCCCACCCTCAACCTCGGAGCCGTGCTGGCCGGCCTCCCGATCGTGGCACGCTTCGACCCCTGCCCCTACACCCCCATCTTCCAGGACGACATCAACCGGCAGATCGAACCGCTCCTGGCCGCGGCCCGCGTGCCGGCCACCATCGTGAACTGGGGAGGCGACGAGGTGGTCACCATCCAGGAGTGGGCCGCCT
>DATBOO010000069.1:0-8386 GCA_036553725.1 Acidimicrobiales bacterium | reverse complement strand
CAAGGGCGTCGTCCCGGGACATTGGTTGTTCGGCCAGATGTCGTAGACGTCCTCGATCTCGATGTTCGTTCGAACCCCGGCTCACACCCCAAAGGATACGTTACGCCTGGAGAACGTCTACCGCGACGTCACGTAGGCAGGTCACCCGCCGCCGGCAAGATGGGAGAAGTTGGGCCACAGGCGGAGGTCGATCTGGGGATAGCGGGCGGCCAGGGCCACCACGTCGGGCTCGTACAGATCGACCAGCAAGCGCCTGAACCACTCGTCCATGGCCCGCTTGCTCCGGGTCCGGTTGACCGCCTCGTGCAGGCCGGCGGGGCGGAACGTGTCGTCGAGCCCCAGGAACCGGTAGGTGGCGCCGAGGTGGTCGCCCGGCCGCCGGACGCAGTCCTCGTACTGCAGGAGGAGCATCTCCGCCGGTCCGTACTCCGCCTCCCAGGGCTCGAGCTTCGCCGCGTACATCCCGTTCACCAGCGAGCGGTAGCGGACGTTGTGCCGCTGCCGGGCGGGCATCCGGCGGGAGATGTCGGATTGGTAGCGCTCGACCGGATCGCGCAGCAGGACCAGGATCTTGGCCTCCGGTGCCGCCTGACGCAGGATCGGCGGGAGCTGGTAGCGGAACACGTAGGACGGGGTCCATTCGCCGGTGATGGCCCCGACGGGACGGGGGAACCACCGGTGATAGGCCAAGAGGTCCGCTTCGGTGTAGCCCTGGTCCCGGTTGCGCTCGAAGAACTGCCGATTGAAGTACAGGAGCTCCTTCCTCGCCGGGGGGTGGACGTCGGGGTGGGCCAGGATGAGGCTGAACCACCAGGACGTGCCGGCCTTGGACACGCCGACCCCGACGAAGTCCGGAGGCCCGGCGGCCATCCCGCCCGGGTGGGCCGGTGCCTCAGGGGCGGTGCCGTCGGCCCAGGCCGGGTAGCGGCGCAGCCGGCGCAGCACCTGACCCTGGATCGGTACCGGGAGGACGGAGAACGCCGATCGGGCGGTGGCCCCGAACTTCACGGGGAAGCGGTGCGGCGCCGGAAGTGGACGACGTGACCCGCCCGATCGAGCGGGAGCACCGCCGCTACCTCCAGGCCGGCCTCGGCGGCCAACGGGCCGAACCGTTCGGTCGGGTAGCCGTGCACACCCACCCCGCGGGCCCCGTAGCGTACCTTCCGCAGTTCCAACCTCACGCCCGGCGACGGGAACGATGCGACGATGTGGGCGGCGGCCCTCCCCATCCGGGTCAGGGCGGCGGCGGGCTCGTCCAGGTAGTCGAACACGCCGAGGGCGATGGCCACGTCGGCGGCATCCGCCTCGGTGACCGTCTCCCATCCCCGCCGCTCGACCTCGACCAGCCCCGGGAACGCGGCGGCCTGCTCCCGGGCCCTGGCCACCATGGCCTCGGCCGGATCGATACCGGTGACGTGGATTCCCCGGGCGGCCAGGGGGGCGAACAGCGGGCCGCTGCCACAGCCCACGTCGAGGACCCGCTCGGCCCCGGCGGTCACCGCGATGTCGACGGCCAGCCGCAACCGGTCGAAGAGCGGGCCCCGGCCGAGCACCCGGGCCACCGGCTCGCTCGAGTAGAAGGCCGCGAAGCGGCCGGCGCGGCGGTTGAAGTAGGTCTGGAAATCACCACTCGACATGGCCACACGCCTGACTGCCGTACCGGCTGAGCACTCGGGAGAAAATTCCGGCCACCCTTCCTCGTCCCACCAACTGCTTGGCCACCGCCAGCGAGCGGATGGACCCGGTGCTCGGGAGGGTCGCCCCAAAATCGTAGGAATGGTAGTAGAGGACGGCCGGCCCCTCGGCGGAGCCGACGGCGGCGGAGACCACGGCGCCCGGGAGCAGCCGTTGGTAGCTGCCCCCGCCGATCGGGATCCGGTACCGGGTCAGCACCGGCAGCTCCCGGACCGGCGACCGCCCACCGAGCCGACCGGTGTCCGAGACGTACTCGAACCCGGCCTCGGCCAGCAGGTCGCGATAGGCGGCCAGGCCCAGTGCGGCGGGGACGTCGAACCGGGGGGACCGGAAGCCGCGCACCGGCACCTGGACCAGGTCCTCGGTCATCGCCCGTCCCCGTCGCAACCAGTCGACCAGGGCGGCCGGGTCCTCCGGCAGCCGTCCGTGGTCGGGCCCGTGACTGGCGATCTCGTGCCCGGCGGCGACCAGGTCGGCCAGCTCGGCGCGGACCGAGGCGGCGTAGTTGCCCACCACGAACAGAGTCACCGAGGCCCGGTCCCCGGCCGCCCGGAGGCGGTCGGCCAGGCCCGGTAGCCCGCTCCGCGCCCCCGGAGGGCGGGTGGTGGCCTGCCCTAGGACCGACATGCCGTCGTACCAGTCCTCGACGTCGACGGTCAGGCAGACCCCGGTGGTCACGCCGCCTGCCCGACGACGGCGTAGACGGCCCGGAGCCGGTCGATGACCCCGTCCTCGGAGAAGCGGGGCACCACCCACCGGCGGCAGCGGTCCCCGAGGGCGGTGCACCGATCGGGATCCTTCAACAGGGCCTCGACCAGGTTGGTGAGTGCCCGACGGTCGCCCCGCGGCGCCAGGAGTCCGGCCTCCGGGTCGATCACCTCGCGCACGCCGCGTATGTCGTAGGCCACCACCGGTCGGCCCATGGCCGCGGCCTCCATGGCCACCCGCGGGATTCCCTCCCGGTAGGAGGGCAGGACGACCACGGTCGCCGACGCCAGGTAGGGGCGGACGTCCTCGACCGGGCCGACGAAGTCCACCGTTCCGGAGTCGCTCGCCTCGGCCACCTCCTCCTCGGTGAGGGCATCGCTCTGGTCGTGCTCGGCCGGGCCGACGTGCACGAAGCTTGCCTGCCCGGCCAATGACCGGGCCAGACCCAGAAAGTCGGCGCACCCCTTTTCGGCCACCAGGCGGCTGACCATCATGACGATGGGGAGGGACGAGTGCATCGCCGGGGGCGGCACCGGGCCCACGAACCGGTCCATCACGATTCCGTTGCCGATGTAGTCCAGCTTGGCACGGGAGCAGATCCGTGCCGCGGGCAGGGCCTGCTCGTCCTCGCGGCTCTGCACGAGGACCCGGTCCGCCCAGGCGCAGCACCACCGCTCGAAGCACCAGCCCAGGAGGTTGGCCTTCCGGCCGTTGCCGTCGAAGTAGAGGGCGCCGTGGATGGTGTAGATGGCGTGGCTTCCGGCCAGCCGCGCCGCCGGGAGCCCCAGGAACGACGCCTTCGGCGTGTGGGTCTGGACGAAGTCGAACCGCTGGTGGCGCAGATAGCGGACCAGCTGCCCAAACGACCGGAGGTCGGAGGGGGCGAACTCCCGGCGGATGGGAATCACCTTCACCGCCGCGCCGCCGGGCGGGTGGTCATAGGCGTCGCCGCTGACCACCGTCCACTCGACGTCGCGCAGGGAGCGGAGCTGATTGGCCAGCAGCAGCCGCGCCGTCAGCGACGTGGTGACCACCCGGCAGCCGCGCCTCGGACGGGACGTCCCCTGGTCCGTGCCCCTGGATGTCGACGCCATCACTCCCCCACTGCCTTCCCGGGCGCAACGTCGGCGCCGGACTCTCCGTGGGCGGCCCTCGCCGGGGCGCTCCCCAAGGGGGCCAGACTATAACCGGGTGGTTCCGCCTTCTGGAGCGGGTCGATGGGGAGTACTGTGCCGGACATGGGATCGGGGCCGTGGCCTGAGGACGGCGGCGGCCCGCAGCCGCTGGTCCCGGTGTGGCGGCCCAAGTGGACCGTCAGGCGCGGCGCCAGCCTGCTCCGAGATGTCTGGGAGATCCGGAGCGATCCGACCTATCGCAGGCTGGCCCGGTCCTACGAGCTCCCCGACGGCAGCCGGCGGGTCTACTGCCACCACATCCGCAAGACGGCCGGCACCAGTCTGGCCCAGAGCTTCATGGCTTTGGGCGGCGAGGACCCGATGGAGGTCTGGCGCCGGACCGCGGCGTCGCGGCTGCCCCGGGCCATCAGCGGTGACTACGCCTTCGTGGTCAACCATCGCCGTCTCCTGGCCGAGGGAGCGTACTTCTACGGGCGGTCCCACCATCCGGCGGCCGACCAGCCCCTGCCGCCCAAGACGTTCACGGTCACGATCCTGAGGGATCCCGTGGCCCGGGTGCACTCCTACTACGACTTCCTGGTGGCCGGAGACGAGCCCCACCTGCCGGTCCGGGTCCCCGAGCAGGAGCGCCGCAAGGCCGAGGGCGGTCTCGACGCCTTCTTGGACCGGGTTCCCACCGCCTACCTCCTCAACCAGCTGTCCACCTTCTCCGCACGGTTCGACGTGTCCGAGGCGGCCGACCGCATCGCCGGGTGTTCGTGCGTCCTGTTCACCGAGGACTTCGCCGACGGGCTGGCCGCCCTGGGCCGGCGCCTCGAGCTGCCACTGGTCGTCCACCGGGCCCGGGTCACCGGGGCCCGCTCGTCGTTGACCGACGCGCAGAGCGAGCGCATCCGGTCGCGGGTGGAGCCGGAGTACGAGCTGCTCCGCCGGCTCGCCGACGGCGGCATTGCCACCACCGGATCGACCCGGTCAGCCTGACTCGCTGCACAGCGTCACCGTCCGAGGCCCGGGGCCCATCGGTCGAGCCACGCCTCCAGCGCCAGCACCGCCCACAACTCGTAGCCGAGGTCGCGGCGGCCCTGGAGGTGCTGGGCCCACGCCCGTCTGATCGGCGCCGGGTCGAGCAGCCCCTGACGGCGCAGGCGTCCCTCGTCGAGCAGCTCCTCCGCCCACGGCCGCAGCTGCCCGCGGAGCAACAAGCCGATGGGGAAGCCGAAGCCCATCTTCGGCCGCTCCACCAGCTCGGCCGGCACGTGGCGGTACAGCACCTGGCGGAGGATCCACTTGGTCACGCCGTTGTGCAGCTTGACCGACATGGGCAGCCGCCAGGCCAGGTCGAACACGGCCCGGTCGAGGAACGGCACCCTCGTCTCCAGTGAAGTGGCCATGGCCGCCCGGTCGAGCTTGGTGAGGATGTCGTCGGGGAGGTAGCTGACCACGTCCAGCCACAGCATCTGCTCGGTGATGCCGTCGAGCGCCGGCCACTCCGACGGTCGTGACGCCATCGAAGCACTCGGTCCCGCCCCCAGCACCATCGACTCGGCGTCGCCCCAGTAGGACACCAGGGAGAGATAGGCATCCTCGGGGCCCGACGACGCCAGCACCTTGCCCACCTTGGCCACCTTGGACGCCGGGTTCCTCACCCGCATCCTCGCCGGCAGGAGGGCGGTGGCCCGGGCCGCCTCGTCCAGCAGGCCCGGGGGCAGGTGCCCGAGGATCGAACCCGCCAGCCGGCGGACCGGGTCGGGAAGCGGAGCCGACCGCCGCCACAACCGGTCCAGCCAGGCATGCCGGTTGTACCCCGCGAAGAGCTCGTCGCCGCCGTCCCCCGACAGAGCCACGGTCACCTGGGTCCGGGCCAGCCGGCTGACCAGGTGCATGGGGACCGCCGAGACGTCGCCGAAAGGCTCGTCCCAGATGTCGGGCAGCAGGGGGATGACGTCGGCGCCGTCCTGGTCGCTGACCAGCAGGGGCGTGTGGTCGGTCCCGAGGTGGGCGGCGACGGCGGCGGCCTCGGCCGACTCGTCGAAGGCGCGGTCGGCGAACCCGACCGTGAACGTGCGCACCGGCTGCGGGCTGTACTGCTGCATGAGGGCCACCACCACACTGGAGTCGACCCCGCCGGACAGAAAGGCGCCGACCGGCACGTCGGCCACCATCCGGGCCGCCACTGAGTCGGACAGCGCCGCCTCCAGCTGATCGGCCATGACCTCGGGTGGACCGTCCAGCGGCCGTCGACGGGCCGACTCGACGGCCTGTCGCGCCGACCAGAACGGGCGGGTGGCGGGGAGCCGGCCGGGCCGGGCTTCCGCACCCAAAGTGATCAGATGTCCCGCCGGCAGCTTGGCCACCTTGCGGTAGATCGAGTGCGGGGCGGGCACGCAGTTGTGCCGGAGGTACAGCGCCACCGCGTCACGGTCGATGTCTGCGTCGAACCCCGGGAGCCCGCACAGCGCCTTCAATTCGGAGGCGAAGGCCAGGCGCTCGCCCACCCATCCGTAGTACAGGGGCTTCTCACCGAACCGGTCCCGGACCAGGTGGAGCTGGCGATGGCGGCGGTCCCACAGCGCCAGGGCGAACATCCCCTCGCAGGCCTCCAGGGCCGCCTCGAGGCCCCACTGCGCCACCGCGCCGACCAGCACCTCGGTGTCCGACCCGCCGCGGAAGGCCATACCCTGGCGCTCGAGCCGGCGTCGCAGGGCGCCATGGTTGTAGACCTCGCCGTTGTACGTGACCACCCACCGGCCGTCGGGCGAGGTCATGGGTTGCGCGCCTTCCGGGCCCAGCCCCACCACCTCCAGCCGGCGGTAGCCGAGGGCCACACCGTGGTCAGGGTCGGACCACGAACCGGCCGCATCCGGTCCCCGGTGGGCCAGCGTGGCGGTCATCTCGACCACCTGCCGATCGAGGGCTTCGGCCCCGTTCACCCGTCCCGGGTCGAACAGGCCGGCGATCCCGCACACCGGTCAGGCTCCCGACCGCTCGGACGCCGGGCGCTGCCGGCCGAGGCGCGCTCCCCCGCCGCCCCCTGGCTCGAACATGGCGAGATCATCGGCGGTGCCGCAGCCGGTGTCAAGGGAGGGGGCGCCGCCCGCTGGCCCCGGCACGGAGCGTGGGCGACGGTTGTGGAGCCGGTCCGGGTGTGACAACCTGCGGCGTGCCCACGCCGGCGATGCCATGACCATGCGGGACCGGGCCCGGGCCGAGTTCGCCCGGCTGCCCATCGGCACCCGTCGCCGGATCCTGCACCGCCTGGGCCGCTACGCCCCCTGGGAGCCGGAGTTCGACTTCACGCCACCGCCGCCCGGGCCGGACGAGCAGGCGGGTCCGCCCGACTTCGTCGGCATCGGCGTGCAGAAGGCGGGGACCACCTGGTGGTACGAGCTCATGACCGCCCACCCCGGCATCTCCTCACATCCCGGCGTCCACAAGGAGCGCCACTTCCTCGACCGCTTCGGGGCCCAGCCCATGCACGACGCCGACATCGAGCAGTACCACGGTTGGTTCCCGCGTCGTTCCCCCGCGCTGGCCGGCGAGTGGACTCCCGACTACTTCTCCTACCCCTGGGTGCCTCGGCTGCTCAAGCGGGCGGCTCCCGATGCCCGGCTCCTCCTCCTGCTCCGGGACCCGGTCGAGCGCTTCCGCTCGGGCCTGGCCCACCAGCGACGCGCCGGCCTGCCCGTCGACGGCGAGGCCATCGCCGGTGCCGTCCAGCGGGGCTTCTACGACCGGGCCCTGGCCGGCTGGCTGGACGAGTTCGATGCCGACCGGCTCCTGGTGCTCCAGTACGAGCGCTGCGTCGCCGATCCCTCGGGCCAGCTGGAGGCGACATTCCGTCACCTCGGGCTCGACGCCGCCGGACCCCACGCGGTGGAACGACCGGTGCACGACCGGAGCGACCGCGGGCCGGAGCTGAGCGACCAGGTCCGCCAGCGGCTGGTCGCGCTGTACGCCGACGACGTGGCCGCCCTGGCCACCCGGCTGGGCGACCTCGACCTGGCCCGGTGGCCGAACTTCGCCTACCTGGCAGCCGGCGGGACCCCACCGGGCCCGGGGTCGAACTCCCCGCACTCCCCGAACTCCCCGACCCGTCGGCCGTAGCGGGGGTCCTCGCCCATCCGGCCCCGGGCCCCGTCCCAGAAGCCGCGGGCGATGGCCAGGCGCTCATCTCGGCTCCGGGCCTTCTGCAGGTGGCGCGCCGAATAGACCAGGTTCCAGGCCAGCCAGTTGGGGCGGCCGTGCCGACGGGCCAGGGCGAACGAATTCCGGGCGTGGTAATAGGAGCGCCACGCCTCCGCCGCGTCGGTGGGACGCCGTTGGCGGTGGGCGGCCTCGCGGCCCGCGGACGTCTGCTGGGAGGCGACCTGGCGGGCGGCGATGTCGTCGACCAGGACCTCGAACCCGGCCTTGCGCATGCGGCAGAAGAAGTCAACGTCCTCGAGCCCGAAGAACCACTCCGGGTCGGGCAGCACCCCGGCGTCGACCACCGCCCGGGACACGACGGTGGCACCCCAGCAGGCGACGTCCACCGGGGTCAGGTCGGGGGGATGCCCGGGTCGGGGGACCACGTTGACGGTGTGGGCGCCGCGGCCGACGAAGCTCCGGCCATAGGCCGCCACCGCCCCGAGGGGCTGACCGGTGCGACCGCCGGCGTCGATGCGCAGCATCACGTCGGCCAGGCGCGGGGCCGGGAGGGAGAACAGGCCCACGTCGTCCTCGCAGAGGTACGCCCACCGGGTGCCCGGATCCGAGAAGGCCTCGATGAGCCCGGCCCGGAAGCCGCCCGCCGGGCCGGTGTTGCGATCGAGCCGGACCATCCGGACCCGCGCCTCGAGCGCCGGGTC
>DATBOO010000011.1:0-11411 GCA_036553725.1 Acidimicrobiales bacterium | reverse complement strand
GAAGGGGGCGTCGGCGCCGTACCAGACGCCACCGTTGACCGAGACGGTCCCCGCCCTCACCCGCCTGGCCACGGCCAGGGCCCGCTCCTCGGAGCCGGAGGTCACGCCGACGCCCAGTCCGTACTGGTTGTCGTTGGCCAGCCGCACGGCGTCGTCGTCGTCGTCGAAGGGCACGACCACCAGCACCGGGCCGAAGATCTCCTGTTGGGCGATGGTCATGGAATTGTCCACGTCGGCGAAGAGGGTGGGCTCGACGTAGTAGCCCTTTTCGAACTGGGGGGGCCGGCCGCCGCCGACCACCAGCCGGGCCCCCTCCTCGACGCCCTTTTCGATGTAGCCGAGGACCCGCTCCCGCTGGAGGGCGCTGATCTGGGGGCCCTGGAGGTTGCCCGGGTCGTTCGGGTCACCGTAGGGAACGGTCCGGAATCCCGCCTCGATGAGTGCCATCCCCTCGTCGTACCGGGAGCGGGGCAGCAGCATCCGGGTGAGCATGACGCAGCCCTGGCCCCCGTGGACGCAGACCGTCCAGGCCATGGACAGCTTGGCCTCGAAGTCGGCGTCCTCGAGCACGATGTCCGCCGACTTGCCACCCAACTCGAGGAAGAGGCGCTTCAGAGTGGGCGCGCCCTTCTCCATGATCCGGCGGCCGACCGCCGTCGAGCCGGTGAAGGAGACGAGGTCGACCCGGGGGTCGGTGACCAGGTCCTCGGCCACGGTGTTGTCCGACGTGGTCACCACCTGGAGCACGCCGGGGGGGAAGTCGGTCCGCTCGGCCACCAGCCGGCCGATCCGGGTCGCGTTCCACGGGGTGTTCGGGGCGGCCTTCAAGATGACGGCGTTCCCGGTGGAGAGCGATGGTCCCAGCTTGTTCACGGTGACCTCGAACGGGAAGTTCCAGGGGACGATGGCGGCCACCACCCCCACCGGCTCCTTGGCCACCTTGCGCCAGCTCCGGGTGCCGAAGGCGGTGCCCTCGGGGATGTCGCGCTCCCACTGGTACCGGTCGATGAAGTCCGCCGGCCACCGGAGGCCCTCGGAGAGCGGGGCGTCGAGCTGGGGCCCGTAGGTGAGCAGCACCGGAGAGCCCACCTCGGCCACCAGTTCGGCCCGCAGCAGCTCCTGTTCCTCCTCCAGGGCCGCCTGGAGCTGGAGGATGCACCGCTGGCGCAACTGCCTGTCGGTGGCCCAGTCCGACTCGTCGAACGCCCTCCGGGCGGCGGCGATGGCCTCGTCCATGTCCTCGTGACCGGCGTCGGACACCTGGCCGAGCGTCTCCTCCGTGGCCGGGTTGAGGTTGTCGAACTGCTTCCCCGACCTGGCCTCCACCAGCTTGCCGTCGATGAGCATCCGCTGCTCGCCGGGCACGGTGGCAGTGCCGTCCGTCGATGTCGTCATGTGTCGTCTCCCCGGTCATGGGCGGCATGGACCGTGCCTGCAGCCGTCGAAACCCTCATTTTCAGCATGCTACCCCGCCGCCTCGGCGGGCGATCGGGCCGGTCCGGCCACGACTTGCCGCTGGTCGTCGTGGTAGGCCGTCCAGGAAGGACCGCACCGCTCGACCCGGTGGTTGCCGTCGCAGGCACCGCCCCCGACGGCGAAGGCGCAGGAGGCCTCCATCGAACAGTCGACCAGGTGGCCGCCACCGTGGGCCAACGAAGCCAGCGCTCCCGTGGCCGCCACCAGCCCGGTGACCGGATCAGCGATGGCGTCGGCGCAGAACACGGGTGAGCGCGCCCCGCTGCGGCCGACCAGGCCGCCGGCGACCGCGGCGTCGTCGCCAAAGGCGACCCAGTTCGACCGGGGCCCGCTGCGCCCGTAGCCGGTGATGGACACCCAGGTGCGGCCGGCCCGGGCCCCGAGGAACTCCCCGGGTTCGAAGCCGAGGCCGGCCAGCGCCCGGGGACGGGAGCTCTCGATGACCACGTCGGCCGAGTCAACCAGCGAGCGGAGGGCCCGGTGACCGGCTGGGCTCGCGAAGTCGAGGGCCACCTGGTCGTGGTGGCGGTGCAGGCGATCGAACAGCCAGGGGTCCCCCAGGCGGGCGCCGTCGGGGCGGCGGACGTCCTCCACCTTCACGACGTGGAGGCCGCACCGCCCGAGGAGATGGGCACAGAGGGGACCGGCCCACATCGCCGAGAAGTCCACCACCACTGCCGGTCGGCCCGTCGCCGGAGCCGGGTCCCCGAGTTGCTCGATCGACCACGGCATCCGGGGGGTCGCCGGAGCCCGGAGGAGTGCGGCGGGAAGCCCGAGGAGCTGGGCGGCGGCCGTCAGCTCGGCACCGGTCCGCCGGCGCCCGAATTCCCTCAGCTCGGCCCACAGGGCAGGGGGGACATCGCGGCCGCCGTGGCCGGCCACTACTCCGCGGGTCAGTGCGGGGAGTAGCTCGAGGTCGCCGTCGCGGGCCAGGTTCAGCGCCACCCAGGAGTCCTCGGTGCGCACCAGGCCGCACCTCCCGCCCACCGACAGATCGCCCCGGCGGGCCCCGCCCCTGGCCGCGACCCGCTCGGTCAACAGGGCACCGACGTCCACCCGCAGGTCGGTCCCGAGCTCGCGGGCGATGCCGGCGAGCAGGCGGGCGGTGCCGGCGAGCCGCCCGATGACGTCACCCCCGGGGCACTGCGGCGCCTCCCCGGGCCACCCGGTCAGCGACATGGCTCCCGACGCCGCCCAGCTGAGCACCGGACAGGGCGGGGCCTCCGTCACGCCCACGGCATCGAGCGCACCGGGGCCCACCGCCACCCCGTAGCGGAGGAGCCCGGCCACCAGCTCGTTCACGACGTTGTCGGCCGGATGCAGGCCATTTTGGAGATTTGGGCCAGCCGGCACGGTGAGAGACTACCGGGAGGCCGGAGGTCGGAAGTAGGTCGTGGCGCGGGTGCGCCCCGCCACCGAATCAAGGTACGGTGGCGTCCGCTTGCCTCCGATCGACCGGACGTGAGACGTGTTCGGAGGAAGGGACCGCTCCATGGAATTGAAGGTCGGCGCTCGACTGCGGAGTGCGGTGGGCGACGCGGAGTTCGTGGTCATCCGGACCGTCGGCGGCGACGTCGCCCTCACCTGTGGCGGCCTGCCCGTCCTCGACGGCGACGACGCCGCCGCCAAGTCGTCGGTGCAGGCGGGCCACGAGGGCCCGGTCCTCCTCGGCAAGCGGTACGTCGACGAATCGGACACGCTCGAGTTGCTGTGCACGAAGCCTGGCGAAGGGGCGCTGGCCGTCGACGGCCAGCCGCTCCAGCTCAAGAGCGCGAAGCCCCTTCCGTCCTCGGACTGATCCACGCCGGTGCACCTCGGTCTCGTCCTCGACATGGTCCACTCCGGCTACGCCGGCCGGACCGCCCTGACCGCGGAGGGCACCAGCATCGGCTACACCGGCCTGGCCGAACGCTCGTGGGCGGCCTCCGCCCGCTTCGCCGAGCTCGACGTGCCCGCCGTCGTCTACGTGGGGAGTAATCACGCGGCCTTCCCGGTGGCCCTGTTCGGCGCCGCCGGCGCCGGCGTGCCGTTCATCCCCCTCAGCTACCGCCTCGGGACCGAGCAGCTGGCCGCCCGCATCGATGCGCATCCCGGTGCCTTCGTCGTCCACGCCGACGACGTGCCCATCGGCGCAGAGGGGGAACGCTCGTCCCCGCTCCAGCCGTTCCTCGACTCGCTGGCCGGGATCGGCGCTGATCCTCCGCCGCCCCAGGATGCGGACCTGCCTTGCGTGCTCCTGTACACCAGCGGGACGACCGCAGCCCCCAAGGCGGCGATCCTGCGGCACCGCCACCTCATGTCCTATCTCCTCGGAACCGTCGAGTTCGCCAGTGCCGAAGAGGACGAGGTCTCGCTGGTGTCGGTCCCGCCGTACCACATCGCCGGGGTCACCAACCTGCTGAGCAACCTCTACGCCGGCCGCCGGATCATCTATCTCGACCGGTTCGATCCCGAGGTGTGGCTGGACACCGTCCGCCGCCAGTCGGTCACCCAGGCGATGGTCATCCCCACCATGTTGGCCCGGGTCGTCGACCATCTCCAGGGAGCGGACGATTCCCGGACGCCGAGCCTCAGGTCCCTCTCCTACGGCGGGGCGCGGATGCCCACCCCCGTGCTGCGACGGGCCATGGAACTGTTCCCGACCACGGGATTCGTCAACGCCTACGGCCTCACCGAGACCAGCTCCACGATCGCCCTCCTCGGACCGGACGAGCACCGGGCCGCCTTCGACTCGGAGGATCCGGACCAGCGCGCCCGGCTGGGGTCGGTCGGGCGGCTGCTCCCGGGGATCGAGGCAGAGGTTCGCAACGAGGACGGTACCCCGGTCCCCGGGGGACACACCGGGCTCCTCCACCTCCGGGGGGAGCAGATCTCCGGCGAGTACGCCGGGGGCACGCTCCTCGACGCCGAGGGCTGGTTCTCCAGCCGCGACCGGGGAAGGATCGACGAGGCCGGATACCTCTTCATCGAGGGCCGCGCCGACGACACGATCATCCGCGGCGGCGAGAACATCGCCCCCGCCGAGATCGAGGACGTCCTCCTCTCGTGTGAGGGGATCGTGGACGCGGCGGTGGTCGGCCTGCCCGACGACGAGTGGGGACAGCGGTTGGTAGCGGCGGTGGTGGCCGGGGAGGGTGGATCGATGGGCGCCGAGGAGCTGAAGGGCGTGGTCCGCGACGCGCTCCGGTCGTCCAAGACCCCCGAGACCATCCAGTTCTGGCCCGAGCTGCCCCGGACCGACACCGGAAAGCTTCTGAGGCGCCAGGTGGTGGCCCAGCTCATCGACGACCGGCCGTGACCTCAGGCCGGGCCGTCGAGTTCGGGGTCTACGTCCCCCAGGTCTCCCTCACCTACCCCCAGGTGATCGAGCGGGCCCGGGCCGCCGAACAGGCGGGCTTCGACTCGCTGTGGCTCTACGACCATCTCTACTCGCCGGGCCAACCCGATCTGCCGTCGCTCGAGGGATGGACGCTGGCTGCCTACCTCCTGGCCCAGACCGAACGGCTCCGGGTCGGGCACCTCGTCCTCTGCAACAACTTCCGACACCCGTCACTGCTGGCCAAGATGGCGGCGACCCTGGATGTGCTGTCGGGCGGACGGCTCGAACTGGGGATCGGCAGCGGCTCGGTCGGGACCGAGCATCAGCAGTCGGGGCTGCCCTGGGGCGGCTTCCCCGAACGGTCCGACCGGCTGGCCGAGTCATTGGAGATACTGACCCGGATGTTCGCCGGGGGGCCGGCCACCTTCGCCGGCCGGCACTATGAGATCGCCGACCTGCCCAATCTGCCGGCTCCGGTCCAGGCCCCGCATCCGCCCATCCACATCGGCGGGGTGGGACCACGCCGAACCCTGCCGCTGGTGGCCCGGTACGCCGACGTCTGGAACATCCCCACCTACGGGCTGTCCGACTGGGAGGCGAGTTGGCGCACGCTGGAGTCGGAATGCGCCGGGATCGGCCGCGACCCGGCGACCATCCGCCGGTCCCTCCAGGCGGTGCTGGTGCTGGCCCCGGACGAGCCGTCGCTCAGCGCCGCCCGGTCCACCGCCGAGCGCCGTTACGGCAGCGAGCGCTGGGGCGTGGACGCCGGTGGCTACGTCGGCACACCGTCCATGGTGTGCGACCGGATCGGCCAGCTGGTCGACGAGGGGATCTCGCTGTTCATCTTCCTCACCCACGACCGCGCCGACCCGAGGACCCTCGAGCTCTTCGCCCGGGACGTGCTGCCCGAGTTCCGCTGAGCGTGGCCGCCGAGGCCGTCGACCGCAGCTACCGACCGCTCACGAACCGGCGCCGGAGGCCTTGGCCGGCGGGCGCCAGAACCCGACCAGGAGCAGGGCCGCACCCCCGAAACCCGCGCCGAGCACGATCCAGAGCCCCGTCCACCCGGTGAGTCCGAGCAGTCCGGCCGCGTCGTCGACGCTCCACCGCCCGGGCCCCAGCATGGCGATCACCACCCCGACCATGGTCAGGGTCATGACGTACTCCCAGCCCTCGCCGGGCCGGAAGATGAAGAAGCCGTTGCCGCGGTGGTTGGTGATCCAGGCGACGAGCATGACCCCTACGACGCCGGCCGCCGCCACCGGGGTCAGCAGCCCGGCCACCAGCAGGGTTCCCGCCCCGATCTCGGTGAGGCTGGCCGTCCAGGCGTGGAGCCATCCCGGCCGCATGCCCAGGCTCTCGAACCACCGGCCGGTGCCGGCGATCTTCCCGCCCCCGAACACATGGTTGAACCCGTGGGCCAGGAAGATCGCCCCGGTCACCACCCGCAGCAGCAACAGGGCGAGATCCGACGCATGCGTCTCCATGCACATTCCCTTCGTCCACACCGGTCGCCGATACCGGCGGCGGATCGCCGGAGTCTACCGAGGCGGCCGGCACCCGTTCGGAGAGCCCGGTCCGGGCTGCCGGCACCGGCCGCCGGTATCCTCGTCGGATGGCGTGTACCGGCAAGCCTCCGAACGGGATGTGGCCGAGGGAACGCGGCGGCGGCCGACCACTGGGGCGGGCATGCCCGACCTGACCGTCGGGATCGACGGGCATGTGGCCACCGTGACCCTCGACCGGCCACCGGTCAACGCCATCGACCGGTCGACCATGGTGGAGATCCGTGACGCCTTCCGGAGCTTCGATGACGATCGTGAGGTCCGCGTCGCCATCTTCACCGCCGCCGGCGACCGGGCCTTCATGGCCGGGGTGGACCTCCGGTCGGTGGGCGCGCCGCCTCCCGATCCCGAGTCGCGCCCGCCCACCCTGGTCACCGATCCCGCACGGGCCGCACGCGACGCCATGTGGGCCATCACCGACTGTGCCGTACCGGTCATCGGCGCCATCAACGGTCCGGCTCTCGGCGCCGGCCTGGCCTTCGCTGCCTGTTGCGACGTGCTGGTGGCGGCCGAGGGGGCCAGCTTCGGCGCCCCCGAGGTCAACGTCGGCCTGCTCGGCGCCAGCGCCCACGTGTCCATGTTGGTCGGCCGGTACAAGGCGAGGGAGATGTACTTCACCGGGGAGCAGGTCAGCGCGGCCGAGCTGCACCGGCTCGGGGCGGTGCGGGCCGTCGTGCCCCGGGCCGAGCTCCTGGCCACCGCCCGGGCCCTGGCCGCCGAGTTGGCCGCCAAGAGCCCGATCGCCCTCCGGCTGGCCAAGGAGGCCATGAACCGGGTCGAGCACCTCCCCCTGAAGGAGGCCTACCGCACCGAGCAGGACTACACGGCCCGCCTGTCCACGTTCGAGGACTCGGCCGAGGCCCGCGCCGCCTTCGCCGACAAGCGGGCGCCGGAGTGGAGATGGCGGTGAGGTGAGGCCGTCCCGCTCCCCCGTCAACCCTGGCGCTGGTCGCGCCACCCGGGCGAGCAGGTCGGCGCCCCCCGGGCCACGCTGGCGCCGATGAAGTTCTTCTGGGCCTCCACGGTGCCGGCGCCGAAGCACAGGCCCCGGATGTCCCGGTAGGCCCGCTCGACCGGGTACTCGCGGCTGTAGCCGTAGCCGCCGTGGATCTGCATGGCCTCGTCGCACACCAGCTTGGCCGCCAGGTTGGCCGCCGCCTTGGCCAGGGCCGTCTCCAGCGCGGGTGGCGTCCCGCCCGGCCCGGCCAGCCGGACCGCCCGCCCGAGGAGCAGGCGCGCTCCCTCGATGGCCACAGCCATGTCGGCGAACTTCCACTGCAGCCCCTGCAACTCGGCGATCGGGCGGCCTCCGACGACCCGGTCGCGGGCGTAGCCCACGGCATGCTCGAGCGCTCCCTGGGCGGCGCCGATGCACATGGCGGCGTTGCCACAGCGCTCGTGATTGAGGTGGGCGAGCAAGGTCTTGAACGATTCGTTCGAGGCGGGGTCCCCGGCCAGGAGGACGTCCTCCTCGTGGATCTCGACGTCGTCGAGGGCGATCTCCGCCTCGGTGGCGGCGTGGATCCCCATACTCCGATGGCGCCCGGTGACACTCACCCCGTCGCGATCCATCGGCACGACCACCGCGCCGATGCCCTTGGCCCCGTCGCCCCCGGGCCACCGGCACCACACCAGGACCGCCGATGCCACGTGCCCGAGGGTCGAGTAGTTCTTGTAGCCGTTGAGCCGCCAACGCCCGGGGCCGTCGGCGCGCAGTGCGGCCCGCATGGTCTGGACGGCGGAGCCGGCGTCGGGCTCGGTGATGCCGATGCTGATGATGCACTCCCCTGCCCCCACGCTCGGGAGGTAGCGCTCCTTGAGGGCCGGGCCGCCCAGGTGCTCGATGCCCCGGCTGGGCCCGTTGTAGGCCAGTTGGCAGCAGATGGCGGTCGACACGTCGAAGCGGGCGACCTCTTCGAGCACGATGGCCGCCTCGACGTCGCCCAGCCCGAGGCCTCCCCACTCGGTGCCGATGGTCACCCGGAACAGGTCGGCCCCGGCCAGGGCCTTGACCGCCTCCCAGGGGACCTCGCCCGACTCGTCACCCTCGCCGGCCCGCGGGCCCACCTCCCGGGTGGCGACCTGGCGGGCCAGATCCCTCAGCGCGGCCTGGTCCGAGTCCTCGGCCATCGGATCCAGACCTGAGGACGCTGACACGTGCGCATGTTAACGTGCCCGCCGCTGCGGGCCGGATCTCAGCCCGGCGGGTCGGGCCGGAGGAAGCGTTGCTCGGGATCCCAGCGGCGGAGGGCCTCGACCTCGTCTGCGGTCGGGGCCGCCGACTCGGCCACCTTCCCTGCGACCTCCACCTCCCACCCGCACAGGCGGCGGACCCGGTCGATGCGCTCGTCCAGGGTCCCGGTCCCCTCGGGCACCGCCGTCAGCACGAAGGGGCCGTCCTCGCGGGTGAAGGTGGCCAGGTCGGTCACCAGGGCCCTCACCCTGGTCCCCGGCGAGGTGACGTAGGGCACGGCCTCGACGGTGCGGCCCGCGGCCAGGGTGGCCACGACGGCCACTTCGTCGGCCGAGCTGGCCACGTCGTTGCCGCCGCCCGACCCGACCAGAAAGGCCCGGTCGGGGATGACCGTCGAGTTGATGTTGCCGAACCGGTCGATCTGGGCCGCGCCCAGGCAGCCGAGCAGCCTGGTGCCGGGACCGGCGGTCAGCGTGGAGAGCACCGTCTCGCTGTCGGCGACCATGGTGGCGCTGGGGAAGCTGCGGTGGTTGAACACGAACGGGTCGGCCGGCGTGGGCTCGTAGCCCCACAGGCCGAGCTCGGCGGTCAAGACCGCCTCCGACCCGCGGCGGCGGGCCGACCGGACGGCGAGCCAGGCGGCCAGGTTGGCGACCCCGGCCCCGGCCAGCACGGCGTCGAAGCCTCCCTCCACCACCCGGGAGGCGACATGGCGCGCCCCGAAGGCCGCCGCCTTCTCCCAGGCCCCGACGGGAGCGGCCAGGTCGGGTGGGTGGGCCTCCTCGTCGGCGCGCCACGAGTCCGGCCGCGCCCGCCGGCGCAGCCGGTCGATCCGGCTCTCGCCCAACTGGTCGAGGTACTCCCGCTGGTCGGACGGGCCGAGGACCCACCGGTGGATCCATTCGTCGAACTCGGGGCTCCGGCTCGCATCGCGGACCTCCTCCCAGAAGGCCAGGTCCTCGCCGTAGGCCTCCACCGGGAGATGGGGGGTGTAGAGGCCGCCGGGATGGGCGCCGAGCGGCACCTCCGACAGGGCCAGCACCCGGTGGGACGGGACCTTGACCAGGTGGGCCCACGGGCGGATGTCGTCCACGATCCGCTCCACCGTCACGATCGCCCCACGCCGGGCGGCCAGCACGCCCCACACCCCCTCGAGCAACGGAGGGCTGAGGGCGACATTGCCCTCCCGGTCGGCCAGGGGTGCATGGAGGAGGGCGACGTCCGGCGCGTACGGGGCCAGGAGGCCGACCTGGCCGAAGGGCGAGTCGACCACTGCGAAGCCCGGGTTGGACTCCATGGACGAGCCCCGGAGCGACCCGGTGGTCACGGCCGGCAACCCGCGGGCCGCCGCCTCCAGGCGTTGGAGGAAGGTCAGGAACGACCAGTGCTCCACCTCCACCTCCCCGCGCAGGTAGGCGTCGCCGAACCACCGGTTGGGGCTGAAGTTGGGGAAGACGTCGCCCGAATAGCCGGTCACCACCCGCTTGACCAGGCCGCCCCGGAAGAAGACGGCGCCGAGGCTGGACAGGCTGAGCATGACCAAGGTGAACCCGGGGTCCCGGCCCCACCACTGCCGGGCCACCTCCCGCGCCGAGGCCGTCCACCGCGAATGGCCGGTCACCACATGGACGGCGTCGCCCGCCCGCACATGACGGCGCACCGCCTCCTCGAGGGAGACCACGGGTGCGCTCATGGAGACAGGCTCACGAAGGTGCGCTCATCGGCGGACCGGGTTCCCGGGGCACAGGCGCAGACCGTAGCGGAGCGGACGGCCCCGTTCCCGAAAGTCGGCCGTCGGTACACTGGCGCCCATGATCCGCTATGACGTCGGCGACGACCACGTCGCCCGTCTGACCCTGGACCGGCCCGAGGCCAAGAATGCGCTGACCGTCGAGATGCGGGATGACATCGTCGCCTGCGTGCGCCGGGCCCGGAGCGACCGGCACGTCCGCTCACTGCTCATCACCGGGGTCGGCGACGCCTTCTGCTCGGGGATGGACCTCCGGGAGTCGACGGTCGGCGACGCCGGCGCCGAGGGGTTCGATCCCCGCACCACCAGCGAGGCGCTGCGGGTCGGCGTCCAGGCGTTCATCCGGGAATTGTGGGAGCTGGACAAGCCCACGGTCGCCGCCGTCAACGGGACGGCCGTCGGCCCGGGGGCCCACCTGGCCCTGGCCTGCGACTTCGTCCTCACCTGCGAGCGGACGTCGTTCATCTGGTCGTTCGCCCGGTGGGGGCTGGTGGTCGACGCCGGCGGCGCCTATCTCCTCCCCCGTCTCGTCGGCCTGCCGCGGGCCAAGGCCCTGGTCATGCTCGGCGACCGGGTGGGTGGGGCCGACGCCGTCGAAGCCGGCCTGGCCTACCGGTGCGTCCCGTCCACCGACGAGCTGTCCACCGCCGGCTCCGAGCTCGCCGTCCGCCTGGCCGCCGGGCCGACCCGCTCCCTCGGCCTGTCCAAGGTCCTGCTCAACGCCAGCTTCGAGACGACCCTGCCCGAGTCGCTCGAGCGGGAGGGCCAGGCCCAGGCCATGGCGGCGACGTCCCCCGAGATGGCCGAGGGAATGGCCGCTTTCAAGGAGCGACGCCAACCCGACTTCCCGGGGCTGCGTTGAGCGGACCTGCCTCCCCCGCCGTCGGCGGGGGGACCGGGGCCGAGCCCGATCCACCGCTGTCGGGCCTGCGGGTCATCGATGTGGGGACCCGGATCAGTGCCCCCTTCTGTGCCGGCCTCCTCGGTGAGATGGGGGCCGAGGTGATCAAGGTCGAGCAGCCCGAGGGCGGCGACTTCATGCGGACCATCGGGCCCTTCGCTGTCGGCCCCGACGGCGACGACTACTCGATGTGGTGGGCGGTCGAG
>DATBOO010000193.1:0-41447 GCA_036553725.1 Acidimicrobiales bacterium | reverse complement strand
TGACCGCTCGCCCGACTACGGCGCCCCGTACGACTCGGTCGCGGCGGAGATGCCGAAGGGCAGCGTGCTGGTGTGGCACGGCAGCCTCTGGCACGGCGGAGGGGCGAACACGACCCAGCGGCGCCGAGTAGGGATCGCCATGAACTACTGCGCGGGCTACATCCGCCAGCAGGAGAACCAGCAGCTGGGCCTGCCTCTGACCACCGTTCGCCAGTTCTCGCTCCGGCTGCAGCAACTCGTCGGCTACGGCGTCTACAGCGGCCTGATCGGCCATATCGACAAAAAGGTGCCGGCCAACCTCTTGCTCGAGGCGAACGAGGATTCCCACCTCGTCTGGGACTACGCCACTCCGCCGGACCCATGAGGCACCGGGCTCGGCACCTGGCTCGGATCCGCGCCCGCGCCGGACACGTGCAGGCCCGATCCAATTGGAGGCGGCGGGCGGAATCGAACCGCCGTACGGGGCTTTGCAGGCCCCTGCCTAAACCACTCGGCCACGCCGCCGTGGCGTCCGGCGATCCTACCCTCCCCCGTCGAGATGCTTGAATCTCACCATGAGGATCGGAATGATCGCACCGCCGTGGACTCCCATCCCTCCCCTGCTCTACGGCGGCATCGAGTTGGTCGTGGACCAGTTGGCCCGGGGCCTCCAGAGTGCCGGGCACGACGTCCTCCTCTTCACCACCGGCGAGTCCACCTGTCCCGTGCCGCGCAAATGGATCCTCCCGGAAGCCGAGGGCACCCGCATCGGCATGGCCGTTCCCGAGATCCGTCACGTCATCCACGCCTATGAGGCGGTGCGCGACTGCGATGTGGTCCACGACCACACGGTGATGGGGCCGTTCCACTCCGAGCACTACCCCGGGCTCCCGGTGGCCACCACCATCCACGGCCCGTTCAACGACGAGCTCAGCGACCTCTACCGGGTGAACGCCGAGCGCGTTCCCATCGTGGCCATCTCCCACGCGCAGCGACGTGCCGCCCCGGAGATCCCCATCGCCCGCGTCATCCACCACGGCGTGGACGCAGCCCACTTCCCCATGGGGGACGGCCGAGGGGACAAGGATGGCCCCTACGTCCTCTTCCTGGGCCGCATGGCCGAAGACAAGGGGGTGCACCGGGCCGTCGAGGTGGCCCGCAAGGCGGGGATCCGCATCTTGCTGGCCGCCAAGATGCGCGAGCCGTGGGAGTTGAGCTACTTCGCCGAGAAGGTGGAACCCCAACTCGGCAACGACGCCCACTACCTGGGCGAGGTCTCCCACGAGCGCAAACTCGAGCTTCTGGCGGGGGCGTCGGCGCTCCTCTTCCCCATCCGGTGGAACGAGCCGTTCGGCATGGTGATGATCGAGGCGATGGCCTGTGGCACGCCGGTCCTGGCCTTTCCGGAGGGCGCCGCCCCCGAAGTGGTCGACCACGGCCGCACCGGTTTCCTCTGCGAAGACGAGGGCGAGATGGTGGACGCCATCGGCCGGCTCGGCGAATTGCAGCGCTCCGACTGCCGGTTGGCGGTGGAGGGCTACTTCTCGACCAACCGCATGGTGACCGAGCACATCGAGTTCTTCGAGTCGATGATCGCCCCGTAGGGCTACCCGTCGACCGGTTCGGCTATCGCCGGCGGAACACCAGCTTGGCCACCAGCACGACCAGGGCGACCACCACGGCGACCTTGACCACGAACCAGACGATGCCGGCCACGAAGCTGAGCACGGCGAAGGCCACGACGATGGCGATGATGCCGCCCCCGACGATGAGGACGCCGTCGAACACGCTGAGTCCCGACCGCTCGTTCTGCTCCATGGGATACAGGATAATCGCCCGGGGCCGCTGAGGGCCCGCGCCCGATCGCCGGATGCGGGCGATCGACCCCCCGGACCTGGCCGGTGGTACGGTCCGGCCGTGTCCCTGCGTGCGCGACTGCAGACGCTCATCGAGCGTGAGGACCTGCGGGGGGATGCGTTCTGCCGGGCCTACGCGGCGGCAGCTGACGAGTGGCTGACCGGCCTGTTCGACGAGGCCACCGGAGGGGACGGACGAGGGATGGCCCTGGTGGCGGTGGGTGGCTACGGCCGATCCGAGTTGTGCCCGTTCAGCGATCTCGACGTCGTGCTCATCCACCGGGGCCGCCGGGACATCTCGACCACTGCCGACCGGATCTGGTATCCGGTCTGGGACGAGGGGATCTCCCTCGACCACAGCGTCCGGCGCCCCAACGAGGCCCTGGAGATGGCCGGCGGTGACCTGCGGGTCGCCCTCGGTCTGCTGGACGGCCGGGTGGTGTGCGGCGACGCCCGGGTCGCGATGCCGGTCCTCGAGCGCGCCCGTGAGCGGTGGTCGAAGCAGAAGCCCCCCTGGCTCGGGGTGCTGGCCGACCTGGTGGAGGAGCGGCGCCGGTCATTCGGCGATGTCGGGTTCCTCCTCGAGCCCGACCTGAAGGAGTCCCATGGAGGACTACGCGACGTCGTGGCCCTGACCGCCGTGATGCGGGCCGTGCCGGTCCTGGCCGACTACGTGGACACCGTGGCCATCGACGATGCCCGGGGAGTGCTCACTTCCATTCGGGTCGAGCTGCACAGGAACGCCGCCCGGGAGCAGAACAAACTGCTCCTGCAGGAACAGGACGCCGTGGCCCGGACCCTGGGGGAGCCGGACAGCGACTCGCTCATGGGGACGGTGGCCACCGCCGGCCGCACCATTGCCTGGGAAGCCGACGACGCCTGGCGCCGGCGCGGTGCGTGGCCCCGCGCCCAGGGATCCGATCGCCGGCGGAGACGGTCCGACAGCCGGGATGGCTCCTCCGGGCGGGCCGAGGCCGTCCGGGCGGTCCCCGGGGATCCGGAGGTGGGGGCCACCGAGTACGAAGTGGTCCTGGTCGAGACCGCCAATGTGAGCACGGACGCCTCCATCTCGTTGCGGTTGGCCGCGGTGGCTGCTGAGAAGAACCTGCCCATCGCCCGGGATGCCCTCAACCTCCTCGGCCGCAAGGCACCGTCGCCGCCGGTGCCCTGGCCCGACGACCTGCGGGCCGCCTTGGTGCGGGTGCTCGCCACCGGACCACCGGCCATCGCCGCGCTCGAGGCGCTGGACCAGCGCCGGATCATCGAGCGCTACCTGCCCGAATGGGCCGCGGTCCGCAACAAGCCCCAGCGCAACCCGTATCACCGCTTCACGGTGGACCGTCATCTGCTCGAAGCCACGGCCAATGCCGCCACCTTGTCCCACCGGGTCGGCCGGGTCGACCTCCTGTTGATCGGCACCCTCCTCCACGACATCGGGAAGGGCTTCCCCGGAGACCACACCGAGGTGGGCATGAGCGTCGTCGCCGACATCGGGCACCGGATCGGGCTTCCCGACAGCGACGTCGAAACCCTGGTCACCCTGGTGCGTCTGCACCTGCTGTTGCCCGACACGGCCACCCGTCGGGACCTCGACGACCCCGCCACCGCAGAACGGGTGGCCAAGGAAGTCGGCAACCGATCCACACTCGAGCTGCTGGCCGCGCTGGTCGAGGCGGACAGTCTGGCCACCGGTCCCTCCGCCTGGGGCCCATGGAAGGCGGGGCTGATCGCCGAGCTCGTCGAACGGACCGGCCGGCTGCTGGCCGGCGAGCCCGCCACCGCGCCGACCCCGTGGCTGACCGACGAACTCCGGGTGATCATGGAGACCGTCCGCTCCCACCGGGTGCCGGCGATCTCGATCGACGACCCGATGGTCACCGTGGTGGCGCCCGACCGGTCGGGACTGCTGGCCGAAGTCACCGGGGCGCTGGCCATGCACGGGTTGAACGTGCGCTCGGCGGTCGTCGCCGGCGAGGATGGGGTGGCGGTCGACATCTTCACCGTGGAGCCCTCCAGGGGTCGATGGCCTCCGGTCGCCCGCCTGGCGGACGATCTGGCCGCGATCATGGCGGGCAAGCTCTCCATCGAGGCCCAGCTGGCCGAACGGGCCCGGACCTACCGGGCCGACCGGCGAGCGGTCACGCCTCATCTGGTGTCCACACAGGTGACGGTGGACAACAACGCCTCGGCCACGGCCACGGTGGTCGAGGTGCGGGCCGAGGACGTCGTCGGCCAGCTCCATCGCATCACCCAGGCCCTGGTGGACCACCGTCTCGATGTCACCTCGGCCAAGGTGTCCACGTTCGGGTCCGCCGTGGTCGACGCCTTCTATGTGCGTGGCCCCGACGGAAGAAAACTCAGTGATCCCCAACTCATCTCCGCCCTCGAGCTGGCCATCGGGGAGCGGATCGGGTCCCGGCCGGCCGACTGACGCGCCGGGGGATGCATCGGGGTTTCTGGCCCATCCTGCGACCTCGCTCCCGATGGGGGCCGAATTGCCTCCGCGGACTGGTAGAATTTTCTGAGCGAGGAGAGGCATGCCGGCAGCACACGCACATTCGAGATCACCGGGTTCGCCGCCACCTCGCACACGGGGCAGGGGCTGGCCGATCGGTGTCGCCCTGGTGGCGGTGGCGGTGCTCGGGGTCGGCATTGCCGCATTCGCACTCCGCGGTCCAAGCGGCCGGGCGGCTGCCTCCCCGACATCGACCGCGGCGGCGGTGGCCGCCGCTGCCGATCCCGGCCCTTTGAGCGTGGTCTCGGTCAGCCCCGCCGACGGGACGACCCAGATTCCGAGCGACGCCACCCTGTCAGTGCAGTTCTCCGCCCCCATCAGCCCCCATTCGCCCCCTCCGTCGCTCAGCCCCGCGGTCGCCGGCACCTGGCAGGTGGTGACCCCGGACACCTTCACCTTCGTGGCCTCGGCACCGCTCGTGCCCCTGGCCACCGAGACGATCTCGGTACCCGGGGGGGACGGCGGGGTGGTCAGCGCAGCCGGGAAAAGGCTGGTCCAGCCGTCGTCGGTCCGGTTCACGGTGGCCGCCAGCAGCACGCTCCGCCTGCAGCAGCTCCTGGCCCAGTTGGGCTATCTCCCGGTCAGCTTCACCCCCGCCGGTCCGCTGGCTGCCTCCCAGGAGGCCGCCCAGGCCCAAGAGGGCTCGTTCAACTGGCGCTGGAGCGAGCCGGCATCCCTCGAGGGCCAGTGGACCGTCGGCTCGGCCAACCAGATCACCAAGGGCGCGGTCATGGCCTACGAGTCCCAGCACAACATCAAGACCGACGGTCTGGCCGGGCCGGCCGTATGGGAGCAATTGCTGGCCGACGCGTCCGCCGGGACCATGGATCCGGCCCCCTACAACTACGTCTATGTGTCGAAGACCATCCCCGAGACGACCACCGTCTACAGCAACGGGGCCGAGGTCTATTCGACGAGGGCCAACACCGGCGTGGCCGCCGCCCCCACCGACTCGGGAACCTTCCCCGTCTACGTGCGCTACAAGGTGACCACCATGTCAGGCACCAATCCCGACGGGTCCAAGTATTCCGACCCGGGAATTCCGTGGGTGAGCTACTTCAACGGCGGGGACGCCCTCCATGGCTTCGTACGGGGAAGCTATGGAACGCCTCAGAGCGACGGCTGTGTGGAGATGCCTCCGGCCAACGCCGCGGTGGTGTACCCGCTCACCCCGATCGGCACCCTGGTGACCGTCGCCTGACCCCCGGACCCGGACGCCTGACCTGCACGCCGCTCGTCGGCCGACGGATCGGGGCCATGATCGGAGGTGGGCCGGCCGACCACTCCCAGTGTGGAGTTCTTCACCAAATGCGGTTACTCTGATTTGGCCAGGCAGTCTCGACCGAAGGGCATGGGCGATGGCCAGGAGGAGACGGTCCCTGCGGGAACCATCAAGTGACGACCAGGGCGCCGGGTCGGACCGCCTTGGCGACCCATCAGCCGAATCTCTCCGCGGCGCATCGAACGGCGGCGAAGGTAGGACGGCGATATCCCCGGCGGTGCCCTCCCCCGGGTCGACCGCAATCCGAAAGGAGCCGACCATGAGTTCATCGAAGTCCCCCGAGGAGGCGCCAACGGCGTCTCTGGTCGGATCACTGTCGGTGTTCAAGCTGTCCGATGTCCTTTCACTGCTTGCCTACACTTCGCAGACCGGTGAGGTGCGGGTGGTCAGCGACCAGGTCGACGGCAGATTGTGGCTGGCGGACGGCAACCTCTCCAATGCCCAGGTCGGTACGGCGACCACCATCGGACAGGCGGTCTTCGAACTGGCCTGCGCCACCGACGGCTGGCTCCACTTCACCGTCGGGGTGACCTCGTCGAGCGGACAGCCGACCGTGCCGGTGGCGGCGGTGCTCAACGAGGTCCGTCCCCAGGTCGAGGAGTGGTGGGAGATCCGCCGGGTCATCCCACTCGAATCGGTGGTGACCCTGTCCCCCACCGCGCCCAACCATGACATCCAGATTCGAAGCGACCAGTGGCGGGTGCTGACCGCCGTCGGCAACGGTGGCCACACGGTCAAAGAGGTACTCGAACAGATCGGCGGTGAGCACATCGTCGGCCTCCGAACACTCCGCGACCTCCACACTGCGGGTCTCATCGCATTGGATCCGGTTCCCAGTGGGGGCGATGCCCAGGGCGATACTCCGGGAACGGTGAGCGCGGGGCTGCCGCCCGCCGGCATCGGATCCCTGCCGCCGCCACCTCGTTCCGGCTTGCCGGCCAAGTACGCCGAGCACGCCGTCCAACCTGGTGCCCCGGCGGGACCGGTCACCATGGACGGCGCCGGCGATGTCCCGGTGAGCAACCTGGCCGAAGTGGCCATGATGCCCCCTCCGATCACCGATGATCCGTGGGCACCCACCGTGCACACGGACGATCCCGGACATAACGGAGTGGCCTGATCGGGCGCCGAACCCGGGTCAGTTCCCGGTGTGCAGGGTGTTGAAGGTGCAGTTCCCCGTCTGATCGCAGTGGTGGACGACGACAGCGATGGCGACGATGATGCCGATCCCGATGATGATCCCGGCGAAGCCGATGATGATGCCGGCCAAGGCCAGTCCTGCACCCTGCTGGGCGCCCCCGGTCCGTCTGATCTGGGAGCGGGCGATGAACCCGAAGATGATGGCCAGGACGGACCCGATCCCGGAGAGCCAGAAGAAGAACGAGCAGACCAACGAGGCGATGGCCAACCCGTTCGTCGTGCTCACCGGCGGATATCCATAGCCGGGCCCGGGTGGCGGGAAGCCGTACCCCGGGTTCACCGGCCGTGGAGGGCCGGGAGGGCCCGGCATCCCCGGGGGAGGGTCGTACCCGGCTGCCCCCGGTGGCGCCCAGGGGCCGTGGCCGGTAGGTGACGCGACGTAGCCCGGTGTCGGCGGCGCCGGTTCGACGGGGGAATCGGGAGCCGACGGAGGGAGCCCGGCTCCCTGCCCCTGGGGCGATTCGATCGCCGCGGCCTCCGGAGCAAACCCCGGCGCCTGCTCCGGCGCGTACCACTTCCCGTCCGACGCCAGCCACCACCCGGGTCCCGGCGACACCTCGCTCACGAGAAGACCTCCATTGTCTGGACGAGCCTGACGCTACCCGTGGGCACCGGATGAAGGGGCACCGAGCCTCGCTTCGAGGCGCTCGGCGAGGGCCCGGAACGCCCGGCCGCGGTGCGAGATCCGGTGCTTCTCCGAAGGAGTCATCTGTGCGAACGTGCGACCCTGGCAGCCGTCCGGGGCAAAGACCGGGTCATAGCCGAACCCGGACCCGCCGATCGCCTGTCCGGTGATGACTCCGGCCACTTCGCCGTCGGCCCACACCTCGCTCCCGTCGGGAAACCCGACGAGGGCCACCGATCGAAACCGTGCTCGTCTGCGCTCGGGCGAGTCGGCTCCGACCCTCTCCAACTCGCCGAGCAGCTTGGCCACGTTCTCGGCATAGCTGGCGTGCTCGCCGGAGTAGCGGGCCGAGTAGACCCCCGGAGCGCCCCCCAGGGCCTCGACCTCGAGACCGGTGTCGTCGGCGACGGCGGCCATGCCCGTGGCATCCACGATGGCGAACGCCTTCAGCCGGGCGTTGGCAACCAGGGTGTCCCCGGTCTCCTCGACATCGGAAATTTCAGGGGGCCGGGGATCCAGCACCACCCCGGGGACGGCCCCCAGGATGGCCCGGATCTCCGCCGCCTTGTCGGGATTGGCGCTGCCCATCACCATTCGGAGCGGGGCCATCCGTCAACGGGGGGACGGGGGCTCTGCCAGCGTCTCGGTCTGCAGATCGAGCAGCTGGGCAATCCCATGCTCGGCCAGGCTGAGCATCTCGTCCAACTCCCCCTTGGTGAACGGCATCCCCTCGGCGGTCCCCTGCACCTCGATGAACCGGCCCGATGAGGTCATCACCACGTTCATGTCCACTTCGGCCCGACTGTCCTCTTCGTACGGCAGGTCGAGCATGCAGACACCGTCGACCACCCCCACCGACACGGCGGCCACCGCCTCGGTCAGGGGATTGGCCCGCAATGTCCCCTTCTGGATGAGCCGGGTCAGCGCATCGTGCAGGGCGACATAAGCGCCGCAGATCGATGCGGTCCGGGTTCCGCCGTCAGCCTGGATGACATCGCAGTCCACGGTGATCTGCAACTCGCCCAGGACGGCCATGTCGCACACCGAGCGTAACGACCGGCCGATGAGCCGCTGGATCTCCTGGGTCCGCCCGGACTGCTTCCCTTTGGCGGCCTCGCGCGAGACCCGCTCGCCCGTAGAGCCGGGCAGGAGGGAGTATTCGGCGGTGACCCATCCCTTGCCGCTGCCCCGCATCCAGGGCGGCACCCGCTCCTCCACCGAGGCGGTGCACAGTACGCGGGTACGGCCCATCGAGACCAGGACGGAGCCGGGGGCGAACACAGTGAAGTCCCGCTCGAATTGGGCAGGGCGCAGCTCGTCGGTGGCCCGGCCATCCCCGCGCCCGGTGATGCGCCGAGCAGTGGTTCCGTTGCTCACAGTACGAATTCCTTTCCGATTGCGGCCTGTTCCACCGGGGCGCCGAACGCCAGCTCGGCCTCCGCCGCCACGGCGGCGGCGTCGACCGTCGGCCATCGATGGGTGATCACGAGGCGCCGGGCGCCGGCAACTCGCGCCTGGGACCCTGCCTGACGTCCGCTCATATGGCCCGCGGTCCCTTCATGCTCGCCGGTGTAGGTCGCCTCGCATAGTACGAGATCGAGCCCGGCCCCGAGCTCGGCCAACGACCAGGCGGGGCCGGTGTCGGCAGAGTAGCCCAGGGTCCGGGAGCCCCCGTCGATGCGTACGGCCAGAGTCTCGAAGCTGTGGTCGGTGCGATGGAAGGAGAGATCGAGGTCGCCCACGTGTGCCGCTCCGCCGTCGCCCACCGGACGCCAATCGAAGGCCGGCGACTCTCGGATCCCGGCCCGCTGTCCGAAGCCGGCCGGAGCGAAGACGGGGATGCTCGGTCGGCTCAGTACGAACTGGGCGTGGGTGGCCAAGGGGTAGAGGTCGGTCCAGTGGTCCGGGTGGTGATGGGAGATGAACACGGCGTCGACCGACCCCGGGTCGAGGTGCCGCTGGAGTCGGGCAAAGGTGCCGGGCCCGGCATCCACGAGCAGGTTGGTCCCCCCCGACCTCACCAGGTAGCCGCTTCCGGCGCCGTCCGGCCCTGTCCAGCTCCCGTCGCAGCCGAGCACGGTGAGCGACAGGCCGGGCCCGGTAGACCGGTCTGCCTCCGACCGGTGCCGGGGGGTGGGAGGCTCGGCCACCCGTGCAGACTAACGAGGCCCTGCCGACCGAGACCGCTGGGGGTCGGCGCCTCAGAAGTAGGTGATCCGCTTGGCCCGCTCCTCGACCAGGTCCAGGTCGTCGGTCCACGCACCGGTCGAGAGGTATTTCCACCCGCCGTCGGCGGAGACCACCACGATCGTCCCCGAGTCGATGGATGTGGCGGTCTTGACCGCTCCGGCCAGCGCCGCCCCCGAGGAGATCCCGGCGAAAATTCCCACGTCGGTCAGCCTCCGGGTCCATTCGATCGACTCCCGTGGACGGACGATGCGCCTCCCGTCGAGCAGCTCTTCCCCACGGTTGTCCACGAAGATGGGCGGGATGTAGCCGTCGGCGAGGTTGCGGAGCCCGTCCACCAACTCACCGGCCGGCGGCTCGATGGCCAGCACCTTGATGGCCGGGTTCTGCTCCTTCAGATAGCGGCCGACACCGAGGAGGGTGCCCGAGGTGCCGAGACCGGCTACGAAGTGGGTCACTTCCGGGCAGTCGTGCCAGATCTCGGGGCCGGTTCCCTCGTAATGGGCCTTGGGATTGGCCGGATTGGCGTACTGGTAGAGGAACGCCCATTCGGGATGCTCGGCGGCCAGCGCCTGCGCCCTGCGCACGGCGCCGTTGGAACCCTCGGAGCCGGGGGATTCGATGATCTCCGCTCCCCAGGACTCCAGGAGCTGCCGGCGCTCGATCGAGACATTGGTGGCCAGCACGACCTTCAGGTGATAACCCTTGATCCGGCAGATCAGCGCCATGCCGATGCCGGTGTTGCCCGACGACGGCTCGACCAGGGACTGGCCCGGCTCGAGGAGACCGTCCTTCTCCGCCTCCTCGATCATGGACAGGGCGATCCGGTCCTTGACCGAGCCGCCGGGGTTCTGACCCTCGAGCTTGATCAGGATCCGTACCCCCGGGTTGGGACTCAGTTGGGTGATGTCCACCAACGGGGTGTTGCCGATCAGCTCGAGAACGGAGCTGTGCGCGGTCATCGGGGGCGAGAGACTCCGTTGCCTACCGCTCCCCCGGCCACGGCCGGGATGATCGAGATCTCATCCGAGTCCTTCACCGGGGTGTCGAGTGCCGACATGTAGCGGACATCGTCGTCGTTCAGATACACGTTGACGAACTTGTGCAAGCTCCCGCCCTCGTCGATGACCTGGCCGGACAGGCCCGGATACTCCTCCACCAGGGCCAAGAGGACCTCGCCCACCGTCGAGCCCTCCGCCGACACGGTCTTGGCGCCTCCGGCATGAGGTCGCAGGACGGTGGGCAGGTTGACGGGGATGGGCACGGGATCTCCTCTGGCTGCGGGGCGGCTCGCAACGACCCGCCTGGGCCGGGCAAATACCTGACCGGTTCGGTTGGGATTCTACCCGGGCTCCAGGCGCACCGGTTCCTCTGCGATCGCACCGTCGACGATCCGGTAGCTCCTGACCACCGGTTGGACGTCACGCAGGGAGACCAGCACGTAGTGCCAGCCCGGATCGGGGGCCTGGGCCACATCGGTGGGTGACGGATAGGCCTCGGTATGGGTGTGGGAGTGGAAGACCCCGATGATCGAGTTGCCGGCGGCCTCGGCGTTGCGGTCGGCCTGGAGGTGCTCCTTCGGATCCACGGTGTAGAGCTTGGCGGAGGCTGCCAGGTTGCGGGTCGGATAGCAGGTCACGACCGCGCCCGTCTCGAGGTTGCCCCCGAGCAGGCCGCAGGCCTCGTCCGGCAGTCCGACCAGGCAGTGGGCCACCATTTGGTCGTGCACGGCCCGGGGGAGGGAGAGCATGGTGATTTGCAGGCTAGAGGAAGCCAGGTTCGGATCGGGCGACTACCGTCCACTGACGATGGCTGCCGCACGGAAGAAGGACGCGATGCCGGGCGCCGGAGGTCGTGGCTCCAAGGCGCCGGGCCAGCAGGCGGCACGGGAGGCCAACCGGGTGGTGGCCTCCAACCGCCGTGCCCGGCACGACTACGACATCCTCGAGACCGCCGAATGCGGCGTCGTACTGCAGGGATCCGAAGTGAAGTCACTCCGGGCCGGCCGCATCGCCCTTCAGGACTCCTATGCCCGGATCATCGACGGGGAGATGTGGCTCTTCGGCGTCCACGTGCCGCCCTACGCCCAGGCCAACGGGTTCGGCGCCCACGAACCGGACCGGAGGAGGAAGCTGCTCCTCCACCGCCGCCAGATCGACGAATGGATGGGACGGTCGCAGCAACAGTCGCTGACGATGGTGCCGCTTTCGATCTATTTCAAGGAGGGACGGGCGAAGGTGGAGCTGGCCCTGGCCCGGGGGCGGAGACAGTACGACAAGCGCCGTGCCATCGCCACCCGGGATGCGGGCCGGGAGGCCGCCCGGGAGGCGCGGGCTGCCACCCGGGGCGCCACCCGCCGGTGAGGCCCCGGATCGACGCCCCGCCGGACCGTCGCCGACCAGGAGATCCGGGATGGCCAGCCTTGCGGGTCCGGGCCGCTGCGGCTGACTGATGCTCGTCGGGCCGGTAGGATGGAATGGCGGTCGGACGCCCTGTTCGGCCACTGGAGAGACCCCCGGGGGTGACAGGCTTCGACTCTGGTCGTCGAGGTGGAAGAAGCGAGCCGTGGTCTCCGGAGCCACGTTAAAGAGCCGGAACAAAAAATAAACGCCGAGCCTCAGCTCGCGCTCGCTGCCTAAGAACAGCGACGTCCGGCCGGTCTCAGTCCTGCGGGCCGGGTCCGGGCGACATCAAGCGGGACTCACCTGACCGGCTGCGCCGACGGGCCGTCAGGGAAAACTCAGTCGGATACGGGCCGCCACCGCCGCCGGTAGCGGGGGTGGTCCCGACAATCCAACACCGGCTGCGCTCGGAGAAGACCCACTGAGAAGCCGGAGGACGCGGGTTCGATTCCCGCCACCTCCACGATGCCCTGACCTGTTTTCCCGCAGGTCAGGGCATTGTCCTGCCCGGACACAGGGAGGTCGAGTGGACGGCCTGGAACGATCGGATCAATCCCGATCCCGAACCCATGAACAACGAATTCCTGCCCGCCGGCACGGTGTACGACGATCTGAACGGGCGGATCCGCGAAGAGGACCGGGCCGGCACCCGGGTCGTCTGCACCGGGCTGTTCCGGGTCCGAGCACGGTCGACCTCCCCAGGGAACAATCGATCAGTTGGTTCCTCGGGGAGTCACGAGTACTGCTGCAGCAAGTACACCCGTCCTCCCGGCTGACGACCTTCCGCGTACAGGACTCAACCGGTACTGTCATATTGCTCCGGTATGCGTCAGAGGACCGCATACGCCCAAGTCTCCACCCCAGAGAATCCCCCGGGGTGGTCAAACCGTGGCGAACCGCCAGCGCGTCGCCCCTCCCGGATCAACCGTCGCCAGCGCAGTTGCCTGGCGCGGCGCGATCCGATAGATCGTCCACGGCGGAGGGCCGGCTGATGGCGCGCTGTAATCAGCGGTGAGTGCCAGACCGGACTCCTCGACGCGGGCCGGCCAGCCTTGAGCGTTCCACCGCCCCACCATCGTGGCGACTGTCGCCGGGTCGGTGACCTTCTCGGCTCCACCCTCCAGGACGAGGTCGAACTGGTGGGTTGCCGGACTCAGCGAGCAACGAGGGTCACGGGCGAGGTTTCTACCTTTGCGCGTCTGCTCACCGGTCTCGAACCAAAATGTCCCGTCGAACCAGAGCGCGCCAATGCCCGTCACGTGAGGGCTTCCGTCCCCATTGATCGTCGCCAGTCAGCATGTATGACGATCCGGTCCGCCGCTGTTGGGGGCTTGGCTCACCCCTTCGGAAAGCAGACCTTCGATGTGGGTCCAATCGATGAGCGGAAGTCCGTAGAGATCCGCAAGGTGTGTCGATTCCATGATCGTATGACGGTTCGCCCGTTGAGAATTCATCGGTTTGGCATCTCCTCATCTCATGACAGCAACACGGGGGCGAAGTAGACGAATTCGTCGAGTGCAGAGCCGTCCGGAAGGGCCAGCGTGACGGTGCCGGCACGGGTCCAGCCGCACTGCTCATAGAGGGCGATCGCCGACCGGAAGCGGGTGACCACGTCGAGTATCGGGTAGAGGCCGAGTCCGAGGGCGTGGGCTTCGGCGGTGTGCAACAGGATGCGCCCGACTCCCCTCCCGCGGGCTTCCGGGGACACGAAAAGGCGGGCGACGACCCCGAACCGGTCAGGTGGCCGATCGGCGACCGCAGAAGCAAGATCCATGACCGCGTCGGAGCTCCGAGCATGGAGGGCGACGTGGCCGATCAGGTCCCCGTCGTTCTCTGCCACCCAGACGGCCATCGCATCCGATGATCGGATGAACGGAGCCAGTTCTCCCTTTTGCAGATAGGGAGGATAGCCGTCGACGCTCTGTACCTCCTGGGCCAGTTGCGTGCACCGGCCGAGATCCTCCTTGGTCCGCCTCCGAACGATCACTGAGGCATCATGGCATCGCTGATGCCTCGAAGACGAAGAGGGGGCTCCGCAACGTGACCCGCAGCTTGCAGGACGGTTCCTCGAGGTCGCCAAGCGACGCCATGATCGGAACGACGACGGTGTTCCACCGTGATCATCGAGATCCCACAACGGAGAACAGAGCCGGTCCACGATCTGCTGAGTGAGGTCGACCGGCGACCGTTCCACGTCGATCTCGATATGTGTGCCGGCCACCAGCTTCTGGTGCGCCGCCGGGTCCCAACCAGGGACGGAGTGCCTCCGCCATCACCCTGGCCCGAACCTCGCCGCCGCGCTCCTCCTCATGGCGTGCAGCCATCCGCTCGTAGGACGTGGAACCCACGGACTGGATCATCTCATGAGGCCTCGATCGGGCGCCCGGTGCCGCGGCTCCCGGGTTACCTTCCACATGGGCATGGCTCGGTGCTCGATAAACGTCGTCGCCTCCCGACCGGTAGATTCCCCCGGGGACAAGGGAAGGAGGACCCGCATTGGCGACGATTCGGCAGTTCTACGGAGGTGCAGGCGTCCCACTGCGGATCGACGGTGATGTCGAAGGGCCGGCGATGGCCTGGGGCTCCCAGAGGGCGCGGGTCCGGGGATGGCTCAGCGGCCTGGCCGATTCGGACTGGAGTGGGCCGACCCGGTGCGAGTCATGGGATACCACCGGGCTGGTTCGTCATCTGGCGTCGGCATCCCAATTCCTGGGCTACACGCTTCATCAGGCGGCTTCCGGTGAGGTGACGAGGCTCCTTCAGGGCATGGACACCCGTACGACGGTCGAGGCCGCGGCCTCGATGCTGGGAGACATGACACCGGTCGCGGCTCAGGAGACCCTGGCTTCGGCCGACGCGGCGGTGGACGCAGAGCTGGCCAAGATGCGCGGCACCGACTGGGGAGCATTCGCTGAGGCACCTCCGGGACAGCTCCCCGCCCACCTGGTTGTGAGCCACTTCCTGTTCGACTCCTGGGTCCACGAGTACGACCTGATGGTGCCGCGAGGCGAGCATCCGGCGATCGACCCGCTCGAGGCGGAGGTGGTGGCGCGCTATCTCATCGGGCTGGCCGTCGTCGCCACCGGCTCCCATACGCCGCTCGATCTGCATCTGAGCCATCCCGAGCTGCGGATCGGGATCACCATCGTCGACGACATGGTGGAGGTCACCAGCGGTCAGGCACCGAAGGCTGCATCTGTCCTCGAGGGCCGGGTCGAAGACGTCGTCGACCGTACCAGCGGCCGCGTGGCGGGGCCGGTTCGGGGGGATGAACGCGCCCTGGCGGTCATCGACGCCTTCGGACAGCTCCTCGCCGTCTGATCCTCGTCCCCGGTCAGGATCGGCGCCGATCGCGTCAGAGCACGCGACAGGAGATGTGGGCGTCTGAGGGCCTGCCGGCGAAACTTCCCCCGGTGACCGCCACCCCCACCGATTGGCTCGAGGTGATGTAGTCCGGAGGTGCTCCGGTGCCGAACGACGTCATTCCCACCTGCCGGCCCGAGTGGAAGACCTCGATATCGCAGCGGAATGACGAGGGTGCCGACGTTGGGGGGAGGCCGCCCACGGTGAAGTCGATGTGTTCGGCCGGTATCCCCCGGTTGGAGAGCTGCGGGTTGAAAGGCAACAGGGTGGCCGTGACCGAGGTCACCTGCACCCTCAGATTCGCCGGGTTGGCCGTCGCCGGGCCGGAGCCGCCCGAACTCGGCGAAGTGCCGGGTTGGTAGGTGGCCTGCAAGTAGTAGCCGCCGCCGTTGGTGGCGGTGTTCCAAACCCGGTAGGTGTTACCGAGGCCGATCGGAATGGTGGCCAACAGGGCGCACTGCTGATAGGTGATGCCGCACTGGAATGGGAGCTGTCCGACGACCGGCACCGTCTGGCCCTGGTAGGAGACCGACTGGACACCGTGAACCGGCCGGTTCGAGGAGATGTTGTAGCAACTCAACGGGTCATGGGACGGGCAGCGGACCGTGTCCTGAGCGGCCGGCGCACTCGACGTGCCGCAGGCGGTCAGCCCGGTCCCGAGCAGGACCAGGACCGCCAGTGCCTTTGCGTTGACGACGGCCACGGTCAGAGCCTCCCACCGCCTCATCGGCCCGGCCAGCGCCTCCACCAAGGTAGAAGGGTGACCTCCGCCCCGACCGGTGGCGTCGTCGTGGTGGCGTCGTCCGAGGGGCCGGTAAGCCAGGAGCCCAACACCCAGCTCGCCGGTGCGCCCATCCCCGGCCGGGCCTATCCTCTCCCTGTGAGACGCGAGAGCCGATCGGCAACCAAGCGCTACGACGGCAGGATCGCCGTCGTCACCGGAGCGTCATCGGGGATCGGCCGCCGACTGGCTCTGGACCTCGCCGATCGAGGAGCCACCGTCGTCGGCCTGGCCCGGCGCGAGGAGTTGCTGGCCGAAGTCGAGCAGCTGCTCCGAGCATCCACCGCGGGCAGCTCGACGACCGTCTGCGACGTCGGCGACACCGAGTCATATCAGCATGCCCTCGCTGAGATCGAAGACCGGCACGGACGCGTCGACGTGCTGATCAACAACGCCGGGATCGAGCAGCTCACCCCGGTCGACGAGGGCCTATCGCCGGCCTATCGTCAGATCTTCGACGTCAACGTGTTCGGCGTGGTCGCCGGCACCCTGGCGGTCGTCCCGGGGATGGCCGCCCGAGGATCGGGGATCGTGGTGAACGTCTCGTCCGACTCGGCACGGGCCCCCGAGCCGGGACACGGGGCCTACGCCGCCTCCAAGGCCGCCGTGGCCGCCTTCACCGAAGCCGTGGCCCATGAGGTGGCGGAGCGAGGTGTCCACGTCCACGTGCTCTATCCGGCCTGGGTGCCGACCGCCATGGGACTGTCCGGCACCGACGATGGCGGATCACTTCCCCCGAAGATGGTCCGGCGGAGCGATTTCGAGGTGTCGTCATTGGTGCTGAGCCGGATGGGTGGACCCCGCATGGAGATCAATGCGGCCACGCTCCCCCTGCTAGCGCCCATTGGGCGCAGTATCGCCCCCGTCTCCTATCAGAAGGCGATGCGCCATCGGGCCCATTGAGGGCCTCCATGATGCTCGGCCGACGGCCGCTCAGTCGGCGCTCGTCCGACCCGTTGCCGGTCTTCCCCTCCGTCCGTCGCCCGCCTAGCCCGGAACCACGGGCCGGGTCCCTCCGGGGGTCAGGGCCACGATCCCGGCATGCGCGGCGTTGTAGGTCGACCCCACGCCGAGGACCACGGCGTTCCCAACCGTGGCGACCCCTGACCAGTTCGCCTGGGGAAGCGCCGCCTGGTCGATCAAACGACCGGTGGAGGCGAGGCGGACGTCGAGCACCGCAGTGCCGAGCGCCGGACCGTTGAACGTCATCCCACCGGCGACCGTGGTGGGTGCGAACGACGCCCCATCTGCTCCCTGCCATGCGATGGCACCGGTCCTGGCGTCGAAGGAGTGTACGGAGGGCTCCTGCGTGGCGAGGTCGCGTGGGTTGGCGGGGTCGCAGAACACCTTGGTGCCGTGTTCGAACCTTCCGAAGTCGCCGATGGCGGTAGAGCCGTAGACCCGTCGGCCGTCGAACGCCGTCGTACCGATGAAGCCACCGGAGAATCCTCCGAAGACCACGTTGGTGGCCCACTTCTCCCGGCCCGTGTTCGGATCGAGGGAATAGTAGGTGCCGTCCTTCCCCCCCACGCCCAGGAAGGAGGTGCCGCCGCCGGCGGCGATGCCGGCGTTCGGCGTTGCGCCGAAGTCGAGATCGCACGAGGTGTCGCTCCGCGCCGGGCGGAACACCCACGCCACCCGACCGTCAGCGACATGGAGTGCGACCACCGATTCGCTGAGCGGGGGTGGGTTGGCGAAATTGCAGTCGGCCACGTCGAACACCACCAGGCCCGATCTCGGCAGCACGGTCCCCGAAGACCAGATGTTCCCGCAGCCGTCATTCTGGATCCGGCCGGCTGTATCGGCGTCCGTCTGGTGCTCCCACACGGGTCGGCCGGTGGCCAGGTCGGCGCCGGCGATGTAGCCCCGATAGCCGTTGCTCCCGTCGACATCGACCCCGAAGAGCACCAAGCCTGCGACTACCACGGGCGAGGAGAAGATGCGGGCCCCGTCCTGGCTCGGGTCCGGCGGTGCTTCGGGGCGACCCGTGTAGTCATGGGACCAGTAGAGCCCGCCCGTCCGGGCATCGAGCGCGTAGAGCGTGTACCCCCCACCGAAGATCACCAGGTCGGGTCGGCTGCCGTCGCCGGCTTCATACCAGGCCGACGAAGTCACCAGCCCCCCGTCGGAGGTGCCGTCGCGGGGGTTCTCGCCCGGATATGGGGTGACCGCGTGCTGGGGTTGCAGGCGGTACTTCCATAGGAGGGCACCGGTGGCCAGTTCCACCGCGTAGAAATTGCCGTCCCACGATCCCGCGTAGACAGTTCCGTTGACCACCGTGGGCGTAGCCGTCACCGCGTCACCGGTCGGGAAGAACCACGCCTGTCTCAATTTGCCGGCCGTGGTCGGGGTGAGCGAGGTGACCCCGTGGAAGGTGTGCTGCGCGTCGTGTCCGTAGGTCGGCCAGTCATGGGGGCCGGGCGGGTGTGACGGCAACTGCGACGAGGACGCGACGCTTGCCCCGCACCCTGCCAGTAGCAGGGCCGAGACCACGATCACGATCCACCGGCCGGCAGGCCGGCGGTGCTCCGACCTCCCTGGCCCCGGTGCCAGTTGCATGGTGGCCGTCGTGCCTCTAGCCGAAGCCCGGCCCCGCCGGAGCATTGGTCGGGGGACCAACGGCGGGCACATCGTTCTCTGACGGTCCCGAGGCCGGGGGCACGATCTTCCCTGTCGGGTAGGGGCACACCTGGATGGCCGGAACGCACACGGTGACGCTGGTGGGGAAGTCGAAACCGCCGTTGACGACCGACGGCGGACCGGGCTGGTGGTGGTTGAAGGTCACCCGCATGACCCTCCCCCCGTAGTCCGCCGGCCCGCAGCCGTCGCCCAGGTTGTTGTTCTTACAGGTGATGTGGATGTCCACGAAGTACAGGGTCCCGTCGGGGGCGAACGCCAGGCCGAAGGGGTTGTATCCGTTGGGGTCCTGGCCGAGCTGGGCGATTGTCTCGCCCGGGACGGGCCTACGCCCGGGCTCGGGCTGGCCGCCCTGGGTGAACCAGGCGATCGAGGGGTTGCCGAAGAAGCTGCTGACGGCGAAGCAGTCACAGGTCTTGTCCAGGGCGACACCGGCGGGGAACGGCAGCATGGCTGAAGATCCGTGGAGGAACACCGAGGTTCGCAGCTTGCCGGGCGGATAGAGCCCGCCAGGACAGTCGGCGGAAGTCGTGGGCAGCGAGGAGTGGTCGATGCGCACGACCTCGTCGATCCCGGCCTCGGGGACCAGCGGGTCGCCGCTGTCGGTCAGCGCCAGCGTGCCCGGTTGGCTCAGCCCTCCGGTGCCGTCAACGTGATGCGGTCCCGTCCCGCCGGCGGTGGGGCCGGCGACGATGCAAGAGCTCGTATAGGAAGGCGCGAACCACTCCACCAGGCGACCGTTGTCGGGGACGGGAAAAGCCCCCTGCGCGGTTCCGATGTCCGTCGCCAGCAGGTTGCCGCCGTGGGTGAAGGCGCATCCGGTGTACGTGCTGTTGCCGTTGAACGCCCCCGTGGCGTCGGGCGGTGAGTCATCGCCGATTTTCTGACCCGGCAGTTTGTAGGGTCCGGGGACGTAGAGCACCCGACCGCTGTAGGAGCCGTCGGGCTGATTGAGCTCCTCGCCGATGGCCGGCTCCTTGTAGGGCTTGAGGCCTCCCGGGTTCCGCTGATTGGGCAGCGTGGGGTCGAGCCCTCCGACGAAGCGGCCGCTCCCATCGGGAAGTACGCACATCTGGCCGTTGAGGTCCCACGCGGGCATCAGTTGTCCCTGGTGTCCCGAGGGCATCGACGCGAAGTCGACCTCCTCGTTCTGGTCCCAGTAGACGAGGTAGCCGGGCTTGCCGGTGATGCCGCCGGTCCGCCCGGCGGTCACCGACGCAGCGGTCGACGCGCACCCGGCCGCCAGCACGACGGTGGTGAGCACGAGGACCGTCCACCGGCGTCTCGCTCCGCCGCGACTCAACCTCGAACGCACCATCGCACACCAGTCCCCCCAATGAGCCTGACGTGGATGTCATACTATGGGGCACGGGGAGCGTCAAGCGTCACTCCGCCATCAGCCGCGGTGGCCGCGTGGTGGCCTTCCGACGGGCGATGCCCTGGACCGGCTCCCATGAGCGCCGATCGAACGGTGCCACTACGATGCCGCCGGCGCGGGATACCCCGGATGCAAGGACCAGTAGAGCGCTCGAAGAGCAAGGAGCAGCATGCACACCAGAGCGCGGTTCGGGGGGACGGACGCCCGATGAGTGTCGCCGAGGCTCGCCCTCAGACCGCCCTCGAGATCGCCCGCAGGGCCTCACTCAAGCCGATCGCCGACATCGCTGGGGAGATCGACATCGCCGTCGACCACCTCGAGCTCTACGGCCAGTATGTCGCCAAGGTCAAGCTCGATGCGATCGCCGCGCTCGCCCACCGACCGACCGCCCGGTACGTGGTGGTGACCGCCGTGACCCCGACCCCGTTGGGAGAGGGCAAGACGACCACCACTTTGGGACTGGCCCAGGGGATGGCACACATCGGCAAGCGGGCGACGGCGGCCATCCGGCAGGCTTCCATGGGGCCCACCTTCGGGATCAAGGGCGGGGCCGCGGGCGGCGGGTACAGCCAGGCGGCGCCGTTCGAGGCGCTCAACCTTCATCTGACCGGAGACCTGCACGCGGTGACCGCCGCCCACAACACGCTGTCGGCCATGGTGGACAACCACCTCTATCAGGGGAATTCCCTCGACATCGATCCGCATTCGATCACCTGGCGGCGGGCCCTCGACGTCAATGACCGGGCGCTGCGGAACATCGTGGCCGGCCTGGGTACGGGCGAGGACGGGGTACCGCGCCAGTCCGGATTCGACATCACTGCCGCCTCGGAGGTGATGGCCGTCCTCGCCCTGTCGACATCGCTCCAGGACATGCGCCAGCGGCTCGGGCGCATCGTCGTCGGATTCACCACCGACAAGAGGCCGGTGACCGCCGAGCAGATCCGCGCCGCCGGCGCCATGGCGGTGATCATGCGCGATGCCGTCAAGCCGAATCTCCTGCAGACCATCGAGAACACCCCGGTTCTTGTCCATGCCGGTCCGTTCGGCAACATCGCACACGGAAACTCCTCGGTCATCGCCGACCTCATCGGCATCCATTCAGGGGACTTCCTCATCACCGAGGCGGGCTTCGGCGCCGACATGGGTGCCGAGCGGTTCTTCAACATCAAGTGCCGGGTGTCGGGCCTGGTGCCCGATGCCGCGGTGATCGTCACCACCGTGCGGGCCATGAAGGCCCATTCCGGGGCTCACCGGATCATCGCCGGAAGGCCCTTGCCCCCGGGCCTGCTGGAGGAGAGCCCGGACGAGGTGGTCACCGGGGGGTCCAACCTTCGCAAGCAGATCGACAACGTTCGCCTCCATGGGGTCACGCCGGTCGTCGCCATCAACGCCTTCCCCGAGGACTTCGCCTCCGAGTACGACGCCATCCACGAGATCGCCCGATCGATGGGCGTCCGCTGCGCGGTGACCACCAACTTCAGGGACGGCGGGGCGGGGGCGGTCGAGCTGGCAGAGCAGGTGGCAGCGGCCGTCGAGGAGCCGAACCAGTTCCGCTTCCTCTACCCCGCCGAGGCGTCCCTCCGCCAAAAGATCGAGACCGTCGCCACCCGGGTGTACGGGGCCGACGGCGCTGACTATGCGCCCGTCGCCGCCCAGCGGCTCGATCTCTTCGAAGCGAGCGGGTTCGGGAACCTTCCGGTCTGCATCGCCAAGACGCACCTCTCCTTGTCCTCCGACCCGGCGCTGAAGGGTGCGCCGACCGGATGGCGCCTTCCGGTCCGCGAGGTCCGACTCTCGGCGGGGGCGGGCTTCGTCTACGCCATCTGCGGAGACATGCGGACCATGCCTGGTCTGAGCTCGCATCCGGCCGCCGAGAACATCGACATCGACCACAACGGCGACGTCATCGGGTTGTCATAGGGCGATGGGTTGCCGTTGTCGAGCCGGGCTGGGACACTCCAGCAGTGAACAGAGGACCCAGGGGGAACCGGTGAACGACACACACCGTGGGAATCTCGGACAGGGCCGAAGGCCCCGGATAGGCGTGGCGGTGCTGACGGCGCTGCTGGGCGCAGCCCTCGCCGCCTGCTCGGCTTCGAGCTCGGCGCCGGCCTCCGGCCAGCAGGGAGCAGCCCCGGCCACCGCCCGGGCCGGCTGCCGTCCGCCGAACGCTGCGCAGCCGGTGGAGGCCACGCCTGTCCCCGGGACGCCCAGCGACTGGAATGTCACCTCGTTCGACGGCACGGTGATCCGGGCACACTGGTTCCCGGTGAGCCTGCCCGCCGGGAAGACGGCGCCCACCGTTCTGATGGGCCCCGGGTGGAGCCTGGCCGGCGACACCGACGTGCAAGGCTCGGGCATCCTCGGGGCAATCCCGATCAAAGATCTGCGGGCGGCCGGGTACAACGTGCTCACCTGGGACCCACGGGGTTTCGGCCGGTCCGGGGGCAAGGCCGAGGTCGACAGCCCCGCCTTCGAGGGCCGCGACGTGAGCACCCTGATCAGCTGGGTGGCCACCCTCCCCGGCGTCCAGCTCGACGCGGCCGCCGACCCCCGCATGGGCATGGTGGGCGGGTCCTACGGTGGAGGCATCCAGCTCGTCACCGCGGCCATCGACTGCCGGGTGGACGCCATCGTGCCGACCATCGCCTGGCACTCCCTGGTGACCAGTCTGGACAAGGCGGACACGGTCAAGACGGGCTGGTCGGACATCCTCACCAACCTGACCACCGCCGACCACGTCGACCCGGAGGTGGCCCGGGCCCATCAGACGGGTGACTCGACCGGACTGATCACCGACGCCCAGCGCGCCTGGTTCGCCGGACGCGGGCCGGGTGACCTGGTAGCCCGCATCAATGTCCCGACCCTCATCGTCCAGGGCACCGTGGACACCCTGTTCACCCTGCAAGAGGGCGTCGAGAATTACCAGATCCTGAGACACCGCGGCGTCCCGACATCGATGGTCTGGTTCTGCGGCGGCCACGGCGTCTGCCTGACGCCCCCCGGCGACGAGCAGTTGCCGGCCACCGCAACCATCGCCTGGCTCGATCGGTATGTGAAGCGCGATGCGTCCGTCTCCACCGGCCCGGGCTTCCGGTTCGTCGACCAGAAGGGCGCCGACTACGCCGCCGGAGGTTGGCCGCTGTCGGCCGGCCAGCCGGTCACCGCCACCGGCCAGGGGACTCTGGCGCTTGCCGCGGGCGGCGGGTCGGGTCCGGCGGACACCTCGGGAAGCGGGCAGATCATCGCCGTTGTGGCCGGGGGGATCGTCCCGGCCCGGGCCGCCAATGCCGTGAATGTCCCCGTCACCTTCGGGGACCGGTCGGTGGTCGTCGTGGGTGCCCCGCAACTGCGCCTGGTCTACCGGGGCACCACTCCCCCCGGCCCCCGACCGACCCGGGTCTTCGCCCAGTTGGTCGACGAGTCCACCGGCATCGTGCTCGGCAACCAGATCACCCCGATCGACGTGACCCTGGACGGTCAACCGCATACCACCACCGTTCCACTGGAGATGGTGGCTTTCACCGGGAAGCCCCAGGACCACGTCGAGCTGCAGCTGGTGGCATCGACCGTGTCCTACGCACAACCCCGGTTGGGCGGCAGCGTCGACTTCACCCAGGTCCAACTGGCCCTCCCGGTGGCCTCGGGCATCGCCGCCCGGTAGCAGGACACCCCTCCGGGGGTGCGTCCGCCGATCCGGATCCCGGGACGGTGGCCTCAGGCCCGGGCAGTCGGCCTCCTACCCCGGCCGTTTGGCCTCCTACGCGGGCAGTTGGCCGAGGAAGGCCCGAATGGCCTCGTTGACCTGCTTCGGATGGGTGAGATTGGCCGAATGGGTCCCTCCTTCGATGGTCACGACCCCGGTGGATCCCGGGAGCCCGGCGGCCAGGGCCTCGGCCTTGTCCATGGTGATGGAGACATCCGACGTGCCGTGGATCACCAGAGCCGGAACCACGATCTCTCCGAGGCGGGCGGTGATGTCATCCCTGGCGATCAGCGTCTCACCCGGGTGGGCCAGGGCTTCGTGGGGGCGGGCCTTCCAACGGGCGATCCAGTCCTCGTTCAGTCCGGGCTCGCCGATGATGAGCGCGGCCGCGGCCGAGACGGTGTCGTCAGAGGGGCCGTTGGCCACCCATTCGTCGAGCATCCCCTGGTACAAGGGCACGACCTCCGGGTCCTCGGTGCCCGCCTGGGTGTCCAACAGGACCAGTGCCCGTACCCGGTCGGGATCGGCCAGTGCCACCCGCAGGGAGATGAATCCACCCTGGGACATACCGCCGATCACGGCCCGGTCGATGCCGAGGTGGTCGAGGAGGGCCACGCAGTCGGTCGCCAGGTCCCAGTAGGTGAACGGCTTCCCGTCGTAGACGGTGTCTCCGAACCCCCGTTCGTCCCAGGTCACCACCCGATACACCCGCCGCAGCGCCTCCACCTGAGGTTTGAACATGGAGCGGTCCATGAGGAAGCCGTGAGCCAGCACGACCACCGGACCGTCGCCCCCCGTGTCGTCGTAGGCGATCTGCTGGCCGTTGACCGTTGCCGTACTCATCTGGCTTCTCCTCGTCTGGCCGGCGAGCCGGGTGTTACCGGTCGGCACTCCGACCGATGGATGAGCGTAGGCCGCGTTCCGACCGCCTGCCCGACGGCTGCGACCGACAGACCGCGACCGACAGACTGCGACCGACAGATGCCGACCTACTGCAGGTACCCCTCGACCGTCCCCTCCGGACGGGTGGCCGCCTCCTCGGGGCTTCGGCCCGCACCCCGGAGGGCCCGCCGTTGGCGGAGCAGGTCCCACATGCGGTCCAGCGTGACCTCGATGGCCTTCAGCCGCTGCTCCTCTTCGGACGACAGGCCCTGGCCGACGTGTCGCTCCTCGAGGCGTTGCTCCTCGCTGGCCAGGTTGCCGATCTGGATGATGATCTCGTGGTCGTCCACCTGGGGCTCCTTTGCTTCGGGGCACACACCGATCCGGTCCGAGTGGCCCACTCCGTCGGGTTCAGACTACGGCCGCCGTGGGAGCCGTCACACCGGGGGCTCGGTGCCGGGTCCGCCACCCGGGCATCCGTCCGCCCTCAGCGGGGGGCGCGGGGCATCCCCAGCCCCACCATGGCGATGATGTCCTTCTGGACCTCGTTGGTGCCCCCGCCGAAGGTGAAGATGGTCTGGCTTCGGGAGCTCTGCTCGAGCTTCCCCCGGAGCACCGCACCGGGTGAACCCTCGGGCAGGTACCCGGCCTGGCCCACGACTTCGAGGAGCAGGCGATCGGCCTCGAGTGCGAACTCGGTCCCGAACACCTTGGTGGCCGACGCATCAGCCGGGTTGAGCCCCTTGTCGGCCGCCCAGGCCACCTTCCAGTTGAGGAGCTTGAGATATTCGGCCCGGGCGTGGATCCGGGCCAGGTGGAGTTGCACCCACTGCTGGTCGATGACCCGGCGGCCATCGGCCAGCTTCTCCCGCTGGGCCCAGCGCCGGGTCTCGGTCAGGCGGCGCAGAATCCCCGAAACCGGGCAGATGGCGACGCGCTCATGATTGAGCTGGTTGGTGATGAGCCTCCATCCCTGGTTCTCCTCGCCCACCAGGTTGGCCGCCGGCACCCGCACGTCGTCGTAGAAGGAGGTGCTGGTGAACTCGCCGGCAACCGTGGGGAGCGGTGACCAGTGAAAGCCGGGGGCGTCGGTCGGAACGATGAACACCGAGAGTCCCTTGTGCTTGGGCGCATCCGGATCGGTCCTGGCCGCCAGCCAGACGTAGTCGGCGTACTGGATGGCGCTCGTGTAGAGCTTCACACCGTTGATCACGTACTCGTCACCGTCCCGCACCGCCCGGGTCTGCAGGGAGGCCAGGTCGGTGCCGGCGGCGGGCTCGGTGTAGCCGATGGAGAAGTGGACCTCGCCCCGGAGGATTCCGGGAAGGATGCGCCGCTTCTGCTCGTCGGTGCCCAGGGCCATGAGGGTGGGGCCCACGCTGTTGAGGGTCAGCAGCGGGAGCGGGACGCCGGCCCAGTGCGACTCCTCGACGAAGATCATCTGTTCGACAGGGCCCTTCGCCTGGCCGCCGTACTCGACGGGCCATCCGAGGCCCAGCCAGCCGTCCTCGCCCATCCGGCGGATGCACCGGGTGTAGCTTGACGCACCGGGGTCCCCGTCCCCCACCTCTTCGACGAGGGCACCGAAATAGGCGCGCAATTCGGCTTTGAGCGCCTCTTGTTCCTCGGTCAGTGCCAGATACACGGTCCCCCTCTCACCCGGCACGATAACAACCGACCAGCGGGGTTGGGATACCGTCGGCGCCATGAGCGAACCATCGACCCCCACTCCCCCCGCCGAGCTCTTCTCCGTTGAGGGGAAGACGGTGGTGGTGACCGGCGGCACCCGCGGCATCGGGCGCATGATCGCCGGGGGATTCGTGGCGGCCGGGGCCACCGTCATCCTGGCCGCCCGCAAGGCCGACGCCGTCGAGGAGGCGGTGGCCGAGCTCTCCCGGCACGGAGCGTGCTACGGCGTCGCCGCCGACCTCTCCACCGAGGCCGGAGCGGCCGGGTTGGCCGACGCCGTGGCGGGTGACCACCCGCAGGTGGACGTGTTGGTCAACAACGCCGGGGCGACGTGGGGCGCACCCCTCGTGGAGCACGACACCGCCTCGTGGGACCGGGTGCTCAACCTGAACGTGCAGGGGATCTTCCACACATCCAAGTTCTTCCTGCCCCTGCTGGAGGCAGCGGCCGCTCCGGGCGAACCCTCGCGGATCATCAACATCGGCTCGATCGACGGGATCCATGTGCCGGTGCTCGAGTCCTACTCCTACTCGGCCTCCAAGGCCGCTGTCCACCAGCTCACACGGCATCTGGCCAAACGACTGGCCCCCACCATCACGGTCAACGCGGTCGCACCCGGGCCCTTCGAGTCCAAGATGATGGCGGCGACCCTCGAGGCTTTCGGCGACCGGATCGCCGAGTCGGCCCCCATGAAGCGGATCGGCCGACCCGATGACATGGCCGGAGTGACCATCTTCCTCGCCTCCCGGGCCGGTGCCTACCTCACCGGGGCGGTCATCCCGGTGGACGGCGGGATCGCCACCACCGCCTGAATGCCTTCCGGAGCCGAGGCCCGCTCGAGCTACCGCGCCCCGTCCGTGTCCGCCGTGTCGGCGGGGTCGGCGGGGTCGGCGGGGTCGGGGTCGGCGACCAGCGCGTCGAGCCTTTTCAGGGTCCGCTCCATGTCCCGCCGGGTCTTGTTCCAGTAGATGTTGCCGAGCTTCAGGAGCACCCGCTGATGGTCGGGTCTGATGTCCCAGCTCTCGCGCACCAACGTCCCCCCGTCCCCGGGCTCCAGGTGATAGCTCCAGATCCTGCCGGCCAGCACCCGACCGAGACGTCCGGTCGGCCCGGTCTGCCAGGCGATGCACCGGTCCGCCTCGAATTCGACCACCCGGTTCACCGTCGAGTACGAGACGAGCAGCTTCATTCCCATGCCGAAGGTCGACCCGAGGGCGAGACGTTGAGGACCGCTCTCCACCGCGCCCAGGAGCATGCCCGACCCGTCGATGAGCGGGTGCCGGGCCGCGTCGGACAGGACATCGAAGATGGCCGGAGGCGAAGCCCGGATCAGCCGGTCGACGGAGAGCACGTAGTCCCTCACGGCGTCACGCGAACTCGGCCAGGTCGGGAAGTCGGCGCTCTGAGAGCGCCTCGCCCCGGGCCAGCAGCTCCTTCGGATAGGAGTCGTGGGTCAGGATCAGGAACTGCTCGTCGCGGATGGCCGCCAGGACCACCCGGGCCACCTCGCTCGGATCCATGCCGTCCGCCACCGCGGTGGCCAGGTAGTCGGTCACGAACCTCTGGTCGTCGGTCACCGGGGTCACCAGGTGATCGGGACGGTGCCGGTCGGAGTCGACGATGTTGGTGGTGATGATCCCGGGGCACAGCACCGAGGCCCTGATCCTCGACCCGACCGCCAGGAGGTCGTGAGCCAGGGATTCGGTGGCGGCGAAGGCGGCGAATTTCGAGATCGAGTAGGGCGCTTCGAACGGGGCTCCCAGCAGGCCGGCCACCGATGAGGTGTTGACCACGTGCCCTTCGGTGCCCTGGGCGATCATCCGGGGCACGAAGGCCCGGATGCCGTGCAGGATGCCCCAGAGGTTCGCTCCCAGCACGAACTCGAAGTCCTCGTCCGGGCGGTCCCAGATGATCCCCCCGACGAACACGCCGGCGTTGTTGCACAAGACGTCGACCTGGCCCCACCGGTCGAACACGGCGTCGGCCAGGGTGTTGACCTGCGCGGCCTGACTCACGTCGCACTCGTCGGCCATCACATCGACCGAAGGAAATTCGGCCCGCACCAGCGCGGCCGTCTCTGACAGCGACGGGCCGTCGACATCGGCCAGCGCCACCCGCATGCCCTCGCCGGCAAAGGCCTGGGCCAGGGCTCGCCCGATCCCGCTGCCCGCCCCGGTGACCACCGCAGTCTTCCCTCCGAATTCCTGCATGCGCGAACCTCTTCAGTTGCCCGGTCGGCCGACGGAGGTGTCGGATGGACGTAGACAGGTAGAGATGAACGAGCCCACGGCCGCGATGCTCCGATCGGACTCCGGGACCAGCGGGCCGGGGAACGCCTGGAAGACATGGATCAGCTCCGGCCACACGGTCAACGTGACGCTGCCGGCGGCCGCCCGGAGGCGGTCGGCCAGCCGGGTGGCGTCGTCCAGCAACACCTCGCGTTCCCCGACCTCGATGAGCACGGGGGGCAGGCCACCCAGGTCGTGGGCGAACAGGGGCGAGGCCAACTCCGAACAGGGATCGGTCCCGCCCAGATAGGCCGCCGCCATCAGATCGAGGCCGGCCCGGGACACCATCGGATCGACATCGGCGTTCTGCTCGTAGGAGGGTGACGTCTGGGTCAGGTCCACCCACGGGGACAGGCACACCGCCGCACCGGGCAGCGGCGAGCCCGCGGCGCGGATAGCGAGTAGCGCGGCCATGGTCAGGCCCCCGCCGGCCGAGTCACCGGCGATGGCGATGCATTCGGGACGGGTCCCGAGAGCCAGCAGGTCGGCGTAGGCGGCCGTGGCATCGGTGACCGCAGCCGGGAACGGGTGCTCCGGGCCGAGCCGGTAGTCGAGCGTGACCACCGGACACCCGGCGGCCACGGCGATCCGGCCGGCCAGCGAGCGGTGGGTGTCGAGCGAGCCGATGCAGTAGCCCCCGCCATGGAGGTAGAGGACCACGGCGTCGCCGTCGGGCCCCTCCGGAGACAGCCATTCGGCGTTCCGTCCGCCGAGCGTGACCGGTTCCGCCACCACACTGTCGGGAGGCGGGGTCGCCGCCACCTCCGCCATCGCCGTCCGCTGTTCGACGATCGAGCCGGTGGTCATGCCGGATTCGGCGAGGAACGCAGTGATGGCCTCGACGCCCTGGTGGCTCACCCCGACACCCTTCTCTGCTCATCGGCTCTGACTAGCGCACTACCCATCGGCACTGCACGGGCACCACGGTAGATCCTCCGGAGTCCCGGGCGGGCTCCGGGTGTTGATCTTGTGGGAATGTCACTCTACGTGGGAGAATTACCACCTAATGTGCAAGTAGCGGCTGTCGCCGCGCCTTCCGGATCCGCGGTGCCAGCCGCACCCGGCCGGCGTGCAGAAACCGCGACGGTAAAGAGGAGTGAGGGGCATGGGGCAGCGGTGGCAGAGCCTGGTCGGGGCCGGCCTCGTCGGCCTGTTGGCCCTCGTGGTGGTGGGTACAGGGGCCGGGCCGGGCCGGGCGGCCGGCGCGGCCACGCCGCCGATCCGCCATGCGGCCGGGGGACAACTGCAGACCAGTTTCTGGCTGGCCACCGGCTCCGGCTCCCTGCTTCCCTTCGGCGTCCCCTCGTACGGCTCCCCCGCCGGTCCCCTCAACCAGCCCGTCGTGGGCGTGGTTCCGTCCGGCGACCGGCAGGGCTACTGGATGGCGGCCTCCGACGGCGGCATCTTCTCGTACGGAGACGCCCGCTTCTACGGATCCACCGGCAACATCCGCCTCAATCGCCCGGTGGTCGGGCTGGCCCCCTCCCGCGACCAGCGCGGCTATTGGCTGGTGGCCTCCGACGGCGGCGTCTTCTCCTTCGGCGATGCCGTCTTCCACGGCTCGACCGGCAACCTCACACTGAACAAGCCGATCGTGGGCATGGCGGCCACGACCGACGGCAACGGCTACTGGATGGTGGCCTCCGATGGCGGCGTCTTCTCCTTCGGGGATGCCGCATTCCACGGCTCGACCGGCAACCTCACACTCAACCAGCCGATCGTCGCCATGGCCCCGACGCCGGACGGACGGGGCTACTGGTTGGTGGCTGCCGACGGTGGGGTGTTCACCTTCGGGGATGCCGGCTTCTACGGGTCGTCGGCCGACACCCCGGGTGACCCCGTGCAGCGCTTGGTTCCCACCCGTTCGGGACAGGGGTACTGGATCTTCCGGCAGAACGGGGAGGCCGGCGCGTTCGGTGACGCGACGGCGATCGATCCCCCGTCGGAGGCTCTGTTGATGAGCCCGGTGACCCCCGGCGACAAGGCGGTGATGTTCGCCTTCGAGCAGCTGGGCAAGCCGTACATCTGGGGAGGGAACGGCCCGGTCGGCTACGACTGCTCGGGGCTGGTCCTGGCCTCTTGGAGCCACGCCGACGGGATCGGCTTCGCCCGGGTGGCCAACGACCAGTACCACACGGCCGGGACGGCGGTGCCGATGAGCGACCTCCAGACCGGGGATCTGGTGTTCTGGGGGCACAGCCAGACCGACTGGACCAGCGTGTACCACACGGCTCTCTATGTGGGCGGCAGCCGCCTCGTCGAGGCGACGGGCGATCATGTCCAGCTCGGTTCGCTCGGCCAGTGGGGAACGGGCGACCTGATGCCCGGCGGACGGAGGCCCTGAGCTGGGAGCCGGCCGGCAACGGGACTCCGGTCAATCGCACCGCTGAATGTGCCGATGGGAAGGGATGGGGATCCTCAGCGGAAGTGCCCTGATGACCAGGGGGTCCCTGTCCAATGAATTGGTGGCCAAGATCGCCGCCGGGTTGTGGATCCTCACCAGCGTCCTGGTCCTGTTGGCCGAGCTGATCGCCGCACCCCCGGTCGGGTCTTCACGACTGGGCAGCGTGGTGGTCTGCGGGGTCTCAATTGCCGCCGGGCTGGTGATGTGGGTACTCCCCTGGGACCGCTGGAAGCGGTCGGCGACGCTGTGGCTGGTCCCGCTCGCCTTCGCGGCCATCGGATTCAATCTCCGGCTGGGCAACGGCGACGGGTTCCTCTATGCGATCACCTTCCTGATCGTCTTCGTGTGGCTGGGCCTCGGACATCGGCGTGGGACCTGCCTTCGTTGTGCGCCTCTCTTGGCGGTGGCCTACCTCGTCCCGCTGGTAGGGACCGGGACCCGCCAGGCCCAACTGGGGATGGCCTCCGCCGTCTTCGTGGTCCCGTGCTGTGTCCTGGTGGGCGAGGCGGTGGCATGGGGGGTCGAACTCCTGGGCCGTTCGGAGTTGGCGCTGGCCGAGACCAGGGCCCGGTATGCAGGCTCATTCGAGGAGGCGCCTGTCGGTATCGGGCTGGTCTCCGCCGACGGGGTGGTGCTCAAGGTCAACAAGTCCTTCGGCCGGACACTGGGCTACCGGCCGGATGATCTGAAGGGCCGCCGTCTCCAGGACCTGACCCATCCCGAGGACTGGGATGACAACCACAGGAGGTTCGCCGCCCTCGTGGGCGGGAACATCAACACCTACAACCTGGAGAAGCGGTTTCTCCATGCCGACGGCCACAGCGTATGGGTCTCGGTCAATGCCTCCTGCGCGCGGGACTCCCCCGGAGGGCCACCCTATGTCATCGCCCAGATCGAGGACATCACCGAGCGGTGGGCCCTCCGCCAGCAGCTGGCCCATGCCGCCGTCCACGACCAACTGACCGGACTCCCCAACCGGACGATGTTCATGGACAGGCTCGAGCGGTTATTGGCGCTGGTCGAGGAGCGCGGCCACCAGGTGGCACTGATGTTCCTCGACCTCGACCGGTTCAAGATGATCAACGACGGCCTCGGCCATGATGCCGGAGACCGGCTGCTGCAGCGGGTCGCCCAGCGGCTGCAGCAGGCTCTCCGCGGCCAGGATCTCGTGGCCCGGTTCGGCGGCGACGAATTCACCGTGCTGTGCGAGGTCGTGGGCGAGGACGAAGCCCTGATGATCGCCGGCCGCCTGCAAATAGCCATGGACCGGCCGGTGGCCGAATCCGGCAATGAGCAATTCGTCTCGCTGAGCATCGGCATCTCGCTCTCCTCCGCAGAGACCACGGGGGCGGCGGCGCTGTTACGGCAGGCCGATGTGGCCATGTACCGGGCCAAGGAGGGCGGCCCCTCCCGGATCGCCGTCTACCGTGAGGACGACGACCTCGAGGCAATGCGCAGCCTACGCACCTCCAACGAGCTGCACCGGGCCCTCGAGCGCAACGAGTTCGAGATGCACTACCAGCCGTTCGTCGACCTCCGCTCCCTCACCATGGTCGGTCTCGAGGCCCTGGTGAGATGGAACCATCCGGCCCGGGGCCTACTGCCCCCGAGCGAGTTCATCACGCTGGCAGAGGAATGCGGGCTGATCGTCCCCCTCGGAACATGGGTCATGCGCGAGGCCTGTCGTCAGGGCGCCCGATGGCGTGCCGAACGGGCCCTGGCCGATCAGGACGACTCCCGGATGAACCTGTCGATCAATGTCTCCGCCCAGCAACTCTCCGATCCGGTGTTCACCCAGCTGTTGATCGGTGCGCTCGAGGACTCGGGATTCGCGGCCGACCACCTGTGGCTCGAGGTCACCGAAGGGGTCATCCTGCAGGATCCGGATGCCTCCGTCGCCACCTTGCGCGCCCTTCGGGGGCTGGGCGTGCACATCTCCATCGACGACTTCGGCACCGGGTACTCGTCCCTGAGCTACCTGAAGCAGCTGCCGGTCGAGGTCCTCAAGATCGACGCCAGCTTCATCGAACACCTGGACGACGACCCCGACGACATGGCCATCGTGCGGGCGGTGATCGCCCTCGGGGACTCACTGGGCCTGGGGGTGATCGCCGAAGGGGTCGAGCGTCCCGGCCAGGCCGTCCAGCTGAGCTCGCTCGGGTGCCACCTGGCCCAGGGATTCCTCTACGGGAGGCCCCGGCCGGCAGGCGAGATCGGCCGGTTCCCCGCCGATGACCTGACCGGATGGGTGGGTGAGGGACGCCTGAGCCGGGCGTGATCGGTGCCCGGTATGTGGCACCGTAGTCACCATGGCCCCACGTCCCGAGACCCAGGACGGGTCCGGGGACGCCGGGATGCTCCGGTACCGTTCGACCGTAGGCCGCTGGGTGATCGCCGCCACCGTGCTGGGCTCGGGCATGGCCGCCATCGACGCCACGGTGATCGGCGTGGCGCTCCCGACCATCGGGCGGGACTTCCATGCCTCCCTCGGGACCCTGCAGTGGGTGGTGACCGGCTACACCCTGACCCTGTCGTCCCTGCTGCTGCTGGGTGGGTCGCTGGGCGATCGCTACGGCCGCCGGCGGATCTTCATGATCGGGGTCGGCTGGTTCGCGCTGGCCTCGGCCGCGTGCGCAGTCTCCAGTGGATCGGGTCAGCTCATCGCCACCCGGGTCCTCCAGGGGGTCGGCGGGGCGCTGCTCACCCCGGGGAGCCTGGCCATCTTGGAGGCTTCGTTCTCCCCCGCCGATCGAGGTGAGGCCATCGGGGCCTGGTCCGGCCTGGGCGGGGTGGCCACCGCCGCCGGACCCCTGCTCGGCGGGTACCTGATCACCGCCGCATCGTGGCGCTGGATCTTCCTCATCAACGTCCCCCTCGGGGCCGTGGTGCTGGTGTTGTCGGCCCGGCACGTCCCCGAGTCGCGCGACACCACGGTGACCGGGCGCCTCGACCTGGAGGGCGCGGCGCTGGCCACCGTGTCGCTGGCGGCGATCGCCTACGCTCTGATCGAAGGCCCGACAGGCGGGTGGGCGTCGGGCCAGGTGCTGGTGGCCCTGGCCGTCGGACTGGTCGGCGTCCTGTCGTTCGGCCTGGTCGAGCACCGATCCCCCGCGCCCATGCTTCCCCTGGGCCTCTTCCGCAACCAGCAGTTCGCGGTGACCAATGCCGTGACCTTCGTCGTCTATGCGGGGCTGGGCGGCGTACTGTTCCTCCTCCCGGTGGTGCTGCAGGTGGTCGACCACTATTCACCGCTGGCGTCGGGGGCCGCCCTACTGCCCATCACCGTGATGATGCTGGCCCTCTCGGCCCGCTCGGGGCGGATCGCCGCGTCGATCGGGCCCCGGTTGCAGATGAGCGTCGGTCCGGTGGTGGTGGGCATCGGCCTGGCCCTGCTCGCCCGCGCCCCGCAGGGCTCGTCCTATGTGACCAGGGTGCTGCCGGCCGTGCTGGTCATCGGCCTCGGCCTGGCCACCACCGTGGCCCCGCTGACCGCCACCGCCCTCGGCACGGTATCGGAGAGGCACGCGGGACTGGCCTCGGCCGTCAACAACGATGTGGCCCGGATCGGGGGGCTCATCGCGGTGGCGGTGCTGCCCGCACTGGGAGGGATCTCCGGATTGAGCTACCTCCACCCCCATGCCCTGGCCCACGGGTTCCAACGGGCGGTGCTCATCGCCGGATCGTGGTGCATCGCCGGCGGGGTGCTGGCCGCGGTGGGGATCAGGAACCCGGCCCCGGACCTCGAGCCGTCGGAGGCCGGGCCATCCGAGGTCCTCACCCACTGTGCGCTGGAGGCGACTCCCCTCCGTCAGAGGGGCTGACGGGGCCACGTCGGGTGAGCGGCTGGCCCCGGCCGGCGAGCGCATCCGGACCGAGGTGTTGCCGTGTACCGTGCAGCCAGCACGGGTCCGCGAGGAGCGAGGCCTCGGCCAGTCAAGGAGTCATCCCATGAGCACCTTCCCCTACGAGGACCGATTCGAGGTCCACCGCCGGCTCCCCCGACACGGAACCCCCCGGGAACAGATCCTCGAGACGCTGCGGACCATGGCCACCGAGGAGGACGCCAGTTGGGAGTCGGGTAAGTGCTCGGGGACCATGTACTGCGGCGACCACGACCACTACGGGTTCATGAACGATGCATTCGGCCTCTTCGCCCATGTCAACGTCCTCCAGCGGGACATCTGCCCGAGCGCCACCAAGTTCGAGGCGGAGATCATCGCCATGACCCTCGATCTCCTCCACGCCGAGGCGGTCGACCAGGGCGAGCCGGCCGGGCTCGTGGCCACCGGTGGCACCGGGAGCATCTGCCACGCCGTGCTCGCCTACCGCGAGCACGGGGCCAAGGAGCGGGGCATCCGCCGGCCCAATGTGATCAAGCCCGAGACGGCCCATCCGGCGTTCGACAAGGCATGCCACCTGTTCGGCGTCGACCTGCAGGTGGCCCCCGTCGACCCGGTGACCACCCAGGTCGACACCGAGTGGGTGGAAGAGCACATCGACGGCAACACGGTGGCCCTCGTGGGATCGGCCTGCAACTACGGCTACGGCACCATCGACCCCATCGCCGCGCTGTCCGACGTTGCCCTCCGCCATGGCGTCGGGCTCCACGTCGACGGCTGCCTGGGCGGGTTCATCCTTCCCTTCGCTCAGGAGCTGGGCTACGACGTCCCGGTGTTCGACTACCGGATTCCCGGTGTCACCTCGATGTCGGCGGACACCCACAAGTACGGTTATGCCTTCAAGGGAACATCGGTGCTCACCTTCCGGGACAAGGCGCTCCGCAACTCCCAGTACTTCTTCCTGACCGGTTGGAGCGGTGGCAAGTACTGCTCCCCGGGCATGGAAGGCTCGCGCTCGGGCGGGCTGATCGCAGCCACCTGGGCGGCTATGGTGCAGCTCGGCCGGGAGGGCTACCTGGGGTACGCCAAGGCCATCATGGAGACTTCGGCGGCCATGCTGGCCTCGGTCCGGTCCCACCCGGAGCTCCGGATCATCGGCCACCCGACGTTCCTGTTCAGCTTCACCTCGGACGAGTTCGACATCTACCACGTGAACGACTTCATGCGCCTCCGGGGATGGCGGTTCAACGGCCAGCAGTACCCGAATGCCCTACACATGGCCGTGACCCGTCCCCAGACCCAAGAGGGGGTGACCGACGCCTTCGCCGCCGATCTGGGCGAAGCGGTCGTCTACGCCCGACAGCACGCGGCCGACGCGCCCAAGTCGGGGGCTGTCTACGGCGGGGTGGTCGGTGGCATGACCGACGAGGCGGACGAGTTCATCAAGATGGTCATGGGCGACATGATGGACGCCCAGCAGGCCATTCCCTCCGGCGCCTGACGCCGTGGGCCGGCGCGCACACCCGATGTGAGCGGGCCGGCGCGCCGCGGGCGCGACGACCAGTACGTCCTGGCCGTCGACCTCGGCACCGGGGGGCCCAAGGTGGGCCTGGTGTCGCTCACCGGTGTCATCGCCTGCCGGGAGCATCTGCCGGTCGGCACCAGCCGGACCCCCGACGGTGGGGCCACCCAGGACCCCGAGCAGTGGTGGCAGCTGATCTGCGCCGCGGCCCGACGGGCCATCGGCTCGGGCACGGTGCCGGTCGACCGGATCGTGGCGGTCTCGTGCACCGGCCAATGGGCCAGCACCGTGCCGGTGGACGGGGCCGGCCGTCCGGTGGGCGACTGCCTCCTGTGGCTCGACACCCGGGGGGGCCACCTGAGCCGTCGGGCGGTCGGGGGCCCGTTCGGTGGCTACTCCGCCCCGGCGCTGCTCCGCTGGCTCCGGCACAGCGGAGGGGCTCCCTCGACCTCGGGGGCCGACCCCATCGGCCACATGCTCTTCCTCGAGCACGACCTCGGCCCGGTGGCGCGATCGGCCCGCTGGTACCTGGAGCCGGTCGACTACCTCTCCATGCGCTTCACCGGGGTGGCGGCCGCATCGCCGGCATCGATGGCCGGCGCGTGGCTGACCGACAACCGGCGCCCCGATCGCCTCGAGTACGACCCGGTGTTGATCAGGGCCTCCGGCGTGCCATGGAAGAAGCTGCCCCCGCTGGTGGCCACCGGGAGCCCGATCGGCACGGTTCGGCCGGACGTCGCCGCCGACCTCGGGCTCGGCCCCGGGGTCACCGTCGTCGCCGGCACCCCCGACCTCCACTCGGCCGCGGCCGGCGCCGGCGCCCTGGGCGCCCACCAGGCCCACCTGGCCATCTCCACCACCAGCTGGGTGAGCTGTCCCTACCCCAAGAAGAAGACCGACCCGATCCGCCAGATCGCCACCGTCCCGGGCGTCGTCGGCGGCCTCAACCTGGTGGCCAACAACCAGGAATCCGGCGGAGCCGCCCTCACCTGGCTCCGGGACCGCCTGGCCGAGGGAGGTGAGTTCCCCTCCTACGACGACGTCATCGCCGTCGCCCTGGAGTCCGGGCCCGGCAGCGGCGGGGTGATATTCACTCCCTGGCTGGCCGGAGAGCGGTCACCGGTCGACAACCGGTCGGCCCGGGGTGGGATCCACAACCTCTCGCTGCAGACGACGCACTCCGACCTGGCCCGGGCCGTGTTGGAGGGGGTCGCCCTCAACACCCGATGGCTGTCCGAAGGCGTCGAGCGGTTCATCGGCCGCCCGCTCGGCCCGATACGGGCCATCGGGGGCGGCGCCGTCTCATCTCCCTGGTGCTCCATCTACGCCGACGTCCTCGACCGGACCATCGAGCAGGTCGCCGATGCCCAGCATGCCAACCTCCGCGGCAGCGCTCTGCTGGCCGGCATGGCCCTCCGGCGGGTCCAGCCCGGTGAGGTCCGGTCGTTGGTGCCGCTAGAGGCCACCCATCGCCCGGACCCCGAGCACCGTGAGCGCTACGACCAGCTCTTCGCCGGGTTCCGGGCCTTCTATCGCGCCCAGAGGCGGATGTTCGCCCGGCTCAACCACTCATGACGCTCCCGGCGACGCCCGGGTTCAGTCCGGTATCCGGCGCCGAGAGGAGAAGGTGTCGGGGGGCCCGGGCCGGCCCAGGAGGAACCCCTGGGCCTCGTCGCAGCCCATGGCCTCCACCGCCTGTAGCTCGGCCTCGGTCTCGACCCCTTCGGCCACCACCTGGAGGCCCAGCTTGTGAGCCAGATCGACCACCGTCGAGATCACGGTGGGATCCTGTCCGGACGTTCCCAGTCCCGACACGAAGCTCCGATCGACCTTGAGCCGGTCGATGGGCAGGCCCTTCAGATAGAGGAGCGACGAATAGCCGGTGCCGAAGTCGTCGAGGGCCAGGTGCACCCCGAGATCCCGTACCTTGCGCATGACCGAGCCGATCCGTCCCACGTCCGTGACCAGTGCGGTCTCGGTCAGTTCCAGCACCAGCGAGTCAGCGGCCAGCCCCGACTCGCCGAGGGCGGTCTGGACGTCGCGGACGAAGTCGGGGTCGTGCAGCTGCCGGGCCGAGACGTTGACCGAGAGGACCAGGTCGGGACTCCCGTCGTCCTGCCAGCGCCGGCACTGCTGGGTCGCCTCTTTGAGCACCCAGCGTCCGACCGGGACGATCTCCCGGCTCCGCTCCAGCAGCGGGATGAACTCATCGGGGGTCACGGTGCCGAGCTCGGGGTGCCGCCAGCGCAACAGGGCCTCCATCCCCACCATCCCGCCGTTCAGCTTGAAGAGCGGCTGGTAGTGGATGGCCAGCTGGCCCCGTTGGTGGGCCACCCGTAGCTCGTGGGCCAGCAGGCTGGACCGGCGCTTGTCCTCGCCGATCACCGGGTTGTAGGACTCATACCGGGCCGGGCCGCCCCGCTTGGCCTGGTACATGGCGGCGTCGGCGTGGGCCAGGCAGACCTCCGGGTCGGCGTCGGGGACCACCGGGGCGATGCCGATGCTCACCGAGGTGTGCAGCTCCAGGTCCCCTACCAGGACGGGCGCCAGCATGGCCCGGTGGATCCGTTCGGCGAGGGATCGGGAGGCGGCATCGGCATCGACGAGCTCGTCGGCCAGGATCACGAACTCGTCGCCGCCCAGCCGGGCCACGGTGTCGCACGAGCGGACGACTCCGTCGAGGCGTGAGGCCACCTCGATGAGCAGCCCGTCCCCGGCTGGGTGACCGAAGCGGTCGTTGATGGCCTTGAAGTTGTCGAGGTCCAGGTACAGGAGCACCGCGGTCTTGTCCTTGCGGCCGAGTGAATGGGCCACCTGGCGCAGACGGTCGGTGAGCAGGGTCCGGTTGGGCAGCCCGGTCAACTGGTCGTGTAGCGCCTGGTGGGCCAGCGTTTCCTGCTCCTGGCGGAGCCGGTTTTGGAGCGCCCGGCGGGTGTCGTCGAATTCGCGGACGATCCGCACCAGGCTGCCGTCGGCGCTGTAGCGCACGACATTGCAGGCCATCGTGAGCAGGTCGTCGCTGACCCGGATACGGCGGGCCTCCTCGGTGAGCACGGCGATGGTGATGTCCCGCCAGGCGAAGTAGGCCTTGGCCACGCTGGCCAGCACGGCGTCCTCCACGATGGCCTGCTCCCCTTGCGAGGCCAAGGTGGCGATCTCGTCGGGGGAGGCGGCCCGATCGGTGGCGAGCCACCGGCCGATGAGCTCGGCGGCCAGGCGGGAGGTCACGAACGCGTTCCCCTTCAGGTCCTCGGCGAACTGTCGGTCGACCATCTCGCCGATCTCGACCGCCCGGGCCTCGAGCGCCAGCCCCAGTGCGATCCTCTCGTCGCTCAACGCGGGCGCGGTGCGACCCTCCCCACCGGGATCGAGCGGAACCGTTCCGATTCCTCCGTCGTCGATACCCGCCTCGACACCGGTCAGTGGATCCATGTTCTGTTATCGGCGCCGCGGTGCCGTGACTTGACGCCCACGGCGAACACGGCAGGCGCCCCGTGAGCCGCCCCGGCCCAGGTCGCAAGCGTGGGCCGGACGATGGGCGGAACCTAGGGCATCCGGGTTCACCGATACCTTTGCCCTCGGAGAACCCTCAACATAAAGGTCTACTGAACCGTTAGTGTCTGATCCTGCGGTCAATCTTCGCCCGCTCCGGATGCTCCCGGCGCCTGCAGCCAGGGCTCCGGCCGTGCAGGGCCCGGTACCGGCTGCCTAGGGTTGGCCTCCCCCGACGGATTGTGAGCCAGGTCGATGAAGGCAGCGGTGTACTACGAAACCGGTGGCCCCGAGGTGTTCCGGTACGAGGACGTCCCCGACCCGGTCGCCGGGTCGGGGGAGGTGCTGGTGCGGGTGGAGGCGGTGAGCATCGAGGGCGGTGACACCCTCAACCGTCTCGGAGGCGAAATGGCCCATACCCCCCACATCGTCGGCTACCAGTGCGCCGGCACCGTCGTGGGCACCGGGGACGGGGTGGCCCGCCTGAGGGAGGGGGACCAGGTGGTGACCGTCGGCCTCGACGGTTCGCACGCCGAGCTGCGGGCTGTGAGCGAGTCGTTCTGCTGGGCCGTACCTCCGGGCGTGACGACCGAGGACGCCGCCTGCGTGCCCGTGCCCTTCGGCACCGCCGATGACTGCCTGTTCGAGTTCGGCCACCTGCGGGCCGGGGAAACTGCCCTGATCCATGCCGGTGCCGGTGGGGTGGGCATCGCCGCCATCCAGCTGGCCAAGCGGGCCGGCGCCCGGGTGATCGCCACCGCCTCGAGCGACACCCGCCTCGACCGGCTGGGCGAGCTCGGCCTGGACCACGGGATCAACTACACCTCGGTCGACTTCGTCGACCAGGTGCGCCACCTGACCGACGGGCGGGGGGCCGACGTGATCGTGGACCCGGTCGGCGGCTCGACACTGCAGAAGAGCCTGCACTGCCTGGCGTACCGGGGCCGGTGCGTCACTTTCGGCGACGCGGGGAGGGAGTTCGCACCCGCGCTCGACATCTCGACGATGCGGCCCAACAACCAGACCCTCACCGGCTACTTCCTCGGCGCTGAGCTGTTCCTCGATCCCCGCGCCCACGCCATGATCGCCCGGCACCTCGACGACATCTCCTCCGGCTCCCTCCGGGTGGTCATCGACCGACGGTTCGGGCTGGACCAGGCCGGCGAGGCGCACGCCTACATCGAGAGCCGGCAGGCCTTCGGACGGGTGCTCCTCATCCCCTGAGTGACGCTCTGGACTCCGCCACCCGGACGTTCGGTAGCCTGCACTCGATGATCAGGACGGCCGCCGAGGACGATCTGGACACCATCGTCCAGTTGATCCACGATCTCGCCCGGTTCGAGCGGTCGGCGGACTCGGTGGTTATCGATTGGGGCCTGCTGCGTGCCGCCCTGTTCGGCGACTCCCCCACCGTCTTCGC
>DATBOO010000173.1:0-21841 GCA_036553725.1 Acidimicrobiales bacterium | reverse complement strand
GGCCTTCGAGCCCGTCAGCCTGCCGCCCGTCCGGGCCCTGGAGATCATCATCGACCGGGCCGTGGCCCGGGGCGAGATCGCCGCGCCTGCCGATCCCGGGATGTTGGCTGCCGTGCTGCCCGCTCTCGGAATGCACCAGCTCATCTTCACCGGCCAGGGGCCGGACCCCGGCCTTGTCGATGCCGTCGTCGAGCACCTCCTGCTGCCCGCCCTCCTGGCCCGGTCCGAGCCACCCGCCACCAAGAGCGCGCACGCCAGCCCGAAAGGAAGACCGAGCCATGACTGACCCGGCCGCCAACGCCCGTTCCGATGTGGGGAGCGTGCGCCCGGGGTTGGCCCTGGTGGTGATCGCCGCCGCGCAGCTGATGATCGTCCTGGACGCCACCATCGTCAACGTTGCCATCCCGACCATCCATCGCGACCTGCACTTCTCGGCCGCAAACCTGGAGTGGCTGATCACCTCCTACGCCCTGACCTTCGGCGGCCTGCTCCTCTTCGGCGGCCGAACCGGCGACCTCTACGGCAAGCGCCGGATGTTCATGACCGGTATCGCCGTCTTCGCCGGTGCCTCGCTCCTGGGAGGGTTTGCCACCGACCAGGCCTGGCTCATCGTCACCCGCGGCCTGCAGGGCGTCGGCGCCGCCATCGCCTCGCCCACCGCTCTCTCACTCATCGCCACCAACTTCGCCGAGGGCAGGGAGCGCAACAGGGCCATGGGCATCTACGCGGCCATGTCGGGCACCGGCGGCGCCATCGGACTCCTCCTCGGCGGGATCCTCACCACCTACGTGTCGTGGCGGTGGATCTTCTTCGTCAACGTGCCCATCGGGGCGCTCGGGCTCTTCCTGGCGCCACGGGCGCTCAAGGAGTCCGAGACCACCAGCGGGGAGCTCGACGCTCCCGGAGCGATCACGGTGACCGCCGGCATGATCTCCCTCGTCTACGGCCTCACCAACTCGTCGACCCATGGCTGGGGATCGATCGGGACCGTGTTGCCACTGGTGGTGGCGGCGGTACTGCTGACCGCCTTCGTGGTCATCGAGCGGACGGCAAGGGCGCCGCTGATGCCGCTGTCGATCTTCGCCAACCGGAACCGTTCAGGCGCCTATGCGATCATGCTGTGCCTCGGGACCGCCGTGTTCTCCATGTTCTTCTTCCTGACCCAGTACCTGCAGAACGTCCACGGCTACAGCGCCGTCCGGACCGGGTTGGCCTTCCTCCCGATGGCGCTCGGGATCATGGTGGCGGCGGTGACGACGTCGCGGGTGCTCCTTCGGGTGGGGATCCGGGTGCCCCTGCTGATCGGACCGGCCATGGTCTTCGTGGGCCTGGCCTGGCTCACCCGACTCACCCCGACCTCGAGCTACCTCCAGGTGCTCGGGCCGTTGGTGCTGCTGGCGCTCGGGATGGGCATGAGCTTCGTACCGCTGACCACCACCGCGGTGTCCGGCGTGAAAGCCCACGAGACCGGGCTGGCCTCCGCGCTCCTCAACACCTCCCAACAGGTGGGTGGCGCACTCGGCCTGGCCGTACTGGGCACGGTGGCCATCACCGTCACCCGGAACAGCCTGGCGGCGGCGTCCGGTCACATCGATCCAGCGGTGGCGGCCACGGCCACCACCCAGGGCTACACCCGGGCCTTTGCCGTGGCCGCCGGGATCGCATTGGCCGGGTTTCTCGTGTCCTTGGCGGTCATCCGGGTGAAGGAGAAGGTGCCGGTGCCGGCGGCCGCACCGGCCTCCGCATCCTGACGGCGCCGGTCGTGGCCGGTCCCGGATAGGCCTGACGGTCCGTCAGCGCTTAGTATCTGCCTCCGTGAAACGCCCGTATCGAGTGGTGGTGGCCAAACCGGGGCTGGACGGGCACGATCGCGGGGCCAAGGTCATCGCCCGCGCGCTACGTGACGCGGGCTTCGAGGTGATCTACACCGGGCTCCACCAGACGGCCGAGCAGGTCGTTCAGGCGGTCATCCAGGAGGACGCCGACGCCGTCGGGCTCTCCCTGCTGTCCGGCGCCCATCTGACCCTGGTGCCGCGGGTGATCGACGGGCTGCGGGAGCAGGGCGCCGGGGATGTCCTGGTGCTGGTGGGCGGGATCATCCCCGCCGCCGACATCCCGGTCCTCGAGGGCCTGGGCGTGGCCCACGTCTTCACTCCCGGCGCACCCCTACCCGCCATCGGGGCCTGGCTGGGCCAAGCCCTCGACGAGCGCGAGAGCGGAGTGGGCGCCTGAACCTTGACGGCCCAGGGGCCACGAAGGGCGGCGCCGGCCCGCGAACGGCAGTCGGGCACCACGGGGGCATGGACGTCGCCACCGGCCGGGCCCGGGCGACCGTCGCATGAACAGAAACAGCAACCAGAAGCAGCCAGACAGGAAGGAACGGATCGGGTGGATCTCTTCGAGTATCAGGGCAAGCAGTACTTCGCCCGGTTCGGCATCCCCATCTCCAAGGGAGGGGTGGCCGACACGGTCGACGAGGCCGTCGGGCAGGCGGAGGCCGCCGGCTTCCCGGTCGTGATCAAGGCGCAGGTCAAGGTGGGCGGGCGCGGCAAGGCCGGCGGCGTCAAGTTGGCCGACGACGCCGCCGAGGCCAGGACCCATGCCGGCAACATCCTCGGCCTCGACATCAAAGGGCACGTGGTCAAGCGGCTGTGGGTCGAGCACGCATCCGACATCGCCCGGGAGTACTACGCCAGTTTCACCCTCGACCGCAGTGCCAAGCAGCATCTGGGGATGCTGTCGGCCGAGGGCGGGGTCGAGATCGAGGAGGTGGCGGTGTCCAACCCCGATGCCATCGCCGTCATCCACGTCGACCCGGTCGACGGTCTCGGGCTCGAGGAAGCCCGCCGGTGGGTCGAGCGGGCAAAGCTCGACGACGAGGCCCGCGATCAGGCGGCGGAGCTGTTGGTGGAGTTGTACAGGTGCTACACCGAGGGTGACTGCGACCTGGCGGAGATCAACCCACTGATCCTCACGCCCGAGGGCAGGGTCCACGCGCTGGACGCCAAGGTCACCCTCGACGACAATGCCGCCTTCCGCCATCCCGAGTGGGAGGAGTTCGCCGGCAGCGATGTCGAGGACGAGCGGGAGGCCAGGGCCAAGGCGCGCGGGCTCAACTACATCGGGCTGGACGGCTCGGTCGGCATCATCGCCAACGGGGCCGGTCTGGCCATGAGCACACTCGACGTGGTCAACCAGTGCGGCGGATCGGCGGCCAACTTCCTCGACATCGGCGGCGGCGCCAACGCCGACGTCATGGCCGCTGCACTCGAGGTCATCAACTCCGATCCGGCGGTCCGGTCCATCCTGGTCAACATCTTCGGTGGGATCACCCGGGTCGACGAGGTGGCCAACGGGGTCCTGGAAGCGCTCGACCGGGTGGAGATCAGCTCGCCCATCGTGCTGCGGTTGGACGGCACCAACGCCGTCGCCGGCCGGGAGATCCTGGCCGACCATCTGTCCGATCGCCTGGTGGCCGAGCCCACCATGCTCGACGCCGCCCGCCGTGCGGTCGCCCTTGCAGGAGGCCAGTCGTGAGCATCTTCGTGGATGAGAACACCAAGGTCGTCGTCCAAGGAATCAGCCCGACCAGCCAGGGGCTCTATCACGGGCTCCGGAACCGGACCTACGGCACCCAGGTGGTCGCCGGCACCAATCCGGGCCGGGGCGGCCAGGAGATCGAGGGCATCCCGGTGTTCGCCACCGTGGCTGAGGCCGTGGCGAACACCGGGGCCAACGCCTCGTTCATCTCCGTGCCACCGAAATTCGCGGCCGACGCCATCGTCGAGGCCGCCGCCGCCGGGGTCCCCTTCGTCGTGTGCATCACCGAGGGCATCCCGGCCCAGGACGAGGCACTGGCCTACAACCGTCTGGTGCGCGAGTTCCCCGGGACCCGCCTGCTCGGTCCGAACTGTCCCGGGATCATCTCCCCCGGGAAGTGCAACATCGGCATCACCTCGGGCGACATCGCCATGCCGGGTGGCCCGGTCGGCATCGTCAGCCGGTCTGGGACCCTCACCTACCAGGCCCTCCACGAGCTCTCCCAGCAGGGGGTGGGGCAGACCACGTGCGTGGGCATCGGCGGCGACCCCGTCCCGGGGACCAGCTTCATCGACTGCCTGGCCGCGTTCGAAGCCGACCCGGACACCCGGGCCATCATGATGATCGGCGAGATCGGAGGATCCGCCGAAGAGGAGGCCGCCGGGTTCATCGCTTCGTCGGTGGCCAAGCCGGTCGTTTCCTATGTGGCCGGGGTGACCGCTCCGCCCGGACGCAAGATGGGCCACGCCGGAGCCATCATCTCGGGGTCCAAGGGGACGGCCCAGGCCAAGATGGCGGCCCTCTCCGATGCGGGGGTGACCGTCGCCCTCAACCCGACCGAGGCCGGGGAGGCCATGGTCGACGTGGTCCGGAAGCTCGACTGAGCCCCGGGCCTGGCTCCGACCGCAGGTCCCTATCCGTCGACCGCGGCCGGGCTGGGCGTCGATCCGACCGGGTGCCTCGCCGTCGAGGACTCGTGGACCTTTCGGTCGAGCCTGCCCGGATGCGGGTGGTGGTGGTCCCCGAGCGGGCGGCGCCCGCATCGCCCCGATGGTGCTTCTGCGACGCGGTCCTGCCGTCCCTGTCCCGCTTCGATGAGGCGTTGGTCCGCACGCTCGAGGAGTAGGGGCCCACGGCGGCGGCCGAGGGCGCCGCCGGGCGCCCCATGGGCACGCCGCGGCGCGTGCACCGGCCCCCGGGCGAAATTCTGCTTCGGAATTGCCCGATCGGTGCCGATAGATCACTCACGAGGGGCATCCCCGGGCAGGGGGGACCGAGCGACGTGGGCCCATATCCGGAGGCAGGCCGGTGGGCCACGTCGCCCTGGTCCCGTCGACCGGGACGTTAGCCGGTGACAACCGCGAACGGGATCGGACGGGATTGGACGGGATTGGACGGGATCGACGGTCGGCGGCGCTGGTAGGGTGCGGATGCGTGGGCTCCGGCGCAACACGAGACTCTCCGCCGGTCCTGCACATCGGGGTCCTGGTCTCCGGTTCCGGCACCATCTTCGAGGCCATCGCCGATGCCGGCCTCCCGATCCGCCTGGTGGTCGCCGACCGCCCCTGTCGCGCCCTCGAGCTCGCCTCGGCCCGGGCCATCCCGGCCCAACTGGTCGACCGTTCCGGCTTCGGGGGGTTCGGGGCAGGTTTCGACCGCCACCGGTACACCGCCAGGGTCACCGAGGTGCTGGTCGCCGCCGGTGTCGATGTCGTGGTCATGGCCGGGTTCGGCACGGTGCTCGGCCAACCGGTCCACACCGCCTACCCCGGCAGGATCCTGAACACCCATCCCGCTCTGCTGCCGGCGTTCCCGGGGTGGCATGCGGTGGCCGACGCCCTGTCCGCCGGGGTGTCCGAGACGGGGACCACCGTCCACATCGCCACGTTGGAGATGGACGCCGGCCCGGTACTGGCACGGGCTGCGGTGCCGGTGTTGGACGATGACACCGAGGAGACATTGCACGAGCGGATCAAAGCGGTGGAACGGCGGCTCTACCCCGAGACCATCCGCCGGTTCATCGACGAGCTGGCGGTGAGGGTGGGGGATGGGACAGGATCTCCCTCGGAGGTCGCGCCGTGAGGGCACTGCTGTCTGTGTACGACAAGACCGGGCTGGTCGACCTGGCCCGGGGCCTTTCGGATCTGGGCTGGGAACTGGTGTCGAGCGGCGGGACCTCGAGCGTGCTGGCCGAAGCGGGCATCGACCACCTCGAGGTGGCCGACCTGACCGGTGCCCCCGAGATGCTGGGCGGCCGGGTCAAGACGCTGCATCCGGGCATCCACGGCGGCATCCTGGCCGACCGGTCCCAGCGGGAACATCTGGACGCCCTCGACAAGCTGGGGATCGGGCTCATCGACCTGGTGGTGTGCAACCTCTACCCGTTCTCCTCCGACCCCTCGGTCGAGCTGATCGATGTCGGCGGGCCCACCATGGTCCGCTCCGCGGCGAAGAACCACGATCACGTCGGAGTGATGGTCGACCCGAAGGAGTACGGGCCCGTCCTCGGCGAATTGCGGGAGCGCGGCACCCTGTCCCCCGAGACGAAGCAGCGCCTGGCCCGTGAGGCGTTCGCCCACACCGCCGGCTATGACGCGGCCATCGTGGAGTGGCTCGACGAGCGCGAGCCGCAGGCGGCGGTGACGGACCCGTCCCCGGCGGCGCTCGAGTTCGACACGCTGGCGCTGCTCCCCCCCTCCATCCACCTCACGCTGGAGCGGGCCGGATCGCTGCGTTACGGGGAGAACCCCCACCAGCACGGGGCCCGGTACCGCATCGTCGGCCAGCACTCGTGGTGGGACGACGTCGTCCAACACGGGGGCAACGAGCTCTCCTACCTCAACATCTTCGACGCCGATGCGGCCTGGCGCCTGGTCCACGAGCTGCCGGCGGGCGGCGACGAGGTGGCGGTGGCCATCATCAAGCACGCCAACCCGTGCGGGGCGGCCCTCGACAGGGATCTGGCCGTGGCCTACCAGCGGGCCCTCGAGTGCGATCCCCAGTCGGCCTTCGGCGGCATCGTGGCCCTCGGCGGGCCGGTGACCGCGGAGGTGGCCCGGGCCGTCGCCGCCGGGCCCCAGGCGGACGTGATCATCGCCCCCTCCTACGACGAGGCCGCCCTGGCCGGGCTGGCCTCGAGGCGGAAGGCGACCCGCCTCCTCGCCGCTCCCCCCCCGGAGCCCCTGGTGCGGCAGTTCCGGGGCCTCGGGGCCAGCGTCCTGGTCCAGGACGCCGACCAGTTCCTCGCCGACCCGGCCACCTGGCAAGTGGCGACCCGGGTGCAGCCGACCGAGAGCCAGTGGCGCGATCTGGTCCTGGCCTGGAAGGTATGTGCCCGCACCACCTCCAATGCCATCGCCGTGGTCACCGACGGGCAGGCCGTCGGGGTCGGGGCCGGGCAGCAGTCGCGGGTGGTGGCGGCGGAGATCGCGGTGGCCAAGGCCGGCACGCGGGCCGGCGGCGCCGCCGCCGCCAGCGACGCCTTCTTCCCGTTCCCCGACGGCCTCCTGGTCCTGGCCGACGCGGGCGTGGCCGCCGTGGTCCAACCCGGTGGGTCCATCCGGGACGGCGAACTGGTCGCCGCCGCCGACGAGGCCGGGATGGCGATGCTCATGGCCGGTGGCGAACGCCATTTCCGGCACTGAGCCGCCGGGAGATGTCGCCGCGGCCACGACCCCTGTCGACCGGGACCCGCCACGGCGCGGGAGGGCGGCGGTGACGGCGAGGGTGCTCGACGGGGAGCTGCTGGCAGCCAGGATCAGAGCCGAAGTCACCGATCGGGTGGCCCGGCTCCGCGCCGCCGGGGTGGTGGTGGGGCTCGGCACCATATTGGTCGGGAACGACGGCCCGAGCGCCCGGTACGTGGCCATGAAGCACGCCGACTGTGCCGAGGTCGGCATCCACTCGGCCCACCAGCACCTGCCCGCCGATGTCACCCAGGCCGACCTCGAGGCGGTCGTGGCCGGGTTCAACGCCGACCCGCGGGTCCACGCCTACCTGGTCCAGCTCCCCTTGCCGGCCGGCATCGACGAGGAGCGGGTGCTGCTGGCGGTCGATCCCCGAAAGGACGTCGACGGCCTGCATCCGGTGAACCTGGGCCGGCTGGTCATGGGGGCCGACGGCCAGCTGCCGTGCACCCCCGCCGGCATCGTGGAGCTGCTGGCGGCCAACGACGTCCCCGTCGAGGGCCGGCACGTGGTGGTCATCGGGCGAGGCCTGACCATCGGCCGGCCGCTGGCCCTGCTGCTGGCCATGAAGCGGCCAGGGTGCAATGCGGCCGTGACCGTGGTCCACACCGGTGTCGACGACATGGCCCCGCTGGTCCGACAGGGCGACGTCGTGGTGGCCGCCGCCGGCCGGGCCGGCCTGGTCACGTCTGGCATGATCAAGCCGGGCGCCGCCGTGGTCGGCGCCGGAACGTCGTGGGAAGGGAAGAAATTGCTCTCCGATCTGGATTCCTCGGTGGCCGAGGTGGCCGGTTGGGTCACCCCCCGGATAGGCGGGGTGGGGCCGATGACCCGGGCCATGCTCCTGCGCAACGCGGTGCGCGCCGCGGAGCGTTCGTCGTGAGCGAAAAGACGGAGCTCGAGACCGACCAGCGGCCGTGGGGGAGCTACACCGTCCTGGACGATGACGGCACCCACAAGGTCAAGCGGATCGTGGTGCTCCCGGGCAAGCGGCTGAGCTACCAGCGCCATGCCCGCCGCTCGGAGCACTGGTTCATGGTGCGGGGCACCGCCCTGGTCACCCTGGACGGGGTGCTCACCGAGCTCCCGGCCGGCGGTTCGGTGGACATCCCGGTCGGGATCAACCACCGCATCGAGAACGCAACCGACACCGAAGTCGTCTTCGTCGAGGTCCAGCACGGTGAGTACTTCGGGGAGGACGACATCGTGCGGCTCGAGGACGACTTCGGACGGAGTGACGACTGATGGCTCGGAGATCGGCCGTCCGGCGGCCGCCCTCAGGGGTCGCATCCCGCCGCGGCGGGGCGGTGGCCGTCGTGTTGGCGGCACTGGCGCTCGCCTCCGTCCCCGCGGCCGGGGCGGCACCGGGAGGAGTCCACGCGCCGGGGGTGGTGATGGCCGCCGCCGCACCCACCGACACCTCGTCCACCACCACCTCGACCACCGCTCCTCCTCCGACCACGACCACGACGGCCCCGCCGACCACCACGATCGAGGCGGCCACCACGACCCGCCCGGTGCCGACGACGGCCACCACCACCCCGGTGACCACCACCACGGTCGCCGGGCAGACCACCTCGTCCACGACCCCCTGGGCCCTGATCGGCGTCATCATCGCCCTGGTGTTGGCCATCGTCTTGGTGGCGCTCCTCCTCCGGTCGCGGCGCAGGCGCGGTGTGGAGTCCGACTGGCGCCGGTCGGTGACCCCGGCCCTGAGCGACGCCCGACTGGCCCGGGAGTCCCTGCTCTCGGGCAACGCCACCTCCGATGACCCTGAGGTGCTGGGGGCGGTGTCGATCCAGGTGGAGCGGGCCGCAGTGGCCCTGGAGCGCACCGTGGCGATCGCACCCGACCCTCAGGCCGGGGGCATGGCCACGTCCCTGGCCGGCGCCCTCCGGGGCCTGGCCTTCGCCGTCGAGGCGGACCGGCTGCTCCGGCACGGGACGTCGGCTCCCTCGGGAGCGCAGCTGGCCCAGGCGGACGAGGCCCGGCGGGCCCGGACGGCCGAGTTGAACACGGCGCTGGCCAGGCTCTCCACCCGGGTCGGGCCGGCACCCGGCGCCACGGCCAACCACTGACCAGGGTCATAAACGGCCACCGGCAGTAGCATTACCCGGTTATGACCCGGATTGCCGATCTGCTGGCCAAAGGGCGGACCTACTCGTTCGAATTCTTCCCGCCGAAGACCGACGCGGAGCAGGCGACCCTGGTGAAGACGCTCCGCGATCTCGAACCGCTCGGCCCCTCGTTCGTGTCGGTGACCTACCGGGGAGGGGCCGAGTCGCGCCAGCGCACCTTCGACCTGGTGACGGGCATGCTGCGGACGACGACGTTGGTGCCGATGGCCCACCTCATCTGCGTGGCCCACACCCGGTTGGAGCTGGCCGACATCCTGGTGGCCTACCGCAAGGCCGGGGTCGAGAACCTGATGGCCCTGGGCGGTGACCCACCGACCGACCCCGGGGATGGGCCCGGCGAGCTCGTGCACGCAGCCGAGCTCGTGGAGCTGGCCCATGCCGTCGGGGGGTTCTCCATCGGGGTGGCCGCCCAGCCGGCCGGTCACCCGCTGTCGGCCGACCTGGCCACCGACCGCGACCACCTGGCCGCCAAGCTGGGCCTGGCCGACTTCGCGGTGACCCAGTTCTTCTTCGAGGCCCGCGAGTACAACGAGCTGGTGGCCGGACTGGTCGAACGCGGGGTCGAAAAACCGGTGTTGCCCGGGATCATGCCGGTCGAGCGGCTGAGCTCGGTGCCCGGAATGGCACGCATGGGCGCGGCGGTCCCCGGCTGGATGGTCGAGCGCCTGGAGGCGGCCGACGGGCGGGGCGGCGCCGAGGCCGTTCGCCACGAGGGTGTGGCCTGTGCCACCGAGCTCTGCGAGCAGCTCCTCGAAGCCGGCGTGCCCGGCCTCCACTTCTACACGCTCAACCGGTCGAGCGCCACGCGCGAGATCTATGCCGCGCTCGGCCTCGGCGCACCCTGACCGTCACCCTGGCCGTCACCGGGGTGGTCGACGTCCGCGGCGCTTCCGGCTGCCCGCCTAGCCGTACCTGCGAGGGGTGCCGGTAGGCTGCCGCCCATGGCCGATCTGATCACCCAGGGACCCGACGGGGCCCTCAACGTCACTGACCAACCGATCATCCCGTTCATCGAGGGCGACGGCACGGGCGTCGACATCTGGCCGGCGGCCAAGCTGGTCCTCGACGCCGCCGCCGCCCGTCACGGGAAGACGGTGGCGTGGAAGGAGGTGCTCGCCGGTCAGAAGGCGTTCGACGAGACCGGGAACTGGCTGCCCGAGGAGACCGTCGAGACCTTCCGGTCCCACCTCATCGGTATCAAGGGCCCGCTGACCACACCGGTGGGCGGTGGGATCCGCTCCCTCAATGTGGCGCTCCGCCAGGTACTCGACCTCTATGTCTGCCTCCGTCCGGTGCGGTGGTTCACCGGCGTGCCCTCCCCGGTGCTCCATCCCGAACGGGTCGACATGGTGATCTTCCGGGAGAACACCGAGGACATCTACGCCGGCCTCGAGGCCGAGGCCTACACCCCCGAAGCGGAAAAGCTGAGGGCCTTCCTCCAAGAGGAGATGGGCTGGGAGGTCCGGGAGGGCTCGGGCATCGGCATCAAGCCGATCTCCGAGCTCGGATCCAAGCGGCTCATACGGGCGGCGATCAACTATGCCCTGTCCCACGGACGCTCCAGCGTGAATCTGGTCCACAAGGGGAACATCCAGAAGTTCACCGAGGGCGCCTTCCGCAACTGGGGTTACGAGCTGGTGCGGGAGGAGTTCGCGGATGTGGCCGTCGGCTGGGACGACTGCGACGGCAAGCCTGACGGCAAGCTGCTGGTGAAGGACAGCATCGCCGACATCACCCTCCAGCAGGTCCTGACCCGCCCCGAGGAGTTCGACGTCATGGCCACCACCAACCTCAACGGCGACTACCTCTCCGACGCCCTGGCCGCCCAGGTCGGCGGGATCGGCATCGCCCCGGGCGGCAACATCAACTACGTCACCGGCCACGGCATCTTCGAGGCCACTCACGGCACCGCCCCCAAGTACGCCGGGCAGGACAAGGTCAACCCCGGCTCGGTCCTGCTGTCCGGGGTGATGATGTACGAGCATCTGGGATGGGTCGCAGCGGCCGCGGACATCGTCACCGCCCTCGAGGCGACCATCGCCGACAAGGTGGTCACCTATGACTTCGCCCGTCTGATGGACGGCGCCACCGAGGTCAAGTGCTCGGAGTTCGCCTCCGCTATCGTGGACCGGCTTCCGGCGGGATGACCGCGGCAGGTTCGACCGACCGGAACGATCCCCATTAGCCTCGGCCGCATGGCAGCCAAACCTCCCGTCCATGTGACCGTCACCGGGGCCGCAGGCCAGATCGGCTACTCCCTCCTGTTCCGCATCGCGTCGGGTCAACTGCTGGGCCCCGACCAACCGGTGGTGCTCCGCCTGCTCGAGATCGAGCCGGGCATGAAGGCGTTGGAGGGGGTGGTCATGGAGATCGACGACTGCGCATTCCCCCTGGTCAGCGATATCGTCACCACCACCGACCTCCCCACCGCCTTCGAGGGCACGTCCTGGGCCCTGTTGGTCGGCTCCATTCCGCGCAAGGCGGGAATGGAGCGGGGGGACCTGCTCACCGTCAACGGGGGCATCTTCGGCCCGCAGGGCCGGGCCATCGCCGCCAACGCCGCCTCGGACGTGCGTGTGCTGGTGGTCGGCAACCCGTGCAACACCAACTGCCTGATCGCCCGGTCGAACGCGCCCGAGATGCCGAGCGACCGCTGGTTCGCCATGACCCGTCTCGACGAAAATCGGGCCAAGGCCCAGCTCGCCCGCCGGGCAGGGGTCCCGGTGGCCGAGGTGACCGACATGGCCATCTGGGGCAACCACTCCGCCACCCAGTTCCCCGACTACGCCCATGCCCTCATCGACGGCAAGCCGGCCGTCGAGATCATCGACGACATCGGCTGGCTGCAGGGAGAGTTCATCACCACGGTGCAGAAGCGCGGTGCTTCCATCATCGACGCCCGCGGCCTCTCGTCGGCGGCGTCGGCGGCCAACGCCGCCGTCGACTCGGTGGTCAGCATCCACACCGGATCCGGTGCCCACGGCATCACCTCGCTGGCGGTGGTCTCCCACGGCGAATACGGGGTCCCCGAAGGGCTGCAGTTCGGCTTTCCGGTGCGGACCAACGCCATGGGCGGGTGGAGCGTGGTCGAGGGGCTGGCCCACGACGAGTTCGCCACCCAGCGGATCCGCATCACCACCGAGGAGCTCGAGGCCGAGCGGGCCGACGTGGCCGACCTGCTGCCCTGAGGGCGGTCAACCGGGGATGAGCTCGATCCGGTTGCCGAACGGATCGTCGACGTAGAACTGCGGACGGCCAGGGACGTCCTCGGCACGACGGGTCGGATGCCCCGATTCGTCCAGCCGCCGGCACAGGCCGTCGACGCCCACGACCACCAGGGCCGGGTGGGCCTTGCGGGCCGGCCGGAAGTCCTCGTCCACGCCCACGTGGACCTTGACCGGGCCGCGCTCGAACCAGCAACCGCCACGCGCCGCCAGCTCGGGCGGCTTGGCCACCCGCGGCAGGCGCAGGAGCCCCTCGAAGAAGGCCACGGCCATGGCTTCGGCCTCGGGGCCCGGGGGCATGGCCAGCTGGACATGGTCGAGGCCCACCACCCGGTACGCCGATCCGCTCACGGCCGATCGCCCGACGACGGTGGCCGGCGCGGGTCGCGACGGAGGGGATGGTCGGCGGGCACCTCGACCAGATGGATGCGGAGCCCGTCGGGGTCGTCGATCCACGCTTCGATGAGACCCCACGCCTCGAGGGTCGGAGGGCGGACCACCGGCACTCCCCGGGCCGAGAGCTCGGCCACGGCGGCATCGACGGCCCGGACCTGCAACCACAGGGTCGGCCCGCCGCCCCCCGGCGGCGCGGCCGGGCTGCCGCCTCCCACCACCTCGATCATCCCGCCCCCGGCGAAGAAGACCACACCCCGCCCGCGGCCCGCACCGAACTCCCGGGCCACCGGGAGATCGAGCGCCCCACCGTAGAAGGCGAGGGAGCGATCGAGATCCGTCGGATGGATGATCGTCCTGCTGCTCAGAACTTCCATGCGGTCTTCCTCCTCGGATCGGGACCCGCTTCACCGTGGCATGCCACGAGTGGCGGGGCCATGGCGCTCGGCAGATGCCGGATCAGAGATCAGTAGGTGGTGGAAGCCCCCACCTGCTGGGCGCCCTCCCGCGCCGCGTTGAGCATCTGCTGGGCGGCCACCAGCACCGAGAGGTCACCCCGGACCCGGACCCGGCCCGAGCCCAGTGCGTCGGCCGGGGTCAGCTCGCCCTTCGACATCGCCGCCGCGTCCTCGTAGGACAGGACGATGACCACGTCGGCCGGGGAGGGCACGGGTGGACCAACCCCCGCCCCGGCCGGTTCGGCACCACCCAGGGGTTCGAGGTCCAGGTGGAGGGCACCGTCGTCGACCCGCAGGATCAGGCGGACATCCCCGTCGGGCGAGCCGGTGACCTCCTGGACCATGGTGAAGTGGCCGCCCTCGGCGGCCAGGCCGGCGTCGGGCCCCGGTCCCGGTACCGCCACCCCGACCAGGGCGGCGTTGAACTCGTCGGCCCAGGCCGGGCTCAGGAACCGGGCCACGACCGTCGCACTCCTGCCCGGTGGCCGCCCGTCCCGTGGCGACGCCGCCCCTCACCGACTGCCGGGCGCCGGGCCATGGTCAGCCCGCCGGTGGATCGCCGGCGGGCTGGGTCACCCCCGGGGCGGTGGCCCCGACGTGGTCCGGAGCGGGGACGCCCTGGACGAGGGACCGGGGCTGTACGGCGGCCGGCCCGGTGGCGGGCGAGGTGGCGGCGGCCTCGGCGGCCGAGCGCTTGTCCCGTCTCAGGATCTTGCGACCGAGCCACGCCACCGGATCGTACGACGCGTCGACCACCCGCTCCTTCAGGGGGATGATGGCGTTGTCGGTGATCTTGATGTGCTCGGGGCACACCTCGGTGCAGCACTTGGTGATGTTGCACTTGCCCAGACCCTGCTCCTGCTGGAGCAGCTGGCGCCGGTCGTTGACGTCGAGCGGGTGCATCTCCAGCTCGGCCGCCCGGGCGAAGAACCTCGGCCCGGCGTACGCCGTCTTGTTCTCCTCGTGGTCGCGCATGACGTGGCACACGTCCTGGCAGAGGAAGCACTCGATGCACTTGCGGAACTCCTGGCTCCGTTCCACGTCGATCTGCTGCATGCGGTAGCCGCCCGCCTCCCGCTCGTCGACGGTCTTGGGCCGGGGGTCGAAGGGGGGGATCCGCTTGGCCACCTCGTAGTTGTAGGAGACGTCGGTGACAAGGTCGCGCAGGATCGGGAAGGCCCGCATCGGCGCTACGGTCACCGGCTCTCCGGCCGGCAGGGTGTCCATCCGGGTCATGCACATGAGGGCCGGGCGCCCGTTGATCTCCGCCGAGCACGATCCGCACTTGCCGGCCTTGCAGTTCCAGCGGCAGGCCAGATCCGGGGCCTGCGTGGCCTGGACGCGGTGGATGACATCGAGGACCACCTCGCCCTCCTGGCCCGGCATCACGTACTCGGCGAACTCGCCCCCGGCCTCGTCACCGCGCCAAACCCGCATGATGACCTGGTCCCCTGGGCCGGTGCCTACGCTCTCCTCGGCCATCAGACGGTCTCCTCGAGCAGTTCCTTCAGGTCGTCGGGCATCACCGGGATCGGCTCCGGGCTGACGCCGATGGACCGGATCGACGGGGTACCGCCGACCCCGCCATGGTCCCCCCCGCCGGCGGGAATCCGCAGGACGAAGTTCACCTGTCCCATCTCGGGCACCGACTTGGGGAAGTCGTCGCGGGTGTGGCCGCCCCGGCTCTCCTTGCGGTTGACGGCCCCGAGGGTCGTGCATCTGGAGACGGTGAGCATGGAGGGGAGATCGGTGGTCAGGTTCCACGCCGGGTTGTAGCGGCGCCCACCGCTCAGTGACACCCGGCCGGCCCGCTCCTCGAGCACCTCGAGCTGACCCAGGGCCTCGTCGAGCTCGGGGCCGGTCCGGATGATGCCGACCAGGGTCTGCATGGTCTCTTGGAGGTCGCGGTGGATGTCGTAGGGGTTCTCCCCGCCCTGACGTGAGAAGGGGGCGACGGCGGCCTCGACGGCGGTCGCCACCTCGCCCTCGTCGACGCGGGCGGCGCCGAGCCGGTCGGCGGCGAACTCGGCGGCGCCGAGGCCCGCCCGCCTCCCGAACACCAACAGGTCGGACAGGGAGTTGCCCCCCAGGCGGTTGGCGCCGTGCATCCCCCCGGCCACCTCGCCGGCGGCGAACAGCCCGTCCACCGTGGAGGCCGCCGAATCGGCGTCCACCCGCACTCCCCCCATGATGTAGTGGCAGGTCGGCCCCACCTCCATGGCCTCGGCGGTGATGTCCACCCCGGCCAGCTCCTTGAACTGGTGGTACATGGAAGGCAGGCGGCGGCGGATGTCCTCCGCCGTCCGCCTAGTGGCGATGTCCAGGAAGACGCCGCCGTGGGGGCTTCCCCGACCGGACTTGACCTCGGTGTTGATGGACCGGGCCACTTCGTCGCGGGGGAGCAGCTCCGGCGGTCGGCGACCGGCGGTGTGGTCGTCGTACCACTTGTCCGCCTCGTCCTCCGAGTCGGCCGTCTCCGCCGCGAACATGGCGGGGATGTAGTCGAACATGAACCGTTTCCCCTCCGAGTTGCGCAGCACGCCGCCGTCGCCCCGCACGCCCTCGGTCACCAGGATCCCCCGGACGGAAAGGGGCCACACCATGCCGGTCGGGTGGAACTGGACCGACTCCATGTCGATGAGATCGCCTCCCGCCCACAGCGCCATGGCGTGCCCGTCGCCGGTCGACTCCCACGAGTTGGACGTGTACATCCAGCTCTTGCCGACGCTGCCGGTGGCCAGCACCACCGCCTTGGCTGTGAACACCACGAACTCCCCGGAGGGGCGCCAGTAGCCGACCAGACCGGAGACGGCGCCGTCGGCATCGCGGAGCAGGCGGAGCACCTTGCACTCCATGAACACCTCGATGCCGTCGGCCACCGCCTTCTGCTGGAGGGTGCGGATGAGCTCGAGGCCGGTCCGGTCGCCGATATGGGCCAGCCGGGCGAACCGGTGGCCGCCGAAGTCGCGCTGGAGGATCAGCCCGTCCTTGGTCCGGTCGAACAGGGCACCCCATTCCTCGAGCTCGCGCACCCGGTCAGGCGCCTCCTGGGCATGGAGCTGGGCCATGCGCCAGTTGTTGAGCATCTTGCCGCCGCGCACCGTGTCCCGGAAATGGACCTTCCAGTCGTCCTCTTCGTAGACGTTCCCGAGCGCGGCGGCGACGCCTCCCTCGGCCATCACGGTGTGGGCCTTGCCCAGCAGGGACTTGCACACCAGGGCGGTGCGCATCCCCTTCGACCGGGCTTCGATCGCCGCCCGCAGCCCGGCTCCGCCGGCGCCGACGACGATCACGTCGAAATCGTGGGTCTCATACTCAGCCATGTGCCCGATCCCCTCAGAAGTGGAAGCCGTAGTCGTGGATGGTCCCGCTGGCCACCAGCCGCACATAGAAGTCGGTGAAGCCCACGAAGACCAGGCTCATCCAGGCGAACAGCATGTGCCGGGCATTGAGGGGGGTGAGCGCCTGCCAGATCCGGTGGCGGATGGGCGAGGCGGAGAACTGCTTCACCCCGCCCCCGCACAGGTGGCGGCAGGCGTGGCAGCTGATCGTGTAGACCCAGAGGAGGGCGGCGTTGATCAGGAGCACGGCGGTGCCCACGCTGAAACCGATCCCGATCCCGGGCTGGCGGAAGGCCACGACGGCGTCGATGGTCAGGATGACGTTGAAGACGAGCCCGAAGTAGAAGAAGTAGCGGTGGATGTTCTGCAGCAGCAGGGGGAAGCGGGTCTCGCCAGTGTAGGACCCGTGGCCGTCGGCGACGGCACAGGCCGGGGGGGCCAGCCAGAACGACCGGTAGTAGGCCTTGCGGTAGTAGTAGCAGGTGAGGCGGAACCCCAGCGGGAAGATCAGGATCAGCAACGCCGGCGAGATGGTCCACCAGGTGATCACCGTGCCCGGGTGGCTCCCGGGCACGCAGCTGGCGGTGAGGCACGGCGAGTAGAACGGCGAGATCAGGTCGCGGTTGAGGGACGCTCCTGCGTAGTAGTTCTTGTTGACGAAGGCGGCCCAGGTGGAATAGGCCACGAAAGCGGTCAGCACGGTCACGGTGACCACCGGCTGGACCCAGTACCGGTCCTTGCGCAGGGTGGGTACGTCGGGGCCGCCCCGAGCCCCTCCCAGCACCACCGGGGTTACCTTGGCGTCCTCCAACGTGGTCAAGTTCGCTCTCCCTCTTCGGCCCGACCGGCCACTTCGCGCGCAGACCCAATAGCCTGGAACGCTGACGGACCATCATCTTTCCATCCCGGCGGCTCGGTTGCGAAACCATCGGGGCCGGCCGGCCCCGATGGGCCAGTGGCCCGCCCTTCGCCCCGGGTCGCCCCCCGGGGGCCCGGTGGGGGCCCGACCGGCGCGGGTCCGACGCACCGGAGGCGGATCGTGCCGCGTAGGCTTCAACTCCATGAGCCCGTCGGACACCCCTGACCCCACCGACGCCGAGGCGCCACCCCTGGACCTGGGCACCCGGTTGACCCCCCCTCCGGACATCACCACGCTCGGGCGGCTGCGGGCCGCCGGTTGGCGGTCGATCCCGGTGGCCGAAGAAATCAGGCGCAACGCCGCCGCCCGGATCGCCGCCGGCCGGCCACTGGTCACCGGGGTCCTGGGCTTCGAGCACACCGTGCTGCCCCAGTTGGAGAACGCCGTGCTCGCCGGGCACGACGTGATCATGCTCGGGGAGCGGGGCCAGGCCAAGACACGGATCATCCGGTCGCTGGCCGGGCTGCTCGACGAGTGGCTGCCCATCGTGGCCCACTCGGAGATCAATGACGACCCGTTCCATCCGATCTCCCGGTTCGCCAAGGACCTGCTGGCGGAGGCCGGCGAGGACCTGCCCGTGTCGTGGGTGCACCGGAGCGAGCGCTACGGGGAGAAGCTGGCCACCCCCGACACCTCCATCGCCGACCTCATCGGCGAGGTGGATCCCATCCGGGTCGCCGAGGGCCGCTACCTCTCCGACGAGCTGACCATCCATTACGGACTGGTGCCCAGGCTCAACCGGGGGATCTTCGCGGTCAACGAGCTTCCCGACCTGGCCGAGCGGATCCAGGTGGGCCTGCTCAACGTCCTCGAGGAGCGGGACGTGCAGATCCGCGGCCACCGGGTCCGTCTGCCGCTCGACATCGTGCTGGTGGCCACGGCCAACCCCGAGGACTACACGAACCGGGGCCGGATCATCACCCCGCTCAAGGACCGCTTCGGTGCCCAGATCCGCACCCACTACCCGCCGGATGCGGCCACCGAGCTCGAGATCGCCGAGATGGAGGCCGACCTCCCGGGCGCCGGGAGCGACGGCGACCAGGCCCAGACGGGGGTCCCGCGGGTCGAGGTGCCGGCCTTCATGGCCGAGGTGGTCGCCGAGCTGAGCCAGCTGGCCCGTGAGAGCCCGCACCTCAACCAGCGCTCCGGTGTCTCGGTGCGGTTGACCATCGCCAACTACGAGACACTGGTGGCCAATGCCACTCGCCGCGCCCTCCGAAACGGGGAGACCGAGGCGGTCCCCCGAGTGTCCGACCTCCAGGCCCTGGTGTCGTCCACCCAAGGGAAGGTGGAGATCGAGACGCTCGAGGAGGGGCGCGAGGAGATCCTCATGTCCCAGCTGCTCTCGGCCGCAGTGCTGCTGGTGTTCCGTAGGCGGGTCCAACTGGCCGACCCCCAGGGGGTGATCGCCGCCTTCACCGCCGACACCGTCGTTCACGCCGGGGACGATCTCCCCGCCGCCGCCTACACGAGCACGCTCACCCAGATGCCCTCCCTGTCCGCGCCGGTGCTCAAGCTGACCGCCGGGTCCGAGGACCCCGGGGTGGTGGCCAGCGCGTTGGAATTCCTGCTCGAGGGCCTGCACCTCACCAAGCGCCTCAACAAGGAGGCGGCCGGCGCCCGCGCCACGTACCGGGGCCGCGGATGACCTGGCGGTTCGACTACCGGCGCTGGGACGGCACCCAGGACTCGCTGATCGACGACACCGACTCGGTGCTGTCGCAGTTGACCGACGACGTGCTGGCCAACGGGGACCTTCACGAGGCCCTGCAGCGGATGCTCAACCGGGGGTGGCGCACTCCGGACGGCCAGCAGGTCCAGGGGCTGCGCGACCTGTTGGACCAGCTCCGGCTCGAGCGCGAGGAGCAGCTGGACCGGGGAGACCTCGGCGGCGCCTACCGGGAGATCGCCGAAGAGCTGGCCGAGGTGGTGGCCGAGGAGCGCGCCGGGATCGACCAGCTCGAGGAGGATGCCCGGCAATCGGGGGACCAGCGGCGCCAGGAGGTGACCGACGAAGTGGCCGGCGAGCGGCGGATGCAGCTCGACCTGCTCCCGAGTGACCTGGCCGGCACGGTCCGCGGGCTCCAGCACTACGAGTTCGTTTCCTCGGACGCCCGCCAGCATTTCGAGGAGCTGGTCGAGCGGCTGCGCGAGGAGGTGGCCAAGACCTACTTCGACCAGATGTCGGAGGCACTCTCCAACCCCGACCCCGAGCAGCTGGCTCACATGCGCGAGGGCTTCGACGCGCTGAACAGGATGATCGAACAGCGCGAGGCGGGCGAGGAGATAGACCCGTCCTTCGAGTCCTTCATGGAGCGGTACGGCGATCTGTTCCCCGGGAACCCCGCCACCCTCGACGAGCTCTTGGAGCAGCTGGCCGCCCGGATGGCCGCGGCCCAGGCCATGTGGAATTCGATGTCCCCGGCCCAGCGGGCCCAGCTCCAGGGACTGGCCGAGTCGCTGCTCGAGGACCTCGACCTGCGGTGGCAGGTCGACCGGCTGGCCCGCAACCTGCAGCAGGCCTTCCCCGGTGCCGGCTGGGACCAGCGGTACCGGTTCAGCGGCGACGAGCCGATGGGGATGGGGGAGGGCACCGACGCTGCCGGCCGGCTCCGCGACCTCGATGAGCTCGAGAGCTTCCTGCGCTCGGCGAACTCGCCTGCGTCACTGTCCGAGGTGGACCTCGACAAGGTCCGCCAGCACCTGGGGGAGGACGCGGCCCGCTCCCTCGACCGCCTCTCGAAACTGGCCAAGCAACTGACCGACGCTGGGCTCATCGATCAGCGTGAGGGCCGCTTCGAGCTGACCCCCAAGGGCATCCGCCGGATCGGCCAGCAGGCGCTGTCCGACCTGTTCGGCCAGTTGACCAAGGACCGGGTGGGCAACCACCGCACCACCTGGACGGGCACCGGCCACGATCGCGAGGAGACCACCAAGGCCTATGAATTCGGTGATCCCTTCAACCTCGACCTGTCGCGGACCGTGCACAACGCGGTGCGCCGGGCCGGGAGCGGCGTGCCGGTCCGCCTGTCCCCCGACGACTTCGAGGTGATCCGGACCGAGGCCCTCACCCGATCGGCGACGGTGCTCCTCCTCGACCTCTCGCTGTCGATGCCCATGCGTGACAACTTCGTGCCCGCCAAGAAGATGGCACTTGCCCTCCACACGCTGATCACGCAGCGTTTCCCTCGGGACTACCTGGGTCTCGTCGGCTTCTCCGAGGTAGCCCGAGTGATCGAGGCCGAGGACCTGCCCACCGTGAGTTGGGACTACGTCTACGGGACCAATCTGCAGCACGGGCTGATGCTGGCCCGCAAGATGCTCGCCCACCAGCAGGGGACCAAGCAGATCATCCTGGTCACCGACGGAGAGCCCACCGCCCACGTCATCCCGGACGAGGACGGAGTCGGGTACGACGTGTACTTCAACTATCCCCCGGTGCCGAAGACCCTGGAGGTGACCCTGGCCGAGGTGATGCGGTGCACCCGGGCCAACATCACCATCAACACCTTCCTGCTCGACCCCGATCGTGGGCTTCAGGGCTTCGTCGAACAGTTGGCCCGGATCAACCGGGGGCGGACGTTCGCCACCTCGCCCGACGAGCTCGGGGACTACGTCCTGGTCGATTTCCTGGCCCACAAATCGGCCGTCAGGGCCCGGGGCCGCCGGGCCGGCTGAGGCAGGTCGTGGGCAGCGATCCGGTCGATACGGCTGACTGGACGCGACTCGGTGCGTCAGTCGGTGACCGGCTCCTGCCGGTCGAATCCTGACTGCAACCGTGCCGGCTCGACCCCGGGGCGAGGCCGCCGCCGTCGGCTCGAGAGCCATCAAAACCCGTTCTTCAGCGAGGACGATCCCCGACCGCTCCCGGTGGAGTGCCAACCACGGCGAGGTCTCCCATCGGGCGCGGAGCACGAGGCGCCGGTCTTGGCCAGGGCGGCCGGACGTCTGGAGGCGGTGGGTCTGGGCGCTCCGGGTGGACAAGGGCACGGGCTGCACTGCTCTTGCGGTCGCGTTCACAAGCAGGTTTTTCTTGCGTTTGTCTCCCGGATAGTGAAAGATGACATATCTGTAGTTACATCGGTGCTATGCGATTTCGGGTAGAAACCGCGTGGATGAGTGGGAGGGAGACCCGTCAATGG
>DATBOO010000171.1:0-21750 GCA_036553725.1 Acidimicrobiales bacterium | reverse complement strand
GCCGCCTCGGGGTCGAAATTGCACAAGGTGGATGGCGTTCCCGAACTGATCCTCGAGCCGACGCCGGACATCCTCTCCGAGCTCGGGCGCCGGAGGCGGGACGGGCAGGTCCTGGTGGGCTTCGCGGCGGAGACCGGACCGGTCGAGGAACGGGCCACGGCCAAGCTGGCCGCCAAGGGCGTCGACCTGATGGTGGCCAATGACGTCTCGGCTCCGGGGGTCGGATTCGATCACGACACCAATGAGGTCACGATCTTCGGCTCGGACCGTTCAGTGACCACAGTGTCCCTCTGCAGCAAGGATGCGATCGCCGACGCCATATTGGATAGGGTGTCCGCGCTGTTGTCGGCAACGTGAACCGCTTCGTCCCCTGGCGCTTCGAACCTCGAATGCACCGATCAGAACCGGGCGAATGCCCCCGATCAGAATGGAACCACCCGTGAGCACCCGATACACCTTCACCTCTGAATCAGTGACCGAGGGCCACCCGGACAAGATGGCCGACCAGATCTCCGATTCCGTCCTGGACGCACTGCTGGCCGAGGACCCCGAGAGCCGGGTGGCGTGCGAGACCCTCCTGACCACGGGCCTGGTGCTGGTGGCGGGCGAGATCACCACCACGACGTACGTCGACATCCCCAAGCTGGTCCGCCGCACCGTCCTCGACATCGGGTACGACGACGACGCCTATGGCATCGACGGCAACACCTGCGGGGTGATCGTTTCCCTCGACGAGCAATCTCCCAACATCGGTCAGGGCGTGGACAATGCCTTCGAGGTGCGGGCCGGGACCGGCGGCGAGGACGTCCTCAACGCCCAGGGTGCGGGCGACCAGGGGATGATGTTCGGATACGCCTGCGATGAGACCCCCGACCTGATGCCGCTCCCGATCTGGCTGGCCCACCGCCTGGCCCAGCGGCTGGCCCAGGTGCGACGGGTCGGCGTGCTGCCTTATCTGCGGCCGGACGGCAAGACCCAGGTCAGCGTGACCTACGAGGACGGCCGCCCGGTGGCCCTCGAGACCGTGCTCATCTCGACACAGCACGATCCCGGTGTGGACCTCGAGACCCTCCTGCTCCCCGACCTCCGCGACAACGTGATCACTCCGCTGCTCCCCCCCGAGCTCGATGCCGACGGTCTCCGGATCCTGGCCAATCCCACCGGCGTATTCGAGCTGGGCGGGCCCCACGCCGATACCGGGCTCACCGGGCGCAAGATCATCGTCGACACCTACGGCGGTATGGCCCGGCACGGTGGAGGGGCGTTCTCGGGCAAGGATCCCTCCAAGGTCGACCGGTCGGCCGCCTACGCCGCCCGCTGGGTGGCGAAGAACCTGGTCGCAGCCGGAGCCGCCACCCGCTGCGAGGTGCAGGTGGCCTACGCCATCGGCGTGGCCCGCCCGGTGTCGGTCCTCGTGGAGACCTTCGGCACCGAAACCGCCGACCCGGTTCGAATCGCCGCCGTGGTGGACGAGGTGTTCGACCTGCGGCCCGCCGCCATCGTGCGGGATCTCGACCTCAAACGTCCGATCTACCGGAAGACGGCGGCCTACGGTCACTTCGGGCGCTCGGACAAGGAGTTCACCTGGGAGGACACGTCGCGGGCCGACGACTTGAAGCAGGCACTCGGGCTCTGAACGGCCCAGCCGGACCAGAGGGGCCGGATCCAGGCACGATCGAGAGTACCTCCGCGTCCCGTGGCGAGGCGACCTCCGGCGGGCCGTGCGGAGGGCCGTCCGTCGACGCCGTCGGCCGGTTCGAGCGCTTCGTTCGGGTAGTCCCCGACGTGCCGGCCATCCACCGGCGGTTCGACTACTCGGTGCCTTCGGCCCTCGAGCAGCAGATCCGGGTCGGGAGCCGGGTCCGGATCGAGCTCCACGGCCGTCGGGTCGCCGCTTGGGTGGTGGAAGACGACGTCCTCCCCGCCGACGGGGTGTCCCCCAAGCCCTTGGCGTCGTCGAGCGGACAAGGGCCGCCTCCGGCGGTGGTGTCGATGGCCGAATGGGCGGCGTGGCGGTGGGCGGGCCCGATGTCGTCGTTCCTCGGGACCTCGTCCCCGATCCGCGTGGTCCGGGATCCCGGCCCCCCGGCGGCGGGGCGGGACCGGAGCCGTGGTGCCGGCGAAGGCCCGCCACCGGCCACGCCTTCCCCGGGGGGAGGATCGGTGGACATCGTCGACGCCGCCCTGGCGGGAGGGAGCCTCCCCGCCACCGTCCGCCTGGCCCCTGCGCTCGACGCCATGCTGGTGGTGTTGGAGCTGGTCCACCGGACCGGCCCGGCCGGTGTTCTGGTCCTCGCCCCGTCGCACACGCGTGCGGCCCAGGCCGCCGACCGCCTGAGGGCATCGGGCCTGCCCGTCGCCCTCATGCCGGACCGATGGGAGGAGGCGGCCTCGGGCCGGTCGCTGGTGGTGGGGACCCGCGCCGCGGCGTGGGCCCCGGTCCCTCGGCTCCGGGCGGCGGTGGTGATGGACGCCCACGACGAGGCCTACCGCGAGGAGCGCTCGCCGACCTGGTCCGCCGTCGATGTCGTCATCGAGCGGGGGCGGCGCGACGGGGCCGCCGTGGTACTGGTCTCCCCCTGCCCGCCGGTGTCCCTCATCGGGACCCGCCCACCGGTGACGACGTCACGGGCCCTCGAGCGCCGGGGGTGGCCGACCGTCGAGATCGTCGACCGCACCCACGACGATCCGCGCACCGGCTTGTTCTCCGAACGAATGGCCCGCCTGCTGCACTCGGTGCTGGCACGGTCCGATGGCCGCGTGGTGTGCATCCTGAACCGGACCGGCCGGACCCGGCTCCTCGCTTGCACCCGGTGCGGGGCGCTGGCCCGCTGCGACCGGTGCGGAGGAGCGGTGGCACAGCTCGAGGCCGCCGGCGCCCTCCGGTGCCGGAGGTGCGACGAGACCCGCCCGGCGGTGTGCGCTGAATGTGACTCCACCCGGCTCAAGTCGCTCCGCATCGGGGTGACCCGGGCCACCGAGGAGCTCTCGGCCCTGGCCGGGGTCGAAGCCGTCGAGATCACCAGCGGTTCGGACCCGGCAGCGGGAGCCGGGGCCCGGTTGGTGGTGGGCACCGAGGCCGCGCTCCATCGCGTGCCGAGTGCGGACGCGGTGATCTTCTTGGACATCGACCAGCATCTGCTCGCACCTCGATTCGGGGCGGGCGAGGAGACATTCGGTCTGCTGGCCCGGGCCTCCCGGCTGGTGGGGACCCGGGACAGGGGTGGGCGGGTGGTGGCACAGACCCGGATACCGGACCACGAGGTGCTGCAGGCCGCGGCCCGGGCCGACCCGGCCTTGCTGGCCGTTCCCGAACTGGCGCTGCGCCGGACGCTCGGCCTCCCGCCCTTCGGGGCGCTGGCGGTGCTCCGGGGCCCGGGCGGTGTCACGTTCGCCGAGGGGATGCGGGCCGTCCCCGGCATGGCGGTGTCGTTGGCCGATGCGGACCGTTGGTTGCTCAGGGCATCCGATCACCGGACTCTGTGCGACGCCCTGGCGGACGTGCCGCGTCCGGCCGGCCGTTTGCGCATCGAGGTGGATCCCACCGACGTCTGAGTGCCGGTATCGATGGTCTGGTGCCGGGCGCCACTTGGGCCCCGCCCGGGTGTGTGGGAGGTGCCCAACCCGTACAATGGGCCAATGGCCGCCTACCCAGTCCGCGTCTACGGCGACCCGGTGTTGAAGCAGGCCGCCCGCGAGGTCGACGAGGTCGACGGCTCGCTGGTCCGCCTCGTCGACGACATGGTCGAGACGATGTACGACTCCGAGGGCGCCGGTCTGGCAGCCCCTCAGGTCGGGGTGCAGAAGCGTCTCTTCGTGTACGACGTCGGCGAGGGACCCGAGGTCATGATCAACCCGACCATCGTGGAGGTCGGGGGGGAGTGGTACCACGACGAGGGGTGCCTCTCCATCCCGGGGCTCAGACTCGGCATCGTGCGACCCAATCAGGTCCACATCCGGGGGTACGACCTCGACGGTGAGGAGATCTCCGTCGAGGCCGATGAGTTTCTCGGCCGGGTGTTCCAACACGAGGTGGACCATCTGGACGGCGTGCTGATGCTCGAGCGTCTCGAGGACGACATGCGCAAGCAGGCACTGCGCGTCCTGCGCGACCGAGCCCTCGGGCTCGACACTTCGGCCCTGGAGGCCAAACTGGTTTCGGCCGACAGCGAACGGGAAGTGTGAGCCACGCCCACCTCCGCCGGAACAGCCGGCCCGGCGCACCGATGGCCCGGCGGGCGACAGTGCCGCAGGCCGATAGCACCGCAGGCCGGTAGCGCCGCAGGCCGATAGCGTCACACACCATGGCCCGTCTGGTGTTCCTGGGGACTCCCGAGGCGGCGGTGACGCCGCTGCGCACCCTGGTCGACGCCGGACACGACATGGCGGTCGTGGTGAGCCGGCCGGACAAGCGAAGGGGACGTGGGGGCAGCCTGGTCCCCAGTCCGGTAAAGGCTGCGGCCCTCGAGCTGGGCCTCGAGGTCACCGATTCACTCGATGAGGTGCCCGGCGTGGGCGCCGAGCTCGGGGTGGTGGTGGCCTACGGCCGGATCATCCCGACGGCCGTGCTCGATCAGGTGCCCATGGTCAATCTGCACTTCTCCCTGTTGCCCCGGTGGCGTGGGGCGGCACCGGTCGAGCGGGCGATCCTCGAAGGTGACGCCGAAACCGGGGTCTGCCTGATGGCCGTGGAGGCCGGCCTGGACACCGGCGGCATCTATGCCGAGAGCGCCACGGTGATCGGCGACGACGAGACCGCTGACGAGCTGCGTGCCCGGCTGGTCGTCATGGGGTGCGCTCTCTTGGAGCGCCACCTCGGGGAGGGGGTCGCCGGCCTGCCCGTTGCCCGCGACCAGCGGGGCCAGCCGTCGTATGCGGAGAAGGTGCTTCCGGGCGAGCACCGGATCCGCTGGGAGCAGGACGCGGTGCAGATCCACCGGGTCGTCCGGCTCGGCCGGGCCTGGACCACGTTTCGGGGACGGCGGTTGCGGATCCTGCGGGCCGCCGAGTCACCGGGTGGGTCCGGCCCCGGCTCGGACGGCGTCGGTCCACCGGGGACGCTCGAACAGGGAACGGTCACGGCCGGCGGCGGGACGCGGATCTGCCTGCTGGCCGTGCAGCCCGAAGGGAGGCGGCCGATGGACGTCGGCGACTGGCTCCGTGGTTCCCGGCCGGAGCGGGACGAGCGACTCGGGGTCTGATCTGGCCTGACCTCGGTCCGGACCGGACCGACCCCGCCGGTAGGCTCACTCGCCATGGAGCCGTCCTCCCGGGTGTCAGAGCTGCGGGTGGCGCCGTCGATACTCTCGGCTGACTTCGGCAGCCTGTCCGACGCCATCGATCTGGTCGCCCCCGGCTCCGATTGGCTCCATGTCGACGTGATGGACGGCCACTTCGTCCCCAACCTGACCGTCGGCCCGCCGGTCGTCGCCTCGCTCCGGGCCCACACCGACCTGTTCTTCGACACCCACCTGATGATCACCGAGCCGGCCCGGTACCTCGAGCTGTTCCGGGATGCGGGCTCGGACGGCTGCACCGTCCACGTGGAGGTCGGGGGGACCGCAGAGCTGATCGCCCAGATGCGCGAGCTCGGGCTCCGGGTGGGACTGGCCGCCAACCCCGATACCCCGTTCGAGGCGATCGAGCCGTACCTCGACCAGGTCGACCTGATCCTGTGCATGACCGTGTTCCCCGGGTTCGGCGGCCAGGCCTTCATTCCCGACGTGCTGCCCAAGGTGCGCCGGGTTCGATCGGCGGCGGCGGCGGCGGGGCTCTCGATCGACGTAGAGGTGGACGGGGGCATCGACGAGCACACGGTGGTCGAGGCGGCTCGTTCCGGCGCCAACGTGTTCGTCTCGGGCTCCGCGGTGTTCTGTCGCCCCCATCCCCTGGAGGCGGCAGCGGAGATCCTCGCCGCGGCGGTGGGCGCAGTGAAGGGCGAACCGTCCTGACCGGGCCTCCCGGCCCGAGCGCCGCACGGGACGCCGAGGGGATGAGGCTCGCCCTCGAGGCGGCCGAGCGGGTACGGGGGCGGACCTCACCGAATCCGTGGGTGGGCGCGGTGGTGCGCTCCGAACCCGAGGCGGCCGGCGAGTGGTTCGCCGGCGCCACCGCTCCGCCCGGCGGTCCGCACGCCGAGGTCAGCGCCCTGGGAGCGGCCGGCACCCGGGCCTCGGCCGGCACCCTGTACGTGACCCTCGAGCCCTGCGCCCATCACGGGCGGACCCCGCCCTGCACCGAAGCCATCATCGGATCCGGGGTCCGGCGGGTGGTGGTGGCCGTCGAGGATCCCGACCCCGGGGTCAGCGGCCGTGGGATCGCCGCCCTGCGATCCGCCGGCCTCGAGGTCGAGGTGGGCGTGGAGGCGGCGGCTGCGGCCGAGCAGCTGGCCCCCTACCTGAAGCACCGACGGACCGGCCGGCCGTGGGTGGTCCTCAAACTGGCGGCGACCCTCGACGGGCGGATCGCCGCGCCCGACGGCACCAGCCGGTGGATCACCGGCCAGGCCGCCCGCATGGACGCCCACCGCCTCCGGGCCCGGGCCGATGCGGTGCTGGTGGGCGCGGGCACGGTCCGGGCTGACGATCCCGCCCTGACCGTCCGCCTTCCCCCGGCCGACCCCGAGTTCCGCGGTCCCGCCGCCCAGCCGCTCAGGGTGGTGCTGGGCCGGGTGCCCGACGACGCCGCCGTGCAACCGGCGCTGAGCCTCGAGGGGGACCTGGGCGAGGTGCTCGACGAGCTCGGACGCCGGGACGTCCTCGAGGTTCTCGTCGAGGGAGGCGCCACGGTGGCCCATGACCTCCACGTGTCCGGTCTGGTGGACCGCTACGTCCTCTACCTGGCCCCGGCGTTGTTCGGGGGGGATGACGCACGCCCGCTCTTCGCCGGGCCGGGTGCCCGCACCCTCGACGGTCTCTGGCGGGGGCAGGTGCGGTCGGTGACTAGCCTGGGGGGCGATTTGAGAGTCGAATTGGCCCCACCGGACAGCTGAGGACCTGCCGTTCGGTCCAGAAATTGCATCAGGCCGGTCCAATGCCGGCCGACATAGAAGAAGGGATGGCGCTGCGGCCTGAGGCTGCACCCAGCGCCGGTCAACAGGTATGAAGCAACAGGTGAGCCGAGCCGGGCGCAACGCCGGGAACACAGGGAGACGAGGGGTCCATGCCCTTTTCATCAGTTGAGGAGGCAATTGCGGCGATCGGTCGGGGCGAGATCGTCATCGTGGTCGACGACCAGGACCGCGAGAACGAGGGGGACCTGATCATGGCGGCCGATGCCGTCACCCCCGAGAAGATCGCCTTCTTCCTCGCCCACACCTCGGGCCTCATCTGCGTCCCCCTCACCCCCGAGCGGGTCGAGCAGCTCGACCTCCCTCTCATGGTCACGGCCAACACCGAGGTCCAGAGGACGGCGTTCACCGTGAGCGTCGACTACCGGCACGGGACCACGACGGGGATCTCGGCCGCCGACCGGGCCGCCACCATCAAGGCGCTGGCCGATCCCCACATCCGCCCGTCCGATCTCAACCGGCCGGGGCACATCTTCCCGCTCCGCTACCGACCGGGTGGAGTCCTGAAGCGGGCCGGGCACACCGAGGCGGCCGTGGACCTCGCCCGGGCGGCCGGGATGTCCCCGGCCGGCGTGCTGTGTGAGGTGGTCAGCGAGGACAAGACGGGCATGGCCCGCCTTCCCGAGCTGATGGTCTTCGCCGAGAAGCACGGTCTCCGCCTGATCTCCATCGCCGACCTGATCCGCTACCGGCGCCGAAAGGACAAGCTGGTCCGCCGCATCGCCGACGCCCGCATCCCCACCGACTACGGCGACTTCACCGTCTACGCCTACGAATCGGTGCTCGACGGCGAGCACCACGTGGCCCTGGTCAAGGGCGAGGTGGCCGGCCGGCAGAACACGCTGGTCCGGGTGCACAGCGAGTGCCTGACCGGAGACGTCTTCGGATCGCTCCGCTGTGACTGCGGGCCTCAGCTGCACGGGGCCATGGCCACCATCAACGAACACGGCAGCGGCGTCATCGTCTATCTCCGGGGTCACGAGGGCCGGGGAATCGGACTGCCTCACAAGCTCCGTGCCTACAACCTCCAGGAGGAGGGATACGACACGGTCGACGCCAATCTCGAGCTGGGGCTGCCGGCGGACTCCCGCGAATACGGGATCGGGGCGCAGATCCTGGTCGACCTGGGCGTGACCACCATGCGCCTGATGACCAACAACCCCACCAAGTACGGCGGCCTGGAGGGCTTCGGTCTCGACATCGTCGAACGCGTGAACATCCAGCCGACTCCGACGCCGGAGAACATCGAGTACCTCCGCACCAAGCGGGAGCGGATGGGCCACCTGCTCGAAGGTCTCGATGACGTCCTCTGACCAGACCCTGCTGAGCGCGGGAGCGAAGGACCGGATCGGGGCCAGGGTCGGCTCCTCCATCGACGGGGCCTCGGGACGCAGGGTCCCCGGGTTCCGGGTCGGGCTGGCGTGCGCCGAGTTCAATGGAGGGATCACCGACCGGCTGGTGACCGGGGCGCTCGATGCCCTGGAGGAGCGGGGCTGTGATCTGGCCCACTCCGTCGTGGCCTGGGTGGCGGGGGCGTTCGAGCTGCCGCTGGTCGCCCTGCGCCTGGCGCAGTCGGAGGCAGTCGACGCGGTGATCTGCCTCGGAGCGGTGATCAGGGGGGAAACCGGCCACTACGAGTTCGTGGCCGGCGAGTGCGCCTCCGGCCTGCAGCGGGTTCAGCTCGATACCGGGATACCCGTCGTCTTCGGCGTGCTCACCACCGAGACGGTCGAGCAGGCCCTGGTACGGTCCGAGCCCGACGAGACCAACAAGGGACGCGAGGCGGCACTCACCGCCATCAACACCGCCGCCGTACTGGCGGCGGTGTCCTCGGAGACGTCGAGCCCGGGGATCGGGTTCTCCGTCCGGGCCCGCTGATGCTCCGCCTGGTCCTGCCCAAGGGCTCGCTGGAGGAGGCGACGCTGGAACTGTTCGCGGCCGCCGACCTCGCCGTGACGCGTTCCTCCGAGGTCGACTACCGGGCGACCATCGACGATCCCCGGGTGGACGAGGTCAGGATCCTCCGGCCACAGGAGATCCCGCTCTACGTCGCCGACGGGCTCTTCGACGTGGGCATCACCGGACGCGACTGGGTGGAGGAGCGGGGCAGTGATGTGGCGTCGCTCGGGGTCCTCCACTATTCCAAGTCGACGGCGAGCCCGATCCGGGTGGTACTGGCGGTCCCGATCGAGTCCCGGGTGTCCTCGGTGGTCGATCTGGCCGCAGCGGCCACCGGGCCAGACGGGGCGCTCCGGGTGGCCACCGAATATCCCGAGCTGGCCCGCCGCTTCCTCGAGACCCATGGCGTGAGCGCCGAGGTCAGCCTGTCCTACGGGGCCACCGAGGCGAAGGTGCCGGACATCGCCGACTGCGTCGTGGAGATCACCGAGACCGGGAGGGCCCTTCGGGCCGCGGGCCTGAAGGTCGTGGAGACCCTGCTCGTGTCGCACACCGAGCTCATCGCCAATCCCGCCGCGGCCAAGGACACGGACAAGCGCCATGCCATGGACCAGCTGCTGACCCTGCTCCAGGGAGCGCTGGAAGCACGGGGGAAGGTGCTGGTCAAGCTCAACGTGACCGCCGAGCAGCTTCCCGGGGTCATCGAGGTGCTTCCCGCCCTGCGCTCGCCCACCGTGTCGGAGCTGTTCGGCGGCGGCGGGTTCGCCGTGGAGACGGTGGTGCCGAAGTCGGAGATCAACGTCCTGATCCCCGCCCTCAAGGATCGAGGGGCCACGGACATCATCGAGCTGGCCCTCTCCAAGATCGTGCACTGAGAGGCGGTCGCCGATGCCCACCACCCCGACCAGACTGGACGACCTGGTGCCGACGGCCGGGACCCTGCTGGTCGGCGACGTGGCGGAGTTCGATGTGGACCGCGGGTTGGGCGTGGTCGAGTACGGATCGGGGAGCCGGCTACCCTTCCACTGCACGGCCATCACCGACGGCTCCCGCCGGGTCGAGGTCGGTGCCGTGGTGGCGTTCATGGTCGCCGCCGGCCGGCTCGGACAGCTGGAAGCCACTACGGTCCGGCCGCTCCCGGGCGTCGTGCGTCCCGGCTCGACGCTGGCCCACGGCGACACCTGGAAGGATCGGGGCCACTTCTCCGGCGAGGGTTCCGGGGAGCGGGCGGTGGTGGACGGCGAGCCGCCGACCGGGGCGGATCAGATTCCGGTCGAACCGGTCCTACCGAACCTCGCTCCGTCAGTTCCGGAGCCCCTCGCCCCCGGTCAGGTCGGCCCCGGTCAGGTCGACTCCGATCAGGTCGGCCCCGGTCAGGTCGACTCCGGTCAGGTCGGCTCCGGAGGGTTCGAGACCGCCGCCCCAGGCTCGGCCGGCGGTGCCGAACCCGTCGTGGCCACACCCCCGTCGGGCACACCTCCGGTGGTGCCCTCATCGGTGGATCCTCCGCCAGTCGTGTCCGATCCGCCGTTCTTGTCCGACCCGGCGGTCACCTCCGCCCCGTCGTTCTTGCCGGAAGGGGCGTGGCCCGATCCGTCGGCCGACGAGGCCAGTGCCTCCTCGGAGGTGGACGAATCACCCCGACCCGACTTCTGGTCGCCCATCGCCAGATCGCCCTCCGGCCCGCCCCCGACCTGGCGGACACCGGTCACGCCCAAGTCGCCTCCTCCATCAGACGACGGGTGACCGCCGGACGATCGGCGGTGAGCTCCGCCGGTCGATTCGGGCAGGGCGGCGGGCGGTGGGGCCGCCAGGTCCTCGTAGGGATTGCCGAGGACGTTCCTGGCCATGTCGATGACCACCGCGCTGTCTGCGTCCTCCTTGGTGACCACCCCGAGTAGCGGGGCGGCCAGGAGCCCGGTGACGATCCCGGTGTCAGCCATGGACTCGGCCTGGACCAGGCTCCACTCCCAGAGGCGCTTGACCATGTCGGGGCTGGAGGCCCGTCTCGGCGGATACTTCAGCCAGCAGTTGACGATGGCATGGGCCACCCCGGTGGCGGCGGGGAAGAGCCATATCAGCCGATAGTTGCCGGTCGAGTCGATGACCACGGCGGCGATGTAGGCGAGCAGGACGCTGCACAGGTTGAACGGCGACAGGAGGACGCCGAGCCGCTCCCCGAGTCCGCCGGCCCGGGGCAGGAGCTGGAGCAGTAGCGGGGCCATCACGATGATGTACGCCCCGACGAAGGGTGCCCCGATGTAGCTGAGGACGACCGCCTGCCAGAGGTGGGTGTCGAAGTACTGCACCCCGGCCAGGACCGCCCCGATGAGAGGGGCTCCGATGGCCAACTGCATCGGGGAGAGCCTTCGACTGAGTGGGACGCCCAATGCGATTCCGATCAGGAACACCGGAAGGCCCGCGGCATAGCCGGCGATGATCTGAGCGCTGGCTCCAGCATGCAGGATCCGCTGGAAGAAAAGGATGGCCACGTAGGCGGTGGACCCGACCCCCGCCCAGAAGAGGAGCGACCCGGCCACCAGTACCTTTGCGTTCGGTCCGGAGAGTATCTCCCGGAGCTCGTCGCGGGTGGGCCGGGCCCGTTCCTTGCGGTCGGCCTCGGCGCCGAAAGTGGCGGTCGGGGCCTCACGGACCAGGACCAGCACGGCGATACCCACCGCCACCATGATCACCGCCGCCACCTGGAAGGGGAGGTTCCAGGTGGATGGCTGGCTCTGCTTCCAGGAGGCCAGCGCAGTTCCCTTGATGGTGAGGCTGGCCAGCGTGCCGAGCACGGTGGTCAGCAGCAGGGCTTTGATCCAGCGGCTGCGGCCGAACACCTCGGGTACCACGGCCACATTGGTCAGGGTGAAGATGGCCGCTGCCTGCCGGGCGATCACGATGGCGAGGACCAAGAGCCAGTAGCCGCTCACCAGCGTGAACATCCAGGTGGAGATGCCCATGATGATGAGACTGCCCGCCATGTACGGCGTGCGGCGGCCGACCCGGCTCCGGGTGCGATCGCTGAGCCGCCCGGCCACCGGGTAGGTCAGCCAGCTGAGCAACCGGTTGGCGGTCAGGGCGAAGGTGACCGCCAGCGCCCCGGATGCCCGCTGCTGCACATAGAGGGTGATCAGTACCCCGGAGACGGCCAGATTGGCGCGCGGGCCCACCAGTCCGATGGACAGACCGATGAAGCTCCGGACCCGTGAGCTGTCGATGGGCCCGCTCGCACCGGCGGGCGTGGTACCCGCCGCACCGGCGGGCCGGGGGGAGTCGGACCGCGGTCCCGGGCCGCCCCCGGTGGGTCCCGAGTCTCCGGTGCCCCCGGTCACCCTTCGCCGTCTGCGCCGGGCTCCGCCCCCTGGCTGTCCGATCGGGGGCCGCCGCCGCCGGGCTCGTCCCGACCGTCCGGAGCGTTCTGACCGGCCGCTCCGCCGTTGACCCCGGCCGCCGAGGCCGCCTCGGAACCGGCGCGCTGGGCCCCGTCGATCTGTACGTAGGCGAGCCGCAGTTGGCTCAGACCGTCCTTCAACTGGTCCTCCGCCTCGCCGAGGCGCCCTTCGAGCCCGGCCACCAGCGCTCCCAGGGCATCGATGGCCAGGCGCGCCTGGCTGAGTAGGGGAGGCTGCTGGGACAGGTAGACGGCGGACAGCTCGAAGAGCCCGTAACAGTGGTTGGCCACCACGACCTCGACGGGCGAGTTGGCCAGCTCGGCGCGCATGGCCTCAACCTGCTCGGACAGCGCCTCCTCGTCGAGGTCCGGACCCGATCCGGCGGCGCCGGCGGCCGCCCCCGCCCCCCTGGGATCCCCGCCTCCGGCGGCCTCGCCGGGCCGCGGGACCGATCGTTCGCCGTCAGGTGTCCATAGCGAGCTCACGACTGGTAGCCTAAAGCACTGATAGACGAGGAAGCGGAGTCCTGCCGTTCAGGGCTCCCACCCGGCCACGATGGAGTTCCGAGTGTGCGCCGGGTCATGGGATCGGCCGGCGACGGACGTCGTAGCGGCCGGAGGTGGCTCCGCTCCTCTTTGCAGGCCCCGGGAATTCCGTGGCCCGAAGACAGGGAGTGAAGTCGAATAGCAGCCACCGTCACCACCAATGAGCCTCGCATCAACGACCGGATTCGCGCTCGTGAAGTGCGCCTCGTCGACCCCGACGGGGAACAGCTCGGCATAAAGCTGCTGCCCGAAGCACTGGCCATCGCCAGTGACCTCGATTTGGACCTGGTGGAGGTCGCCCCGGCGGCCAATCCGCCGGTGTGCCGGATCATGGACTACGGAAAGTTCAAGTTCGATGCCGCGCAGCGGGCAAAGGAATCGCGGCGCAAGGCAGTCCATGTCGGGATCAAGGAGATGAAGTACCGGCCGAAGATCGGTGACGGTGACTTCGACACCAAGACCCGGCAGGTCGAAAAGTTCCTCGAGGAGGGGCACAAGGTAAAGATCACCATCATGTTTCGCGGTCGTGAGGTCTTCCACCCCGAATTGGGGAAGAAGATCCTCGATCGGATCGCCGAGAAGATGGACGGGGTGGGCAAGTCCGAATCCATACCCCGGCTCGACGGCCGGAACATGGTGATGGTGCTGGCACCTGACAAGCGGGCGAAGCAGTCCGCTGCGTCCCGCGGACCGGGTCACGAGGGTCATGAGGGCCCACGCCCCAATGGTGCCGTCCCGAGCGATGGAGCCGGGCCGAGCGGTCCGGCGCCGGACATCGCCAACGGTGCCGCGGCGCCGGACAGCGCCAACGGTGCCGCGGCGGGGACCGCGGACAGTGCGGTGAACGTGGAGAGGGCGAATCAGGAGACGGCAGGGGAAGCAGCACCGGCCGCAGACTCGAGCGAAGGAGAGGGTTAGCGCACATGCCCAAGATGAAGACCGACAGCGGTGCCCGCAAGCGGATCAAGGTGACCGGCTCGGGCAGGCTGCGACGCCGCCAGGCATTTCGCTCGCACCTGTTGGAAAAGAAGTCGAGTGCCCGAAAGCGCCGCCTCGGCCGCGAGACGGACTTTTCCCCGGGTGACGCCCGTCAGGCCAAGCGAATGCTGGGTCTGTAGCGGCAGAGGACCGCCCACCCCACGGCCGATGCGGCGCTGCGGCCCGCTCGGCGGCAGTGGGCTGCGCAGGGATTGAGCGGCGCAGGGATTGAGCGCAGGGATTTGCGTGCAGGACTGATACCGGTCGGAACGGGTTCGGACCCGGTCGGCCGCCTGTCAGCGGATGGATGGATACGTCAAGAGGCCGATGCGGCCCCCACGAACAAGGAGTTCTCATGGCCCGAGTCAAGCGCGCTGTACACGCCAAGAAGCACCATCGCGCCGTCCTCGAGCAGGCGCAGGGTTACTACGGCAACAAGAGCCGCTCATTCCGCGCCGCCAACGAACAGGTCATGCATTCGATGCAGTACGCCTATCGTGACCGTCGTGCCCGCAAGGGAGACTTTCGCCAGCTGTGGATCCAGCGGATCAACGCCGCCGCCCGATTGAACGGAACCAGCTACAGCCGCTTCATCGCCGGCCTCCACCGGGCCGGTGTCGAAGTGGACCGCAAGGTGCTGGCCGATCTCGCCGTCACCGAACCCGAGGCGTTCGCGTCGCTGGTCCATGTGGCCGACGACGCACTGGCCGGGGCACGGGCGAACGCCGAGGCCCATTCCTGAACCAGACCGGGCTGGCCTATACCCACCACCGGGTTCGCCGCGTCAGGCAGCTTTTGCGAAAGCGCAGCCTGCGCAGTTCGGAGCGCACCCTCGTCGTCGAGGGCGCGGAGCTGCTGTCGGTCGCCCTGGATGCCGGTGCCCCGATCGAAGCGGTCTACGTCGCTCCTGAGGGGCGCTCGAACCGAGTGGCGGCCGAGGTCGTCGATCGCGCCTTTGCCCGTGGGGTCCGGGTCTTCGATCTGGCCCCGGGAGTGGTCGAGAGGATTGCCGACACGGTCACGCCGCAGCCACTCCTGGCGGTGGTGGGATACGTGCCGGCGGCGCTCGAAGACGCCCGTGAGGCCACGGCAGTCGTCGTCTTCGTCGACGTGCGCGATCCCGGCAACGCCGGCACCATGATCAGGACGGCAGACGCCGCCGGCATCGACGCGGTGATCTGCTGTGACGGTACGGTCGACCCTACCAATCCGAAGACGGTCCGGTCCTCGGCCGGTTCCCTGTTCCATCTTCCGGTGGTGGCGGGAGGGGATCCGGCGCTGGTGATCGAGACATTGAGAGACTGGGGGTTGGCCACGGTGGGCACGACGGCCCGCGATGGCACGGACTACGTGGAATTCGACTGGTCCAGGCGGGTGGCCCTGGTGTTCGGCAATGAGGCATCCGGACTCGATGCCCCGTTGATCGACCGCCTGGACGGGAGCGTCTCCATCCCCATGGCCGGCCGGGCCGAGTCCCTCAACGTAAGCGTCGCCGCGGCAGTGCTCTGCTTCGAGGTCCTTCGACAGCGCCGCAGGACGGGCGGGGCTACGCCTCCACCCGGCACCGCTCCACCCGGCACCGCTCCGGCCGGCACCGCCCGGCGCCCTACGATTGGCGACATGGAGGCGGTGCGGCCGGGACCGGCGGAGCAGACCGGCGGCAGAACCGGCGGGGAGACCCGATGACCGGGACCCTGGACATCGAAGCGGTGGTCGAGGAGGCCCGGGCGGCCGTGGGGTCAGCCTCGTCGCTCGAAGAGATCCGACAGGTGGCGGCGTCGGTGTCGGGCAAGAAGTCGCCACTCGCCGTCCTCTCCCGGGGACTGGGTGCTCTCGACCCTGACCGCCGACGGGTGCTCGGCCAGAAGCTCCACGAGGCCAGGACGACGATCGAGGGCCTGGTCGAGCGGCGGCGCCGCGACATCGAGGCCGAGGAGCTCTCGACCGAAATGGCCGGGGCCCGGATCGATCTCACCGAGTTCGTCGCCGGAGCCGTCCCGGCCCCTCCCTCCCGGGGCCACCTCCATCTGGTGTCCCAGACCCGCGACGCCCTGGAGGACGTCTTCGTGGGCATGGGCTTCGAGGTGGCCGAGGGCCCCGAGATCGAAACCGACTGGTACAACTTCGGGGCACTCAACATGCCGCCGGCCCATCCCGCCCGTGGGATGTTCGACACCCTCTACCTGAACCTCGGGGCCCCGGAGACGACCCTGCTCCGTACCCATACCTCCCCGGTGCAGATCCATCTGATGGAAGATGCCGTCGTCATCGGTGGCCTGCCCATCCACTCCGTGATGCCGGGGCGCTGTTATCGGCGGGACACACCCGATGCCCGGCACCTTCCGGTGTTCCACCAGATCGAGGGACTGGTGGTGGACAAGGGAATCACCTTCGCCGACCTGGCCGGGACCATCGAGGTCTTCACCACCGCCTACTTCGGGCCCGACATCCACTCGCGCCTGCGGCCGGCCTACTTCCCCTTCACCGAACCCTCGGCAGAATTCGAGGTGACCTGCACCATCTGCCATGGCTCCGGATGCCGCACCTGTTCCCAGACCGGGTGGATCGAGCTCGGCGGCTGCGGAATGGTCGATCCCGCCGTCTTCGAGGCGGTCGGTATCGACCCCGATGAGTGGACCGGCTTCGCCTTCGGCTTCGGGATCGACAGGTGCGCCCAGATGCGCCACCAGATCGCCGACATGCGTTCCCTGATCGAGAACGACATCCGTTTCCTGCGCCAATTCTGATGGGTTGGTGCTGATCCGGTGGCCTGGTTTCCTGGTCTGCTGGCCTGGTTTCCAGGTCTGATGGTCGACTACTGAGAGGACTGTTGTGCGCGTACCGCTGTCGTGGCTTCGAGACTTCGCCCCGTTCGGGGAGGACACTGGAGACCTCGTTGGCGCGCTCGACGATCTGGGGCTCTTGGTCGAGGACGTGGAGACGTTCGGCGAAGGGCTCGACGACGTGGTCGTCGTACGGGTCGAATCCGTTGCCGCCATAGAAGGGGCGGACAGGATCCGGCTCGTCACGGTCGACGACGGCAGCGGAGGAGACCCCATCGAGGTGGTGTGCGGGGCCTGGAACTTCGAGGTGGGGGACCTGGTCCCGCTGGCCCCGGTGGGCGCCACCCTGCCCGGAGGGTTCCAGATCGGGAGGCGGAAGATGAAGGGGGTCACCTCCAACGGGATGCTGTGCTCGGGCCAGGAGCTCAGGCTGTCGGACGACCACGAGGGAATCCTCCGGCTCAACGACGTCGAGGGGGCGCAGGTCGGTCGACCGCTGGCGGCGGCCCTGGGCATCGAGCCAGACGTCGTCTTCGACCTCGAGCTCGCAGCCAACAGGCCCGATGCCTGGAGCATCGCCGGGGTGGCCAGGGATCTGGCCGCCCGCCTGGGAGTGCCATTCGCCATCCCCGAGGTTGCCGCCATCGCCCGGGCGGGGGAGGGAACGGGGGAGCCGGCGTCGGTGGGGGAGTCGGCGTCGGTAGGGGAGTCGGCGTCGGTGGGGGAGTCGGCGTCAATGGGGGAGACGGTCCCGGTCGGGGACTTGGCCTCGGTGCGGGTCGACGACCTCGAGTCGTGCCCCCGGTTCACAGCCCGGGTGCTGACCGGGGTGGAGGTGGCCCCGTCGCCGGCCTGGTTGGCCCGGCGGCTGACCCGGGCAGGGATGCGGCCCATCAACAATGTGGTCGACGCCTCCAACTACGTGATGCTCGAGCTCGGGCAACCGACGCACCCCTACGACCTCGACCGGCTGGGCGGCCACGGATTGGTGATCCGGCGGGCCCGGCCCGCGGAGGCCATGACCACCCTGGACGGGATCGAGCGGACTCTCGGCCGCCCCGGGCCCGGTCTCGGGGACACCGGTGAAGACTGTCTCATCTGCGACGCCGACGGAACACCGGTGGGGATCGCCGGGGTGATGGGAGGAGCATCTTCGGAGATCGACGAGACGACATCCCGGGTCCTCCTGGAAGCTGCCTACTTCACCCCCATGGCCATCGCCCGGACGTCCAAGCGTCTGATGTTGCGCACGGAAGCCTCCAATCGCTTCGAACGGGGCTGCGATCCGGCCGGGATCGACCGGGCCGCCGAGCGGTTCTGTGAGCTGCTGGCCCTGACCGCCGGCGACGGGATGGCCCTGGCAGCGGGATCCATCGACGTGAGGGGAGACGTCCCGACCCCGCTCTTGCTCACCGTCCGGCCTCCGAGGATCAATACCCTGCTCGGTACCGAATTCACCTCGGATGAAATTGCCGATCTCCTCGTGCCGCTGGGCATCGATGTCCAGCAGGTTGAGGGAGCAGCGGCTGCAGGGGCGGATGCAGCGGCGGATGCAGCGGCGGATGCGGCGGCGGATGCAGCGGCGGATCCAGCCCTCCGGGTCACCGTCCCCACCTATCGACCGGATATCCGGCCTGCTCCTGCCGGAGAGGCCGACATCGCCGAAGAGGTCGCCCGAACCTACGGGTATTCGCGACTCGCTCGGCACACACCCTCGTGGCCGCAGCCGGGCCGGCTCACCTCGTACCAGCACGATCGTCGCCTGCTCAAGGACGTCCTCTGCGGGATCGGCGCCACCGAAGCATGGACCAGCACCTTCGTCTCGGAGTTCGACCAGGTCACCTCCGGCTTCGACCCGCCCCACATCGAGGTCACCAATCCGCTCGTCGAGTCCGAGCGATTCCTGAGGTCCTCGATGATGCCCGGACTGGTGCGGGCGGTCGTCTACAACACCGAGCGGCAGCAGGGCGATGTGCGGCTCTTCGAGGTCGGCTCCGTGTTCCGCTATCCCCGAGAATCGCCTGCAGACCTACCGGATGCGCCGCCGGCCGACACCCGGGAGCGACCGTTGGCCGACACCCCGGAGCGGCTGTGCACCATCTTCGCTGCCTCCGGGGATGACGCCTGGACCTCGGTTGCCGCCTGGCGCATCATCGCCGAGGCGCTCGGCATCGCTGATTGGGTCATGGGCGATCGGCCTCCTCTGGGTCCCGAGGCGTCCGTGCTCCATCCGTATCGGTCAGCGTCGGTCACGAGCATCATCACCGCAGCGGACGGGAACGGATCCGGTGAGCACCGCACTGAGCTCGGCGTGATCGGAGAGCTCGATCCGTACCGGGTTGGCCAGTTCGGTCTGTCAGGTTCCGACGGTCGCCCTCGACGGGTGGGCTGGATCGACCTCGACATCGGGACGCTGCTCGATCGCCGCCGGGTGCCTCGGCGCTCCGAGGAGGCTCGACCGGTAAGCCGGTTCCCCTCGTCCAATATCGATCTGGCCTTCGTGGTGGAGGACTCGGTTCCGGCCGGCTCAGTGGAGCGGACCCTGCATGGGTCGGGAGGCGAAATGCTTGAGGCTGTCGAGCTCTTCGACGTCTACCGGGGGCCCTCAGTCCCAGAGGGTTCGAGGAGCCTGGCCTTCCATCTGCGTTTCTGCGCGCAGGATCACACCCTCACCGACCACGAGATCGGCGAATTCCGATCACGATGCATCGGGGCCGTCGAGGAGAAGCACCGAGCCATTCTGCGCTGACTCGCCCACCCCTCCGGTGCGGTCGTCCTGGATGGTCTAGGACTCGTCCGGACTGCACCCCCGAGAGAGACGAGCCACCAGGGCGGAACGAGACAAGACCGCCGCGCCTTGCGAGCGCAGCACGGTCGGAGAGCCGAACAGTCACACTGCCGGGTACGGGGCCACGGGCGGCCGCCACTGGAAACGGGGAGGGCGCGGGAGGGTGGCGGAAGGTTCCGGAGAGACTCTGAGCCGGTGGAACACCGGGCGCTCTGACCCCGCTCGGCACCGGCACGTACTGATGGCCCAGATCGGGAACTACACCGTTGCGCCGATCGGACCCTCAGAGAGCGCATTGATCCTTAACTGATCCTCAGCGTGTTGGTCGAGGGAAGCCTCCCAGAATTCCGCCACCTGAGTTCCGTTGACATGAAACACATGGACCGTCGGCCGGACGAACCGGACACCACCATGCTCAATGGTCCCGGTCACCAGCGAAACCGCGTGATCGTCGTCTCCTGTCACCGAGTGGACACCGAACCTGCTGTCGTCACTTTCACTCAGGTCCGCTACTCTCCCCATGTAGCCGAAGACCTCGGTCTTGCCGACATCGGTACCCGGCAACGGATGGCGACCGGGTACGTGGGCGCCCTGTACCGGCCTCTTGTCAATGCATGAGGGTCAATTTGGATCAAAGGCCCAAACCGACCGCCTCGTCTCCGGGCCCGGGTCCCGTTGTCAAGCGCCGGGCGGACAGAACAGCTCCAGTTGAATGTTGTCGGGGTCGCGGAAGACGACTACTGATCCGTAGGCCTCGTCTGAAATGGGCGACTGGGTGAGCGGCTTGTCGGCAGCGTCGACCCGGGTGACGCCTTGTGCCTCCAAGTGGTCCTGCCAGGCTTGCAAGTCTGCGCGGGTGGGGACGAAGAAGCCGGCGTGGTCGAGCCCCGTACTCGTCTCGCCGAAAAGAGCACCGTCGTTTCCGTTGTGGCGGTGCAGAACGATCATCAATTCTCGGCCCTGGTCAGCGAGCACCCTCCCGACACCTCCCTGATGGGGCGCGTCCATTAGGAATTGGACGCCGAACACGCTTTCGTACCAGCGCACGCTCGCATCAAGGTCGGTGACGGTGAGGGCAAGGTGGTGGAGTTTGGGCTGTGTGACAGAGGGCATGAAGGTCTCCATATCGGGTTGGGTTTGGGTCTGGGGTCGAGGTCGGATCAGGCGGCTTGGATGGTTCTCGTGGGGTGGGCATTTGCGGGTGCTCGGAGCGCGCACAAGTGTCGACAGTCGGCCGCTTCCGCGGGCGAACCCATCTTGTTGGTGGTCAGGGTCTGGCTCCTTTGGTCGATGCGTGCGATTTGAGCTTGCGCGCCGGAGGTGCCCCGCGGCTGTGGACAATGAACATCGTCACAGCTTCTTCGATCAGCCGAGTCCATCGATCGCCGCCGGGGTCATTCGAGACTTGCTGGTCGACGAGGCCGTTGATCAGCGCTGTCCACAGGTCCAGATGCCTGGGCTGCTTGGTACCGTTGAGCGCGAGGCAGTCCCGAGCCACGTCAAGCGCTTGAATGGCCGGCGCGTAGGACTCGGCTGATGGCTCGAAATTCGGAATCGTCCGCTGGAAGAGCAACTGATAGCGAGCAACATCACTTGTGCAGAACTCGACAAATCGGCGGGCGTGCGCCACAAGCAGGTCAGCGTGATCGCCGGCCTCGAACGGCTGGGTCATCCTGTCAGCAAACAATTTGGCCGCTCGGCCGAACATCGCATCATAGATGGCGTTCTTCGAATTGAAATATGCGTAAACCGTCGGCGTCGTGATACCGGCCCGGCGGGCGAGATCACGCAAGGACAGCGCCGCCAGCCCCTCTTCGTGGACAAGGTCCCAAGCGGCATCGACGATCGATTCACGTGCGGAACGACGCCGAGCCTCACGCCAATCTGTGGCGGTGTGAGTCTTAGACATCGTTTGTGATACTTACACAATGTTAAGATTCAGGCAAGCGGAAGTACCCGCCAACGAAGAGGTGGCTGCCGTCTTCGGGGTTTGCGTGCCGGCGATTCGGGCGATCCTCCCATGTTGTCTCATTGGTTCTGAGTGCTTGTCACACCCCCCTGGAAGCATTGGGCCATGACATCGGTGATGACCGACAGCCCGGCCAGAGGCGTGAATGGCGGAGGGGCGAAGGCCGGAGGGGCGAAGTCCGGGGGGTCGAAGGCGGAGGCCGCCGACCCGTCGGGGTCCCGGGCCGCCCGGTCCCTGGCGGCGGCCGTCGAGGTCATCGCCGGGTTCGTCTCGGGGTTCGAGCCCGGCCGCTACCGCGGGGAGGACGCGGCCACCCTGGTCGCC
>DATBOO010000167.1:0-13210 GCA_036553725.1 Acidimicrobiales bacterium | reverse complement strand
AGCACGACATCGCCTGGCTCGACCGCCTCATCGAGTTCGAGCGGCAGAAGCAGTCAGCACCCCGATCCGAGACCCGTGATCCCCGAAGCCGGGACACCGTGACAACAGCGAAGGGAACCGATTCATGAGCACCATTCGAGTGGCCATCGCCGGCGTGGGCAACTGCGCCAGCTCTCTCATCCAGGGAGTCGAGTACTACCAGGGCGCCGACCCGAGCGAGACGGTCCCGGGCCTGATGCACGTGGTCCTCGGCGGCTACCACGTCCGGGACCTCGAGTTCGTCGCCGCCTTCGATGCCGACGCGGCCAAGGTCGGCACCGACCTGGGCAAGGCCATCTTCGCCGGCCAGAACAACACCATCCGCTTCGCCACGGTGGGCGAGCTGGGCGTCACCGTCCAGCGGGGCCCCACCCTGGACGGGTTCGGCAAGTACTACCGCGAGACGGTCGAGGAATCGCCGGCCGAGCCCATCGACGTGGTGGCCGCCCTGCGGGACTCGCAGGCTGACGTCCTGGTCAGCTACCTGCCGGTCGGCTCCGAGCAGGCGCAGCGCTTCTACGCCGATGCCTGCCTGCAGGCGGGCGTCGGGTTCGTCAACGCCATCCCGGTGTTCATCGCCTCGGACCCCGACTGGGCCCGCCGGTTCCGGGACGCCGGCCTGCCCATCGTGGGAGACGACATCAAGAGCCAGGTGGGCTCCACCATCGTCCACCGGATCCTCACCCGCCTGTTCGAGGACCGCGGACTGGCCCTCGACCACACCTACCAGCTCAACGTGGGCGGCAACATGGACTTCAAGAACATGCTCGAGCGGGACCGCCTCGAGTCGAAGAAGGTCTCGAAGACCCAGGCGGTGACCAGTCAGATCGAGCACGGTGCCCTGCCGGCCGACGATATCCACATCGGGCCCTCGGACCACGTTCCCTGGCTCCACGACCGGAAGTGGGCCTACATCCGGATGGAGGGGCGCAACTTCGGCGACGTGCCACTGAATCTGGAGCTCAAGCTCGAGGTGTGGGACTCGCCCAACTCCGCGGGGGTGATCATCGATGCCGTGCGGTGCGCCAAGCTCGCCCTCGACCGGGGCATCGGGGGGCCGCTGCTCGGGCCCTCGGCCTACTTCATGAAGTCGCCGCCGGTGCAATACCACGACGACGTCTGCCACGAGATGGTCGAGGCGTTCGCGGCGGGCGAAGCCGGACCGGTCTGGCCCGCGGACTGAGCCTCCCGCTCTGCCCGGCTGCCGATGAGCGGCCCCGGCGGGTCGACACCGACCGAACGACATCCGTCAGAGCCGGCCGGGTCAGGGCTGTTCGCGCCACCAGGCGATGAGGCGCTTGCGGGCCTCCTCCTCGCCGAGCGGCCCCTCCTCGAGGCGCAGCTCCAACAGGAAGGCCAGGGCCCGGCCCACGTCGCGACCGGGGCCCAGCCCGAGCTCCTCCATCACCTGGGTGCCGTCGAGCTCGGGCCGGATGGCATCGAGCTCCTCCTTCTGGCGGAGGTCGGCGATGCGGGCCTCGAGCTCGTCCATGCGCCGGCCCAGCGCCTTCGCCTTGTTAGCGTCGCGGGTGGTGCAGTCGCATCGGGTGAGCTCATTGAGGCGGTCGAGGAGCGGGCCGGCGTCACGCACGTACCGCCGCACCGCCCGGTCCGTCCACCCCAACCGGTAGGTGTGGAAGCGCAGATGGAGGTTGACCAGCTCGGTGACCACCTCCACCTCGTCGTTCGGATACCGCAGGGCCTGCATCCGCTGCCGGGTCATCCGGGCGCCCACCACCTCGTGATGGTGGAAGGTGACTCCCCCGTCGACGAAGGACCGGGTCTTGGGCTTACCCACGTCGTGGAAGAGCGCAGCCAGGCGGAGCAGGCGGTCGGGACCGGTCTTGTCCACCACCGCCAGGGTGTGGGCCAGCACGTCCTTGTGCCGGTGGACCGGATCCTGTTCGAGGGCGAGCCCCGGCAGCTCGGGGAGGAACTCCTCGGCCAGGCCCGTCCGCACCACGAACCACAGCGCCACCGACGGCACCGGCACCATGACGATCTTGTCCAGTTCGTCACGGATCCGCTCGGCCGAGACGATGGCCAGCCGGTCGTGCCCGGTCCGCACCGCCTCCACCAGGGCGGGGTCCGGCTCCAGATCGAGCTTGGCCGCGAACCGGGCCGCCCGCAGCATCCGCAGCGGGTCGTCGGCGAAGGCCACCTCGGGGTCGAGCGGGGTGCGCAACCGGTGGCCGGACAGGTCCTCCAGGCCGTGGAAGGGGTCGATCAGCTCGAGCTCGGGGAGGCGCAGGGCCATGGCGTTCACCGTGAAGTCCCGGCGGGCCAGGTCGTCCTCCACCCGGTCCCCGAAGGCGACGTCGGGTTTGCGCGAGTCCGGGGCGTAGGCCTCGGCCCGGTGGGTGGTGATCTCGTACTTCTGGGTGCCGCGTCGACAGCCGATGGTGCCGAACCGCTTCCCCTGGGTCCACACCGCGTCGGCCCAGCCGGCGACCACCGCCTCGATGGCGTCGGGGCGGGCGTCGGTGGTGAAGTCGAGGTCGCGCTCCTCGCCGGCCGCCGGGGCGCCGGTACCGGCCACGATGGCGTCACGCACCGAGCCCCCCACCAGAAACAGCGTGTGGCCCGCCACCCGGAACCGCTCGGCGAGGTCGGCGGTGGTCTCCACCAAGGGCTGCAGTCGCTGAGGGAGCACGCCGCCGAGGGTAGTGCGACTGGCGTAGGCTGCCGTCCGTAGTGGATCGGGAACCAGGCAGCCTGTGCCGGAGCGGCATCCGCCCCCGGGCCGGCGGGCCGAACGTCAACGGTCCCACCCCGAACCCCGCAGTGATGGCCGCGCTCGTGGCGTCCACCACAGCGCCTCGTCGCCCCACCCGGCTCCCGGCATGGCTCCGGCCATGGAGATCGGCGCCCTCGGCCGGACCGGGGGCCATCGTGTGGCTGGCGGTGCTGGTCGGACTCGTCCTCACCTCGGGCCCGGCCGGCGCGGCGACGACCGCCACGATCCCGCCCCCACAAGCGGCGGCCTCGTCGGGCTCCGGTGGCCCGGTCCCCCTGACCCTGCTCTCCCAGACGGCCTGGGTCACGCCCGGCCAGCCCTCCTTCGACCTCCAGCTCAAGCCCGGCCCCGGCTCACCACCGGTCAGCCAACTCGGCGTGTCGGTGTCCGTCTACGGCTGCCTGTCCAGCGTCTCGGGGTTCGACCAGTCGATCTCCTCGCCCGGCGCCTCGGGCCCCCCGATCTCCTCGACCCGTTCGCCGCTGGCGCTGTCCGGGCTGCCGCCGGTCAACGGCGGGTTCGACCTGTCCATGCCGGTGGCCGTGGACCGGCCGTCCACCCCTCCGGCCGGGGGCTTCGGCATCGATCTGACGTCCACCGGCGGGCAGTGCCAGCTGTTCCCCCTGGGCGTCTATCCGGTCAAGGTCCAGCTGGTGAGCATGGCCAGTGGGCAGGCGATCGGCGGGTTCACCACCCACCTCGTCTACTCCGACGCCCCGGCCGGCACCCAGAAGCTCCGGCTGGCGGTGGTCCTGCCGGTGCACGCCAACCTGGCGCCGGCCAGGTCACCGTCCCCGTCGACCCTGCGAGACGATCCGGCGGCGGCCCTCCAGCCACCGTCGGCCGCGGTGAGCGCGGCGGTCACCGGCACCGTCTCCACCATCGCCCGGTCCCACCCGGGCGTGCCGGTGACCCTGCAGGCGAGCCCCCAGACCATCCTGTCGTTGACCGGCCCGACCCACACTGCCGTGGACCAGCTGGAGACCCTGGCGGCCACCCCGACCGTCCATCAGTTCGCGTCGGCACCGTTCACCCCCGTCAACGCCTCGAGCCTGGTGGCGAGCGGGCTCGGGAGCGAGCTCGCCCTGCAAGTGGCCCGGGGGTCCCAGGTCCTGGCCGGTGGGATCGTCCACGCCACCACCCCCGGTCCGACCACGGCCGGACGGCTCGGCACCTGGTTCGCCAACGACGGGATGGACGCGGCCACGCTCACCCAGTTGCAGTCGGCCGGCTACAGCCAGGTGGTCCTCCCCTCCGGCAGCGTGTCCTCGTCGCCCACCAACGGATCGACGGCCGAGCCCTTCGTCGCCACCACCAACCGGGGCACGTCGATGACCGTGCTGGCCGCCAACGCCGATCTGACCTCACGCTTCACCGGGGCCCCGGCGAACCCGGTGGTGGCCGCCCACCAGCTGGTGGCCGAGGTGGCCCAGATGTACTACGAGCGGCCCAACGACCGCTCGCCGCGGGCCCTGGTCGCCCTGGCCCCGACCGGCTGGACCGACGACCCGGCCTTCGTCGACGCCCTGCTCGGGTCCCTGGCCGACAGCCCGATCGTCGAAGCGGTCACCACCGCCGCCCTCTTCGACAAGCTGCCCACCGCCAGCTGCCGCAACGGTTGCCGTCTGGCCCCGGCCGGCGGCCCGGGCGGCCTGCCGGTGGCGGCCATCCGCGCCCAGCGGCTGCGGCTCGACGGCTTCGACGCGGCCGCCCGCAGCGCCCGCACCGTGTCGACCGGGCTCGGCGACGTGGTCTTGGGGGGCGAGTCGGAGACCCTCCGACCCGGCCAGCAGGCAGAGGTGCTCGAGAACGCGGGCGCGGCCATGGACGCCCAGCTGGCCCAGCTGGTGGTGGCCGGCGACCCCGTCACCCTCACCTCGGCACAGGGCACCATCCAGGTCACCGTGATCTCCTACGCCCACTACCCGGTGACCACCGCCATGACCCTGACCAGTGACAAGCTGCTGTTCCCCGGGGGGACCACCCAGTGGACCCACACCACGACGCTGATCGGGTCCGGTCACACCAACATCGTGCCGGTCACCGTCCGGGCCCGGGCCTCGGGCACCTCCAAGGTCACCATCGTCCTCCGCTCCCCCACCGGCGGCCTGACCCTGTCGAGCGGCCAGGTCAACGTCCGGTCCACCGCCACCTCCCTGGTGGGCATCCTGCTATCGCTGGGTGCGGTGGCCGTGCTGGTGGCCTGGTGGATCCGGACCTCGAGGAAGCGCCGGTCCGGACGGGCCGGGGGGACGGCCGAGCCGGAACCGGCCCGCGACCCGGTGGAGGCCCGGTGACCGACGTGGACGTCGACCGGGCCCGGGACCCGGGGGCCGCCGGAGGCGGCCGGCGGCTGCTCGGCGCCACCGCGGGCATGGCGGTCGGCACCACCCTGTCGAGGATCACCGGGGTGGGCCGGATCGTGGCCATGGCCGCGGCGTTGGGAACGAGCGGGTTCGCCGACTCCTACAACCTGGCCAACACCACCCCCAACATCGTCACCGACATCGTCATCGGCGGCGTCCTGTCGGCCACCTTCGTGCCGGTGTTCGTCGACCACCTCACCACCCGGCGGGGCAAGGAGGCCTGGGAGGCCATCTCGGCGGTGGTCACGGTGACCGTCACCATCCTGGTCGTCAGCTCGGTGGCCTTCTTCATCCTGGTGCCCAACATCATCGACCTCTACACGGTCACCAACCACCGGGCCGACGTGCACCAGCAACAGCAGGTGGCCGTCTTCCTCCTGCGCTGGTTCGTCCCCCAGCTCGCCTTCTACGGGCTCATCGCCCTGTTCACCGCGTTGCTCAACGCCCGGAACAAGTTCGCGGCGCCCATGTTCGTCCCCATCGCCAACAACCTGGTGGTCATCGCCGTTCTGGTCTGGTTCCACGCCCTGGTCCCCCATCCGACCCTGGCCTCCATCGACGCCAACCACCGGGGCCTGGTGCTGCTGGGCATCGGCACCACCCTCGGCGTCGCCGTCCAGGCCGCCCTGCTGATCCCCTCCCTGCTTCGCGCCGACCTGCACGTCCGGTTCCTGTGGAATCCCGCCCACCAGGCCATGCGCACCATCACCCGGCTGGCCGGCTGGACCTTCGGCTGGGTCCTGGCCAACCAAGTGGCGCTGGTGATCATCCTGGCCCTCGCCGACGGGGCCCGGGTCCCGGGGGCGGTGACCGCCTACACCTACGCCTACACCTTCTTCCAGCTTCCCTTCGGCATCGTGGCCGTATCGGTGATGAGCGCGGTCACCCCGTCCCTGGCCGCCCGCTGGGCCCAACGGGACATCGTGGCCTTCCGCCACCGGATGGCCTTCGGCCTGCGGGGCATGCTGGCCATCATCATCCCGTCGGCCGTGGGCATGTTGATCCTGGCCCACCCGCTCATCGACCTGGTGTTGGCGCACGGGGCCGCCACCACGGCCGACGCCGAGTCCACCGGGGCCGCCCTGGCCATGTTCTCGTTGGGCCTGCCCGGCTTCTGCACCTTCCTGTACATGGTGCGGGTCTTCCAGGCCATGCAGGACACCCGCAGTGCCTTCCGTCTCTACCTGGTGGAGAACGGTCTCAACGTCGCTCTGGCCGTCCTCCTGGTCGGGCCCCTCGGGGTGCGGGGCCTGGCCCTGTCGTTGTCGATCGCCTATTCGGTCGCCGCGCTGTTGGCCCTGTCGGTGGTGCGGCGTCGGGTGGGCGGCCTCGGGGGCGATGAACTGACCACGCCGGTCAAGCGGGTGGTCGGCGCCTCGGCCGTGATGGGAGTGGCCACCGTCCTCACCGTCAACATCTCCGCCGCCCCGTCCGGGTTCGGGCTGCTCGCCCGGGTGGTGCTGGCCATCGTGGTCGGCGCCTTGGCCTACGTGGCCACGGCCGGCATCCTCGGGGCCCGCGAGGCCCGCCGGACCATCGCCGTCCGGGACCAGCGGGCCAGGGCCCGCGCCAACGCCGCCGTGCCGGGCCGACCGGGTCTTCCCACCGGTGACGACCGCCCCTCCCCCGAGCCGTTCCATGAGAGACTCGACGATCACCCGGTCAGCCCGCCGTACCGGCACCTCCGACCGGTGAGCGCCGGGCCGGGGGATCGGCCGGGACCGGGGGACGAGAGCCGGCCGGGGCAAGAGGAGGAGGAAACCGATGGCCCGCATACGGGTGGTGACTGACAGCGCCTGCGATCTGTCGGCCGAACTGGCGGCCGAGCGCGGCGTGACCATCGTCCCCCTCTCGATCCGGTTCGGCACCGAGGAGTTCGTCGACGGGACCACCCTCTCCACCGACGAGTTCTGGGCCCGGTGCGCGGCCAGTCCGGTGCTCCCCGAGACGTCGGCACCGTCGGCCGGTGCCTTCCAAGAGGCATTCCTGGCCGCGGCCGACGACGGGTACGACGGGGTGCTCAGCATCAGCCTGTCGTCCGGGGTCTCCGCCACCTACCAGGCCGCGGCGGCCGCGGCCGACGCGGTGGCCGACCGCATCCCGGTCCGCACCGTCGACTCGCGGCTGCTGACCATGGGCCAGGGCCTGATCGCCCTGGACGTCGCCGACCTGGCCGGGCTCGGGGCCTCCCTCGACGAACTGGCCGCCCGGGCCGTTCAGCTCATTCCCCGCACCTCGGTCTTCGGCGTGGTGGACACCCTCGAGCACCTCGAGAAGGGTGGACGGATCGGCGGGGCCCGGGCCCTGCTCGGCTCGCTGCTGTCGATCAAGCCGGTGGTCACCCTGGTCGACGGCGTGGTGGCGGAGGAGTCGAAGCAGCGGACCCGGGCGCGCTCGCTGCGCTACCTGGCCGACAAGGCCCGCGACTCCGCCCCGCTCAGCCGCCTGGCCGTGTGCAACGGCGCGGCCACCGACATCGACTCGTTCCTCGGGATGATCGATGGCGTCCGGTCCGAGCATCCGCCGGTCGTCGTCGACCTCGGCCCCGTGGTCGGCACCCATGCCGGCCCCGGCACCATCGGCCTGTGCATGGCGACCGCTGACTGACCCCGCTCAGGCGATCGGGTGGGGGCGGGACGTCCGTCCGGCCGGGCGGAGGGACGCTCGGACTATCCTCGCATCCCATGGATCCGAAGCCCGAGACACCCGCCAGCCGCCTACCCGGCTCCGGCGTACTCAGCGATCTGCCCACCAGGGGCGCCGACCTGGTCGACACGCTGGTGGTGCTCCTCCGGGACAAGGCCGTCAATCCGCTGACCCTGGCCACACGGGCCGTGGTGTTCGGCATCATCATCTTCGCCGCCAGTGTGGTGACCGTCACCCTCCTGTCGATCACCTTGATCCGGCTCCTCACCGTCTATGCCTTCGACGGCCGGGTGTGGCTCTCCGACCTGGTGGTCGGGGCCCTCTTCGTCATCGTGGGCCTGGTGGCCTGGAGCCGGCGCTCCGCGCCGACCGCCTCCTCCGAGGGCGCATGACCGAGTCGAGGCAGGTGGTGATCGTCGGATCGGGCCCGGCCGGGCTCACGGCGGCCATCTACGCATCCCGGGCCCAGCTCTCCCCGCTGGTCATCGAGGGAGAGCCGTCGTCGACCAGCGACCAACCGGGTGGCCAGCTCATGCTCACCACCGACGTGGAGAACTACCCGGGGTTCGTCAACGGGATCATGGGCCCGGAGCTGATGTCCGCCTTCCGGGAGCAGGCCGCCCGGTTCGGCGCCGACTACGTCACCGCCAAGGTGACCCGGGTCGACCTGTCCCGCCGGCCGTTCAGCCTCTGGGTGGGCGACCCCGATGCCGAGGAGCCGACCTACGCCGCCGAGTCGCTGATCATCGCCGCCGGGGCCCAGTCACTCATGCTCAACCTGCCCAACGAGGAGAGGCTGCTCGGGTACGGGGTCTCCACCTGCGCCACCTGTGACGGGTTCTTCTTCCGCCAGCGGAACATCGCCGTCGTCGGAGGGGGCGACTCCGCCCTCGAAGAGGCCCTCTTCCTCACCCGGTTCGCCGACAAGGTCACCCTGATCCACCGCCGGGGTGAGTTGCGGGCCTCCAAGGTGATGCAGCAACGCGCCTTCGCCAACCCGAAGATCGAGTTCCTCTGGAACTCCTCGGTCGTCGACGTGCTCGGTGACACCAAGGTGTCCGGGTTGCGGGTCCGCGACAACCTGAGCGAGGTGGAGTCGGTGCTCGAGGTCGCCGGCCTGTTCGTGGCCATCGGCCACGAGCCCAACACCTCGCTGTTCAAGGGCCAGCTCGAGATGGAGGAGAACGGATACCTGCGCACGTTCGACGGGACCCGCACCAACGTCGACGGGGTCTTCGCCTGCGGCGACGTCCAGGACCACCGCTACCGCCAGGCCATCACCGCCGCCGGCTCGGGATGCATGGCCTCCATCGATGCCGAGCGCTGGCTCGAGGACCAGGCGGCCGCCGGTCACTGAGTTGCCTCCCTCGGCCGCCTTCATCGGCGCCGCCGGCCCCCGGGAATGGCGGGGCCTCCGGGGGGGTTGACGTAGCGTGTCCCAGTCAGGGATTTCGAGGCAGGGCCCGCCGGACGGGCAGGAGGAAAGACCCACCATGAGTGAGAAGATCACGAACCTGAGCGACGCTAGTTTTGACGAGCATGTCAAGTCCTCAGACGTTCCGGTGCTGGTGGACTTCTGGGCGGAATGGTGTGGCCCGTGCAAGATGATCGCCCCGGTGCTCGAGGAGATCGCCACCGAGCAGGCGGGCAAGCTCGGGATCGCCAAGCTGAACATCGACGACAACCTGGACATCACCCGCCGGTTCGATGTGATGAGCATCCCCACCCTCATCCTGTTCAAGGACGGGGAGCCGGCGGCCCGGATCGTCGGGGCCAAGGGCAAGGGCCAACTCCTCCAGGAGATCTCCGCCCACCTCTAGCCGCGGGGGTGGCCGCTCCCCGACCGCCTCTCACCGGGCGGAGGACCCGGGCCCGGGTCTGGGGCCCAGCGTGAGTTCCGACCCTGAGATCCGGCTCGAAGTCGGCGACACCGGGCCGGCGGCGACTGACGTCCAGCGCCGTCTCGAGTTGCTGGGCTTCTCGACCGGCATCGACCCGGTGGGGTCCTACCAGGCGGGCACCCGGGCCGCGGTCGAGGCGTTCCAGTACCGGCGGGGCCTCCGGGTCGACGGGGTGTGCGGGGTCCAGACCTGGTCCGCCCTGGTCGAGGCCGGCCGCCGCCCGGGCGACCGCTTCTTGTACCGGAGGACCCCGATGCTGCGGGGAGACGACGTGGCTGAGTTGCAGCAACGGCTGAGTGCCCTCGGCTTCGACACCGGTCGGGTCGACGGGATCTTCGGTGACATGACGTCGGCCGCGCTCGGTGAATTCCAACGCAACGTGGGCCTCCCCGTCGACGGGATCGCCGGGGCGTCGACGGTGTCCGAGCTGCTGCGGTTCGGGACCCGCCACGACGACACCGAGCTGGTCACCTCGGTCCGGGACCGGGAACGACTGCGCCAGTCACCGCGGACCCTGGCCGACCGGCGCGTGGCCATCGGCGAAGAGGGCGGGCTCGACGCCACCGTGGCTGCCCTGCGGCGCCTCCTGGTGACCGAGGGCGCCGTGGTCTCCACCCACCACCACCCGGACGGCTCCATCCAGGCCTCGGAGGCCAACGCCGGCGGCGCCGAGGTCTACCTCGGGCTGCGCCTCGGCACCGGGGAGCGCCGCTGCTCGACCGCCTACTACGCCGGCTACCGGTACTCCTCGCCCGGGGGCCGCCGCCTGGCCGAGCTGCTTCTGGGCACCATGTCCACCTCCCTCGGGCTGGCCGACGCCGGCAGCCGGGGCATGTCGTTGCCCCTGCTGCGGGAGACCCGCATGCCGGCGGTGATCTGCGAGATCAGCCCGGCCACGGTGGTCGTCGAGCAGGCCGCGGCCATCGCCCGGGCCATCGTCGGCGCCCTGTCCGAGTGGGTCGACACGCCCTGGGACTGAGGGTTGCCACTCCCTCTCTCGTCGACCGCACTGTCGACCTCCACTGGATACCCGGTCTGGACGTAATCCACAACGTCATGCACAGGTTGTGGATTACGCTCTACCGTGGGTTCAGGGATTCAATACCACTGAAAGTGGCCGATATACTCAGGTTATCCTAGTTATGTCAGATATAACCACTCTTCGTGAGGATCCGGTCAGGCCGGGGCCGCCCCGGTCCTGCCCACCATCAGCTTGTAGATCCGTTCGAGGTCCTCGAGGGTGGCGAACTCCACCACCACCTTGCCGCGCTTGGACGTGAGGTCGACCTTGACCCTGGTATTGAGGTGCCCCGAGAGCAGCTCTTCCAACTCGAGTATTCCAGGTGGCGGCAGGCGGCTGGGTCCCGGTCGGACCGGCTGGCTGCCGTTGCCCTCCGGTTGCGGTCCGGAATCGCCCGCGTCATCGGCAGAACCGGCCCTTTCGCCATGGCCTCGGATCAGGTCCTCGACCGCACGGACCGTGAGCCCGTCGGCGACGATCGTCTTGGCCAGGACCTCCTGGTAGCCCCGGTCAGGGGTCCCCAACAGGGCCCGGGCGTGGCCAGGGGTGATCTGGCCCTCGGCCAACAGCTGCTGCACCCCGGCGGGGAGCTGCAGCAACCGGAGCGTGTTGGTGACCCCGGTGCGGCTCTTCCCGACCCGGGTGGCCACCTGGTCGTGGGTATACCCGAACTCCTCGATCAGCTGTTGATAGGCGGCGGCCTCCTCCAGCACCATGAGGTCCTGGCGGTGCAGGTTCTCCACCAGGGCCTGCTCGAGGCTCAGGGTCTCGCTGGACGTCTGGACCAGGACCGGGATGGTCTGGAGGCCGGCCCGCCGGGCCGCCCGCCAGCGGCGCTCCCCGGCGATGAGCTCGAAGTCGTCGGCTGCCTCCCCCCCTATCTGCCGCACCAGCACGGGCTGCAGGATCCCCAACTCCTTGATGGAGGCGGCCAGCGAGGACATGGTGTCCTCGTCGAAGTTCACCCGCGGCTGGCGTGGGTTGGGCTTGATGCTCCCGATCGGGACCTCGCGCAGGGCTGACGACCGGTCGCCGACCACCTCGGTGGGGATCAGCGCGCTCAGTCCCTTGCCCAGTCCGCTACGACGTGCCACCGCTGACCTCCTTGGCTAGTTCGCGATAGGCAATGGCCCCGCGCGAGGCGGAATCGAAGGCGGTGATCGGCTGTCCGAACGACGGCGCCTCGGAGAGCCGCACGGTCCGAGGGATCACGTTGCGACAGACCTTGGCGCCGAAGTGCAGCCGCACCTCGTTGGCCACCTGGTCGGACAGCTTGGTCCGGGCGTCGTACATGGTCAGGACGATCGTCGAGATGTCCAGCTTCGGATTCAGGTTCGAGGCCACCAGGTGCACGTTGCGCATCAGCTGGCTCAGGCCTTCGAGGGCGTAGTACTCGCACTGGATCGGCACCAGTACCTCGTCGGCCGCGGCCAGCGCATTGACGGTGATCAGGCCCAGGGATGGCGGACAGTCGATGAGCACGTAGTCGAAGTCGTCGATGATCGACTCGATCGACTTCTTGAGTTTCAGCTCGCGGCTGAAGGCCGGCACCAGCTCGATCTCGGCGCCGGCCAGGGCGATGGTAGCCGGCGCCACGAACAGGTTCTTCATGCTGGTCGGCTCGACGCAGTCCTCCAGTGAGGAGTCCCTCATCAGCACGTCGTACATCGAGAGCTCGAAGTTCCGGGCGTCGATCCCCAGGCCGGTGGTGGCATTGGCCTGGGGGTCCAGATCGATGACCAGAACCCGGAATCCGAGCTCGGCCAGCGCCGCCCCCAGGTTCACCGACGTCGTGGTCTTTCCCACACCGCCCTTCTGGTTGGCCACCGCCATCACCCGCGGCAGGGCGTTGCCGGAGGCGGCCTGGGGCTCATCGGCCTGCCCTTGGGTCTCGACCTCCACCACCGGTCCGGTCTCGTCGGCGGTCTCGACCTCCGGTTCGGCAGCGGCCTCCCCGGTGACCACCGGAGCCGGAGGGTCGATGGTCTGCGTCTCCGAAGCAGCGTGGTCGACGGCCGGGGCCACTGAATCCGACCCGGAATCGGCCCCGGATCGATCGGCTTCCGGCGGGGCGGGGGGGGGCAGGACGTTGTCGAGCTCTGCATGGGCAGTGGCCACATCGGAGATCGTCTCCCGGAACCGGCGAGCCTGTACCGGATCGGCCGACGGGGGGGGCGCAGCCTCGGAGACCGGTGGAGAGTTCGACTCCGCCGGTGGAGAGTTCGACTCCGCCGGACCTTCCGAATCGGATTCGAGCGGCGGGGGAGTGCGGATCAGGGTCACTGCCCCGTTGTCACTCGGATCAGCCCTCGAAATGGGGCTGGAATCCCGGAGATCCTGGGGTGAGGGCTTGTTGCGGCCTCGACGACGGCCGCGCACTATCGTCTCATCGAGTCGGCAGGGTTCAAGGTGTTCATATTCTCTTGCAGTCCGAACCAGGTCAAGCCTTTCATCGAAATGTTTCACGTGGAACCCTCGATTTGGCCTGTTTGGGGTTCCC
>DATBOO010000149.1:0-11044 GCA_036553725.1 Acidimicrobiales bacterium | reverse complement strand
CTGCTCGACGGGGAACTCCCCCGCTTCCTCGTACTGCTCGACCCCGATCAACCTGTCGATGTCGGCGACGCCGATGGCACTCATGCCACCACACCCTTGGTTCGCAGGCCGGCGATGTGCGCGGCGGTGAGGCCGGCGCCGGCCAGAAGCTCGTCGGTGTCGGTCCGCCGCGGGTCGGGGACGACGACCGGGCCCTCCGGCGGCGTCATGCCGGCCATCACCGGCCCCACCTGCCGGAAGCGGGCCGGCGGCGGGGAACCCGGCCGCTCCCCCGCATCGGCGATCGCATCCACGATGGCGTGGCGGGCCGCGTACTGCTCGTCGTCGGCCAGCTCGGCCGCCGACAACACCGGCGTGACGCAGGTGTCCGCCCCCGACAGCCGGGCCACCCAAACATCTCGGTCCCCGGCCGCGAAGGCGGCGCGGAAATCGGCGCGGATCTTGTCCTGGGCCTCGTCGTCGAGCTGGTGGTCCGTCCACTGCTCGCACCCGAGCAGGCGGCACAGGTTGGCGAAGAACTTGGGCTCGATGGCCCCGACCGCCAACCAACCGCCGTCGGCGGCCTGGTACGTGTCGTAGCAGGCATACCGCCCGGTGACGATGTTGTGGCCCGGGCCGACCGGGGCCCCGGTGGCCAGGTGCTCGTCGACGGCCAGCGAGGTGAGCCACAGCACCCCGTCGGCGATGGACACATCGAGGTGGACGCCCGGCCCCTCGGCGCCCCGGCCGATCAGCGCGGCCATGATGGCCATGGCGGCCTGGAGTCCGCCGCCGGCCGCGTCGGCGATGGTGGCACCGGGCACCGGCGGGCCTCCGTCGGCCCGCGGCTGGGTCGTGGCCAGATAGCCCCCGACGGCGAGGTAATTGATGTCGTGGCCGGCCCAGAGGGACCGGGGCCCGTCCTGGCCGTAGCCGGTGGTCGAGCACAGGATGATCCGGGGGTTGACGCCGGTCAGGTCGGCGAATCCGACGCCCAGACGGTCCACGACCCCCGGACGGAAGCTCTCGACCACCACGTCGGCCGTCGCCACCAGGGCCAGGAACGCCGACCGCCCCTCGGGGTCGGCGAGGTCGATGGCGGTGCGGAGGAGGAACCGCGAGCCGCTGTAGGCGTAGAAGGGAGGTCGAATCGGCTCGGGTCCCCGGCCGGGGACAGTGCCGACCTTGACCACGGTGGCGCCGTAGTCGGCCAGCAGGCGCGTGCAGCGCGCCGCCGGCCCCACCGTGGACAGATCGAGCACGGTGACGCCGCGGAGCGGGCCTCCGGGTCCCTCGGGCGAATGGCCCGCCGGGGGCGCGACGTCCGACCGGCCCGCCGGGGGGGCGACGTCCGACTGGCCCGCCGGGGGCGCGACGTCCGCGTGTGCAGGGGTGTCGGTCACGGGCGTCGAGGGATCAGAAGTTCTTCGGCAGGCCGAGCTTGCGCCGGGCGATGATGTTCTTCTGGATCTCGGAGGAGCCGCCGCCGATGGTGTCGATCACCGTGTACCGGTAGGTGGATTCGGACCGGCCCTTCATCGGCGCGTCCTCGTCGCGCACCCGGAGCTGCCCCCCCGGCCCGGCGATGTCCATCGAGGCGTTGGCCAACCGACGCGAGTACTCGGTGGTGAACAGCTTGTACTCGGATGCCTCCGAGGTCGGGGGCGAGCCGCCCTCCGACGAGGCGAACACGAACTTGAGGCCGAGAACCCGGGCCACCTCGGCCTCGGTGTGGAGGTGGGCGATCTGGGACCTGACCACGGCGTCGTCCTTCAGGCGCTCGCCGTCCCGCTCGGCGTTGGCCACGTACTCCGTCAGCAGGTCGAGCCGCTGGGCGGTCGGCGAGTAGGTGAACAGGGTGAAGCGCTCGAGGTCGAGGGCTTCGGAGATGTACTGGAAACCCCGGTTGAGCTCGCCCACCACGTAGTCGTCGGACACCCAGACGTCGTCAAGATAGACCTCGTTGGTCCGCTCGTCCCCCATCGTCCATATCGGCTTGACCGTGATCCCCGGATGGTCCATCGGCACCAGGAACAGGGTGATCCCGTGGTGCTTGGGCGCCTCGGGGTCGGTGCGGGCGCCGACCCAGTACCAATCGGCGAAGTGGGCCGAGGTGGTCCATGTCTTCTGCCCGTTGAGCCGCCACCCATCGCCGTCGCGGGTGGCCTTCAGCTGCATCGAGGCCGCGTCGGACCCGGCGTTGGGCTCGGAGTAGCCCACGGCGAACTCGACCTCGTTGCGGAGGATCTTGGGCAGGAACTCCTGCTTCAACCTGTCGCTGCCGTGGCTGATGATGGTCTTGCCGATGATGCCGACGCCCTTGCCGATCTGCGGCCCGCCGCGGGCGGCCAGCGCCTCGTTCAGCAGGTATTCGTAGATGCCCTCCCCGTCGGTACCGCCGTACTCTTCGGGCCAGGTGATGCCCAGCCACCCCCGTTCGCCCACCTTGGCCATGAACTTCCGCCGCAGCGGGGTGTCCACGATCTGGGCCATGTTCTCACGGGTGACGTCGAATACCTCCGGGTCGTTGTTCTCGTCGAGGAATTGCTCCACCTCCCGGACGAATTCGAGCTGTTCGGGAGTGAACTCGAAATCCATGGGTCGGGCCTCCATCGTGCCGGTGCGGCCGGCGCCGCGGTGGTTTCCTGACTGACCGTCAGATACTGTGGACATCATAGGATGAGGAAGCAGTGGGGGCCAGCGCCGACCGTGCCGCCGGCACCCCTGGCGCCCCGACCGGGACTACGTGCACCGCCCACCCCCCGGTCACCGCCGGCCCGACCACCGGGCGGGGACGAGGCCACAGTGAAGGACGCCACGATCACCATGGGGAGACCGAAGAGATGAGAGGCATCGCCGGCATCGCCGGCTACGTCCCCTACCGGCGCCTGTCGCGGGCCGAAGTGGCCCAGGTCTTCGGCAGCGGAGGCGGTCGGGGGACCCGCTCGGTGGCGTCCCACGACGAGGACACCACCACGATGGGGGTGGAGGCGGCCCGGCTGGCCCTCCGCTCGGCTCCCGGGGCGGCTCCGGACAACATCTGGTTCGCCACCGCCACGCCCGCCTATCTCGACAAGACCAATGCCACCACCATCCACGCCGCGCTGCGCCAGCCCTCCGACGCCGGCGCGTTCGACTTCGGTGGGGCCCTCCGCTCGGGCGCGGGGGCGCTCCGCGCCAGCCTGGGCGCCGACGGGACCGGCACCACCCTCGTCGTGCTGGCCGACATGCGGGACGGCCTGCCCACTTCGTCCGACGAGTCGGCCGGAGGCGACGGGGCCGCGGCCATCGTGGTGGGTGACGAAAGCCCGGGCGCCCCGCTCATCGCCGAGTACCTGGGTGGGGCATCGGTCAGCGACGAGTTCCTCGACCGTTGGCGCGCCGCCGGCGACCGCCGCTCCCGTGTGTGGGAGGAGCGGTTCGGGGAGACCCGCTACGTGCCGCTCGGGGCGGAGGCCTGGGAGTCGGCCCTCAAGGCGGCCGGGATCACCCCCGAGCAGGTGGACCACGTGGCCGTCACCGGTATGCACACCCGGGCGGCCAGGGCCCTTACCCGCAAGCTCGGTGTCGCCGAGTCGGCGGTCAGCGACGACCTCGCCTCCACGGTGGGCCAGACCGGCGCGGCCCACCCCGGGTTGGTGCTGGCATCGATGATCGAACAGGCCCAGCCGGGCCAGGTGATCGCCGTGGTGGCGCTGGCGGACGGTGCCGACGTCCTCATCTTCCGCACCACCGAGGCCCGGTCCGCATGGTCGGCGGCGGAGCCGGTCGCCGACCAGATCGCCGGGGCCGCCGACCTGGACTACGGGAGGTTTCTCTCCTGGCGGGGCATGGTCACCCCGGAGCCACCTCGCCGGCCCGAGCCCCCGCGGGTCTCCTCCACCGCGGCCTGGCGCAACGAGGCGTGGAAGTTCGGGTTCGTGGGCTCGCAGGACCGCACCTCGGGGGCCGTGCACCTGCCGCCGTCGCGGGTGTCGATGAAGGGCGGCGCCGTCGACGACATGGATCCCATCGATCTGGCCGACACCCGTGCCACCATCGCCACCTACACCATCGACCACCTGTCCTACTCGGCCAGCCCTCCCGTCGTCTTCGCCATCCTCGACTTCGACGGTGGCGGTCGGTTTCCGGTGGAGCTCACCGACGTCGACCCGGAGACGGTGGACATCGGCGACCAGGTGGTCATGACCTTCCGGAAGCTGTACACCGCCGACGGCATCCACGACTACTTCTGGAAGGCCAAGCCGGCGGGGGTCCCGGCGGCCGCGACGACGCAGCAGTGAGTCAGTAGAGGAGACGGGATGGCATCGCATGGGATCAAGGACCGGGTGGCGATCGTCGGGATGGGCTGCACCCGGTTCGCCGAGCACTGGGACAAGAGCCTCGACGACCTGATCGTCGACGCGGCCCAGGACACCTTCGACTCCGCCGGACTGACCAAGGACGATGTCGACGCCTACTGGCTGGGCACGGCGCAATCCGGCATGAGCGGCATCACGCTGGCGCGTCCCCTGCAGTTGGAGGGCAAGCCGGTGACCCGGGTCGAGAACTACTGCACCACCGGGTCCGAGGCCCTGCGCGCCGCCGCCTACGCGGTGGCCTCCGGCGCCTACGACATCGCCATGGCCGTCGGCGCCGAGAAGGTGAAGGACTCGGGTTACCAGGGCCTCAACGCCTTCCCCATCCCCAATGACGGCACGTCGCGCACGCTGACCGCCGCCGCCATGTTCTCGATGGTGGCCCCGGCCTACGGGAGGAAGTACGGCGTCGGCGAGGACCAGCTGACCGAGGTTCTGGCCCGGATCTCATGGAAGAACCACCAGAACGGCGCCCGCAACCCCCGAGCCCAATTCCGCAAGGAGGTGTCGACGGAGACCATCTGCGCCTCGCCGCGAGTGGCCGGCCGCCTCGGGGTGTTCGACTGCGCAGGCGTGGCCGACGGGGCGGCGGCCGCCATCGTGGTCCGGGCCGAGGACGCCACTCGTTACACCGACAAGCCGCTCTACATCAAGGCCTTGTCGTTCTCCGCCGGCAGCGGGTCGGGACTGATCGACCCCGAGTACGACTACACCTGGTTTCCCGAGTGCGCCCGGGCCGCCGAGGATGCCTACCGCCAGGCCGGGGTCACCGACCCGCGCCACGAGCTGGCCATGGCCGAGGTGCACGACTGCTTCACCCCGACCGAGCTGGTGCTGATGGAGGACCTCGGGTTCGCCGAGCGCGGCACGGCCTGGAAGGAGGTCCTGGCCGGGACCTTCGACCGCACCGGCGAGCTGCCCGTCAATCCCGACGGCGGGCTCAAGAGCTTCGGCCATCCGGTGGGCGCGTCCGGGCTCCGGATGTTCTTCGAGACGTGGCTGCAGTTGCGTGGCGAGGCCCCGCCGGAACGGCAGATCTACACCGACAGGACCCTGGCCCTCACCCACAACCTGGGTGGGTACCCGGGCGAGATGGTCTCGTTCGTCTCAGTGGTGGGTACAGAGCCGGGCTGATCCCGGGGCCTCGGCCTGGCGCTCGTCGAGCAGCGCCCACCACCCGTCGGCGGCCCGCCGGGCCGCGGCGCTGATCTCGTCCGGTCCGGCCCCGGCCAGGGCCAGGGCTTCGACGGTCCAGTCCCCATGGTCGGCGTCCATCTCTGCGTGGACGTCCCAGAACTCGGTTCCCCCTGCGTCCAGCCCGTACCACCGGCGCAGGCCATCGGCCTTGGACGCGGCGATGGCGGCCGCCTGGGTCTCGTAGGCCGCCAATCCGGCCAGGGCCGCCACCGGTCCCTCGGCCGCCAACTCGAGGTAGGTGTCGACCAGGGCGTTGGCCGCCGGACCGGGCGATGTCTCCGCAGGCCCGGTCGGAAGGGCTCCGGCGAATCGATCGAACAGCGCCAGGTGGGGCTCGGGCCGGCCGAGCTCGTCGGCCAGATTCCGCTCGACCATCGCCGCCGCCTCGAGGCTCCCCTCCTCCCGGAGGCGATCGACCACCTCCGCCAGCACCACCGGGAGGGCAGCCTCGAAGGCCCGGTAGTGGACGGCATACGCCGCCAACTCACCCGGCTGGAGCTGGCCGGCCTCCCACCGCCGGTAGAAGGGGTGACACAGCAGCTCCCTGCCCACGAGCGCATCGGCCACTGCGGCGGCCAGTGGCTCCACGGCGGCCACCGGAACGGGATCGAGGTCGGAGTCCACGCGATTGGAGGTCATGCCGGCATCCTATCCGTGGTCGGCCCCCGTTTCAGTGGGCGGCGACCGCCTGGTTCGACGGGTGGGCGTAGCGCCCGCTGATGTACGAGGGGGCCCCGACCGCCCGGCCGACCGCCCGGCCGACCGCCCGACCGCCGGCGGTGCCGGCGGTGCCGGGCTCGAGGTAGTGCAGCTTGCGCTCCCGTTCCTCGGCCTTCTGGCGCAGGTGGACCAGCAGGGCCACGTAGGCCACCAGGGCGAGCCCCGAGACCGCCGTGACCGACCACACCGCTCTCGCCCCCGGCACGAACCCGAGCATCCCGCTGGTGACGAAGACCATGGCCAGGATCCCCAACGTGTCGCGGCGTCGCCGTCGGGCGAGGTGGCGGGCGGCCGGATCGCCGGGCGGAAGGCCGGTGCCGGTCTCCACCGGGCCCGGGCCCCCCGGGCCGCCGGTCGACGGGAGGTGCATCCCGGGCTCAGGGCGACGCGGCGCCGGTCGGTCGGAGGCATCCTCGACCGGGTCGGCACCCAGGAAGGCCAGGGCCGGACGGGGCAGCCGGTCGGCGCCGACCACCGTCAGCACCGGCCGGGGACCGAAGTCCGGGGTCGACGGGCCGTCATCCATCCCGGCCGGGCCCGGCTGCCCGTGCAGCCGGTAGGCGGGGCGCACGATGGGCCGGGCCCCCGAGTGCTCGAGTACCCGCAGCTGGTGGTGGAAGTGGGAGATCGAGCTGATGCCGTCGCCGGAGCGCGATCGACGTTTCATGAGACCAGGACCCAAGATGACCATCCATGCCAGGGCAATGACGACCACGAGGACCACAGGCACCAACTCCTCGACCTACCTTCCTTGTGGAAAACCCTAATCACGGGCAATTCCACATTGGTGGATGGTCGGGGATCGACTGTGCCGACAGTGACGGATGGTCCGCGGCCCTCCCCGGCTGCGTTCGTCCGTTTCTACACCGGTGTCCGGGGGGCCTCAACCCGGCCGCAACGGCCCAGGTAGAGCGGGCAGCCGGTCGGTAGGGTCGGGCGGGTGGCCACCTTCTGGGCTCTGATGGCCGTCGCGGCGGTGGCCGCCGTGGCCGATTGGGTGGCCGTCGGCACCTCCAGGCGCCGGCTCGAGTACGGGGCGAAGCCTGCCGTCCTGGCCGCACTCGTCGCAGCCGCGGCCGCCATCCCCGCCGATCAGATCGACCTGGTCGACCGGCGCTGGTGGTTCGTGGCCGCCCTCGTCTGCTGCCTGGCCGGCGACGCGTTGTTGATGCTCCCCCGCGACCGGTTCATCCCCGGGCTCGCCGCCTTCCTGGTCGGCCACGGGCTGTTCATCGTCGGCCTGCTGCAGGCGCCGGCGCCACCGGGGAATCCGCCCTTCTCCTTCTCGGCCACCGGGTTGGCGGTGGCGGCGGCCGTCGTGGTCGCCGTCGTTGCCTGGCCGGGCTCGATCTTGATCCGCTCCCTGGCCCGCGGCGGCCAACCGGCCCTGATGGGCCCGGTGTGCCTCTACATGGCGGCCATCGCCACGATGGCGGTGCTGGCGGCCAACGTGGGCATCGTGGCGGCGGCGGTCGGGGCGGGGCTCTTCCTGCTGTCCGACACCCTGCTGGGTCTCGATCGGTTCGTCCGGCCCATCCGGCAGGGGACGCTGGCCGTGCATGTCACCTACCACCTGGCCCAGGGCCTGCTGGTGCTGTCGCTGCTGCGCTGAGGCCCGGACCCGCCGGCAGCTCCTGACCGGCAGTATTGAGGGATGCGTGCTCACCGGCCCGGGATCGGGCCCGCACTGGCCCTGGCGGTCCTCGGGCTGGCTGCGGCCTGCGGCGGCAGCTCGACCACCGGGTCCTCGACCGGCACACCGGGCTCGTCGACGACGCCTTCCAGCCTGCATCCGCCGCCGGCGGTCACCCTGTCCGAAGCCGACAACGGACGGACCGCCGCCGTCGGGCGCGGTGTGGAGGTCACCGTCGTCCTGCACAGCACCTACTGGTCACTGTCGCCCCCCTCCAGCGGCGGCGCCGTCGAGATGCTGGGGTCGCCGGTCGTGGCGCCGGCAGCCAGAGGTTGCGTTCCCGGCCAGGGATGCGGGACCGTCACCGGCCGCTACCGGGCCCGCTCATCCGGTCGGAGCGTTCTCGCCGCTCACCGCACCATCTGCGGCGAGGCCAGGGCGTGTCTCCCCGATCAGAGGGACTGGCAGGTGACCGTCACCGTCTCTCCGTGAGACGCCCGCCGCTCACGGCGCGGCGCGGGCCGACCAGCGGTCGTCACGCCGTTCGACGACCACGTTCACGCCGAACGCCTCGGAGACCGCATCCCCGGTCAGGACCGAACCGACCGGTCCGGCCGCCACCAGGCGGGCGCCCCGCAACAGGGCCGCATGGGTCACACCGGGCGGGATCTCCTCGAGGTGGTGGGTGACGAGGATCAACGGGGGAACCGAAGCGTCGCCGGCCAGGGAGGCCAGGTGTCCGAGCAGGCGCTCCCTGGCCCCGAGGTCGAGCCCCGCCGCCGGCTCGTCCATGAGCAGCAGCTCGGGTCTCCCCATGAGGGCCCGGGCCAACAGGACCTGCTGGCGCTCCCCCTCCGACAGCAGTCCGAATGGGCGTTCGGCGAATCCGGCACCCCCGAATCCGGCATCGGAGAGCAGGGCCCGGGCCTCTTCCCGATCCTGCTCGGAGTACTCGTGCCACCAGGTCTCGAGCGCAGCGTGGCGACCGGTGAGCACCACATCGAGGGCCGGGAGCCCGGGCCGCAGGGTGCGGCTGACCGAGGCGCTGACCACGGCGATGCGTCGGCGGAGTTCGCGCATGTCGACCCGACCGAGCCGCGCGCCGAGTATCTCCACCACCCCGCGGGTGGGCCACAGGGAAGAGCCGACGACCTTCAACAGGGTGGTCTTGCCCGACCCGTTGGGCCCCAACAGGGCCCACCGCTCCCGGCGGCCGACGACCCACGAGATGTCGTCGAGGAGCGGCATCCGGCTGCGGACGACGGAGACGTGTTCCAACTCCACTGCCGGGCCCGCCGCGGGCGACTCATCGGTCATCGCCGAGTGGTGCCCGGGTGAGGCACCGACGGACGCCCCGACCGGAGTCGACCTTCCGCTGAGCCGCGGCACCGACGCCGAGCCACCCCCGATTCCACCTGTGGACCTTACCCGGCGCACGGGGTTGCCCGATGACCGCACGGCTCCCTCGCCGGGCGTTCGCGCATCCGACCGTCACACCCTGCTGCGACAAATGGCGGGTAGGCGGAGGTGTGGCAGAGCGGCCCAATCTGGAGGCGCTAGGAACGCCTCTGGACCTGATTCTCAGGCCGATGAGCACCAGGCCCCCGCTTCAACGGGGCCTGGTGACGCACCGAACCGGTGCGCCGTATCCGGTTCGAGCCTGAAGTCACCCCACCGTGCGGCCCGAGCTAGGCGTTGCCCAGCAACCAGGTCCACAGTCGCTGCGGGGCGGAGGTCCAGGGACGGTACGGCTTGGGCGTCCGGGGCGGCGGTGAGGCGGTGGCGCGGATGACCCGGGGGCGCGGCCCGGCCGCGTGGCGGAGGGTCTGGAGGGTGACCCGCAGCGCATCGAGGGCGTCGTCCTTGGCCTGGAGGGTGGCATTCCGGTCGGCCAGGCGGTCGAGGAGGTCGGCGATCCGAGCGTCCCTTCTGGCCACGACCCGCTCCGCCACCGTGGCCCGGTGCACGGCATCGGCCAGCTCGAGCTGCACGGACTCGGCTACACCGGGGGCGCGGGAGGAGGTGGCAGGCGGGTGTGGGCCGGCCTCCCCGGTCGTGGACGCCGCCGCCGGGCAGACGTAGCCCTGCGACACCAGCCAGATCCGGGAGGCGCCCAGGTTCCCGTCGGGAGCCACAGCCCCCTCGTGCCAGCAGGACATGGTGCCGAAGGCGACACCCATCCGCTCGGCCATCACCAGGCCCCTCGCCCTTCCGGTCCGGACCGGTGCGTCCCGGGCAACGGGCCGTTCCGACACCGGGGAGCCGACCCGCGCCGACGATGGTCTCGCCCCCCCGGCCAGCACGTCCTCGAGGGAGGGAACGACTCGAGGGGGCACCGACGATCGTCTCACGTCACTCGTGACCTTCCCCGGAAACTGTCGGAGCGGACCGGCGACGCCGGCCAATGGAACCTTCTGGAGACTCGGCAGAAGACCACATCGACAATCAGACTACGGGGGTGGGCTGCGCCGGTGAGGGACCCTCCGGCCCGTCGCCGCCGCTACACGTTGAAGCGGAACTCGACCACGTCCCCGTCCCTCATCACGTACTCCTTGCCTTCGACCCGGGCCTTACCGGCGGCCCGCACCGCGGCCACCGAGCCGGCCGCCATCAGGTCGTCGTAGCCCACGATCTCCGCCTTGATGAACCCGCGCTCGAAGTCGGTGTGAATGGTGCCCGCGGCCTGGGAGGCGGTGGCGCCCAGGGGGATGGTCCAGGCCCGGGACTCCTTGGGGCCGGCGGTGAGGAAGGTCTGGAGGCCCAGCGCCCGGAATCCCCCGTGCACCAGCTGCACCAGCCCCGACTCGTCCTGGCCGTAGCCGGACAGGAGCTCCGCCGCATCCTCGGCGGAGAGGGGGGCCACCTCGGCCTCGATCTGGGCGCACACCACGACCGCTTCGGCCGGTGCCACCAGGGCACCGAGCTCGGAGCGGAGCCTCTGGTCACCCAACGCGCCTTCGTCGACGTTGAAGGCGTAGAGGAACGGCTTGGCGGTCAGCAGGTGCAGGTCGGCGAGGAGAGGGAGGTCGACCTCGCCGGCGGCGGCCGCAGACGCGATGGTCCGCCCCTGGTCGAGAATGTCCCGGGCCTGCTCGGCGGCTCGGAGGGCGGGCACCAGCTCGGGCTGCTTTCGCGACTCCTTGGCCAGCTTGACGAG
>DATBOO010000072.1:0-6172 GCA_036553725.1 Acidimicrobiales bacterium | reverse complement strand
CCGGGTCAGCACGCCGAAGGGGAGTCGGGCGGTCGACCCGCCGGGACAGCCACCCAGTTCCGGGTCCCGGTCGGTGAGCGCGGCGAACCAGGCGGTGCCGCCCCCCGTAGGCGTCTCCAGTTGGGCCTGACCGGTGGCGGCATCGACCACCACCAGTTGCGTCGCGGCCGCAGCTGTCCCAGGGCGAGCGGCCAATCTGGGTCCGGGCGACCGGAGTGGGGAGAGGAGGACAGCCCACACCGGGGCCCACGGCGCAGCGACCGAGGGGAACGCGGCCGCCGTTCCCCCCGTGCCGTCGTGGCCGGCTTGGAGCAGGGTGGTGACCTCGGTCCACGAAGACAGCTTGGCCTCGACCGTGGCCCCGGCGATGAATGCGGTCCGCCTCGCCGCCGTGATGGCGGCCGACCGGGCGACGGGACCGGCTGTGATCGGCAGAGGCACTTCCCCCGGAGGAGTCATCCGCACCCGCTGGGCCACCTGGACGACGATTGACGACGGGACCTTGTAGCCGACGGTGCTCAACAGAACTCCGGCAGTCGGTTTCCAGTACACGCCGATGAAGAGGGCCGCGGGAGGCCCGCTCTCGAGCAGGCCGGGGTGGCCCTGGACCTCGACCGGGGTGGCGGTGGCGCGGCCACCGTCCAGGGGGCTGAGCGGCCCGGGGCTGTACGAGAAGCGGAGCTGGACCCGGGGTGGATCGGCGCCCTCACTCGTGGCGGCATAGGTGGCGCCGGGCATATCACCCGGTGACGCGGTGCCGCCTTCGGTGAGCTGGAAGCCGGCGGGCAGCCAGCCGGCGGTGAGCGATCCCGGGCTGGAGACGACCCCGCGGACGGTCGTCTCACAACCCGCCCGGTGGGCGGCGGCGGCGACCTGGTCAGCGCCGGGCGGGTCGGTGCTCCCGCCCGCGGCCGTGCACCCGGTCAGCACGAAGGCCCCGCTCACCAGGGCGGCGATGGCGTTCCGGCCCCGGACAGCCCCCGGTCTCACCTTCCGCCTGTTCACCGCTCCGTTCGGGGTGCCGATGGGGAGATGCCTGTTCACCACCTTCTGTACGCACGGGGAGCACGCCAGGTTGACCGCCCCCAACCGCCCTGGGGCGGCCGGCGCCGCTCAGGTGAACTCGATGGCGCTGTACTCGGCCAGCTTGTGCAGCGGGTGGCGGGCGTCGATGAGCCGGACGGTGCCCGACTTCGACCGGGTCACCAGGGACTGGGTGGTGGCCCCGAACTCGTCGTAGCGGACGCCGTGGAGCAGCTCCCCGTCGGTGATCCCGCTGGCGGCGAAGAAGCAGTTGTCCCCGCCGACCAGGTCGTCGGTGGTCAGCACGGCGTCGACGTCGTACCCGGCATCGACGGCCGCCCGTCGCTCGGCGTCGTCGCGGGGCCAGAGGCGGCCCTGGATCTCCCCGCCCATCGACTTGAGGGCGGCGGCGGCGATCACCCCCTCGGGGGTCCCCCCGATCCCCACCAACATGTCCACGCCGGTGTCGGGCCAGGCGGTGGCGATGGCCCCGGCCACATCGCCGTCGGTGATCAGCCGGATGCGGGCGCCGGTGCTGCGTACCGAGGCGATGAGCTCGGCATGGCGGGGCCGATCGAGGATGGCCACGGCCAGGTCCCGCACCGAGGTCCCCTTGGACTTGGCCACCGCCGTCAGGTTGTCCTCGATGGACATGGTGAGGTCGATCGTCCCCACCGCCCGGGGCCCGACCGCCAGCTTCTCCATGTACACGCACGGTCCCGGGTCGAACATGGTGCCCTCCTCGGACACGGCGATGACCGCCAGGGCCCCGCCCCGCCCGAGGGCGGTGGGGGTGGTCCCGTCGATCGGGTCCACGGCGATATCCGCCTTGGGCGGGCTGCCGTCGCCGATGCGCTCCCCGTTGAAGAGCATGGGGGCGTTGTCCTTCTCCCCCTCGCCGATGACCACCACCCCGTCCATGGCGATGCTGGAGAGCACGATCCGCATGGCGTTGACCGCTGCACCGTCGGCCCCCTCCTTGTCGCCCCGCCCCATCCACCGGGACGCGGCCAGGGCCGCCGCCTCGGTGACCCGGACGAGCTCCATGGCCAGGTTGCGGTCGGGTGCTTGCGGTTCGCCGGTCACGGGACCTGACGATAGTGGCTGGCGCGGGAGCGCCACGGCGCCGCGGGACGGGAGTCCAGGTCCCATGGGCGCGTTGTGGGCGGTCCGCCGCCTCCGACTTCCCTATGCTGGCGGCAATGGGCGCTGAAGGCGACTCCGGGGCACCCGGGGATAGTGATCGGTGGAAGGCGGCGTTCGACGCCGCCACCCTCCGGGACGCCGATTTCGAGACCATGTCGGGCATCCCCCTCGATCCGGTCTACGGCCCCGGGCCGGAGGGCGAGTGGCCCGGGGTGTTCCCCTACACCCGGGGGCCTTACGCCTCGATGTACCGCTCCAAGTTGTGGACGATGCGGATGTTCGCCGGATTCGGGACGGCCGAGGACACCAACGCCCGCTTCCACGACATCCTGCGGGCCGGCGGCGACGGGCTGTCGGTGGCCTACGACCTGCCCACCCTGATGGGACGGGACTCGGACGACCCGCTGGCCGAGGGCGAGGTGGGTCGGTGCGGGGTGGCCCTCGACACCCTGGCCGATGCCCAGGACCTGTTCGCCGGGATCGACCTCGGGACCACCAGTACGTCCATGACCATCAACTCGCCGGCGGCCATGTGCTTCGCCATGTACGTGTTGGCCGCCGAGTCGGGCGGGACCGACAGGGCCCGCCTCAGCGGCACGCTCCAGAACGACATGCTGAAGGAGTACCAGGCCCAGAAGGAGTACGTCTTCCCCCCCCGGCCGTCCCTGCGGCTGGTCACCGACATCATCCGGTTCTGCGCCGCCGAGATGCCCCGCATGCACCCGGTGTCCGTGTCCGGCTACCACATCCGCGAAGCGGGGTCGACGGCGGCCCACGAGCTCGCCTTCACCCTGGCCAACGGATTCGCCTACGTGGAGGCGGCCCGGGCCGCGGGGCTCGACGTCGACGAGTTCGCGCCCCGCCTGTCCTTCTTCTTCGACGCCCACGTCGACTTCTTCGAAGAGATCGCCAAGTTCCGTGCGGCCCGCCGCATCTGGTCCAAGTGGATGCGGGACCGCTACGGGGCCCGGGACCCCCGCTCGCTGACCTGCCGGTTCCACACCCAGACCGCCGGCGTGTCGCTGACCGCCCAGCAGCCCGAGTTGAACATCGTGCGGACGGCCATCGAGGCACTGGCCGGGGTGCTCGGGGGCACCCAGAGCCTGCACACCAACGCCATGGACGAGGTGCTGGCGCTGCCGACCGAAAAGGCGGCCCGGATCGCCCTGCGGACCCAGCAGGTCATCGCCTCGGAGACCGGGGTGGCCAACGTGGCCGACCCCCTGGGCGGATCGTGGTTCGTCGAATCGCTGACCGACCAGATGGAGGCCCGGGCCGAGGAGGTGTTCGCCCACCTGGAGGACCTCGGCGGGGGTTCGATCCTCGAGGGGGTGATCGCCGGGATCGAGACCAACTGGTTCCAGGGGGAGATCGCCGAGGCCGCCTACCGGTTCCAGCGGAAGGTCTCGAGCGACCGGATGGTGATCATCGGGGTGAACGGGTTCACCGGGGGGAACGAGGAGTCCGAGATGCCCACCCTGCAGATCGGAGCCGACGTGGAGGAGGCCCAGCGCAAGCGGCTGGCCGAGGTGAAACGGCACCGGTCCGATGCGGGGGTGGCCTCGGCGCTCGACCGACTGGCCGCCGACGCCGGCGTCTCCGACGCCAACCTGATGCCGGCCATCTTCGACGCCGCCCGGGCCTACGCCACCGTGGGCGAGATGATGAACACCCTGGCCGGGGTGTTCGGGCGCTGGGAGGAGCAGGCCGTCCTCTGACCGGCACCCCGGGATCGGCCGATCGCCGGACCTGCGACCCGGCGGCCGGGCCGCCACCATCAACGGGCCACGAAGGCGGCAGGGGCCATACTGGTGGGGTGGACCGGTTCGTGGTGACACCCAACGGGCCCCTCTCGGGGACCGTGCGGGCCGGTGGCGCGAAGAACTCCGTACTGAAGCTGATGGCCGCCTGCCTGCTGGCCGAGGGCCGCCACGTGCTGACCAATGTCCCCCGGATCACCGACGTGGACATCATGGGCGAGGTGCTCGGGGCGATGGGGGTGGACGTCAGACGGGGGCGGGCCCCGGACGAACTGATCGTGACCACGCCCGCCGATGTCAACCCCGAGGCGCCTTACGAGTTGGTGGAGAAGATGCGGGCGTCGGTGGTGGTGCTCGGTCCGCTGTTGGCCCGCTGCGGCTGGGCCAAGGTGTCGATGCCCGGCGGCGACGACTTCGGGCCGCGGCCCATCGACATGCATCTGCGCGCCCTCGAGTCGATGGGCGTGGCCTTCGGGTCGTCCCACGGCTACGTCGAGGGACGGGTGCAGTCGACCGTGTCATCGGTACCCCGGCTGGTGGGCAACCGGGTCGTCCTCGAGTACCCCAGCCACACCGGCACCGACAACGTGCTCATGGCCGCAACGTTGGCCAAGGGAACCACCGTCATCGAGAACGCGGCGCGCGAGCCGGAGGTAAGTGACCTGGCCCAGTTCCTCAACTCCATGGGTGCACGGATCACCGGAGCCGGCACCTCGCGCATCGAGGTCGAGGGCGTCGACCGGCTGTCCCCGGCGACCCATGCGGTCATCCCCGACCGGCTGGTGGTGGCCACGTTCCTGGTGGCCGCCGGACTGGCCGGGGGCGAGGTCGTGGTCGAGGACGGTCGGCCCGAGCACATGGATATGCTCATCCGTAAGCTGGCGGCCGCCGGCACCGAGGTCACGCTCGAGCCCGATGGCCTGCGCGCGGCGAGGGATCGCTCCGACCGGCTCAAGGCGTTCGATGTGGCCACGCTGCCGTATCCAGGGTTCGCCACCGACTACAAGCCGCTGGCCGTCACCCTGCTGACGGTGGCCCAGGGGGTGGGCATCGTGACGGAGAACCTCTTCTTCGGCCGCTTCCGCTACGTCGAGGAGTTGCGCCGGATGGGCGCCGACATCCGGACCGAGGGCCACCATGCAGTGGTCCGGGGCGTGGAGCGGCTCTCGGGTGCACCGGTCCGGGCCTTCGACGTGCGGGCGGGCGCGGCCCTGGTGCTGGCCGGTCTGGTGGCCGACGGCACCACCTTGATCACCGACGCCCATCACGTCGACCGGGGCTACGAGGACCTCGACGGGAAGCTGGTCTCCCTCGGCGCCCACGTCTCCCGGGTCTGACGGCCGGGTCGCCTCGTCTACGCTCGTCACTCCATGCCCGCGGCCCGCACGTCCGACCCCTCGACGTTGTTCGAGGCAGCCAGGGGCGGCGACCGGGTGGCCCTGGCCCGCCTGCTGTCGCTGGTCGAGCGGGGCGGCGAGCCGTCCCGCACGGTGGCCGGACTGGCGTTCAAGTCGCCGGGGGATGCCTACTCGGTGGGGATCACCGGGGCTCCGGGGTCCGGCAAGTCGACTCTGACCGACCGGCTCATCGCCATCGGGCGGGAGCGGGGGATCGCCGGGGGTGACGATGGGGGGTACCCGGTGGGCGACAAGGTGGCCGTCCTGGCCGTCGACCCCTCGTCCCCCTATTCGGGAGGGGCCATCCTCGGCGACCGGGTGCGCATGCAGAGCCATGCGCTCGATGACGGCGTGTTCATCCGGTCCATGGCCACCCGCGGCCACATGGGAGGGCTGTCGGTGGCCGTCCCGGACGCGGTCCGGGTGCTGTCGGCGGTGGGGATGCCGGTGGTCCTGGTCGAGACGGTCGGGGTCGGACAGCAGGAGGTCGAGGTGGCCGCGGCCACCGACACCACCATCGTGGTGGTCAACCCCGGCTGGGGCGACGCCGTCCAGGCCAACAAGGCGGGCCTCTTGGAGATCGCCGACCTCTTCGTGATCAACAAGGCCGATCGCCCCGGGGCGAGGGAGACCCGCCGGGACCTCGAGCTCATGCTGGATCTCACCGAGCTGGGCGCGTGGCGCCCGCCCATCGTGGAGACGGTCGCGTCGAAGGGGGACGGGATCGAGGCCCTGTGGTCGGCCATCGGCGAGCACCGGGCCCATCAGATCGAGCACGGCACGCTGGAGCGGATGCGGCGGAAGAGGCTCGAGCTCGAGTTCCACCAGATCGTGACGGCGCGGGTC
>DATBOO010000028.1:0-4962 GCA_036553725.1 Acidimicrobiales bacterium | reverse complement strand
CTGGGCTCACTGGTCGTCAGTGGCGATCCGGCGGTGTGCGAAGGGGTCGTTCGCTGTCTGGCCCTGGAGTTCGCCACCTCGTGCTGGGCCGCCGACTTCGATCTGGTCCTGGTCGGGTTCGGGGCCGAGCTCGAACGCTTCGAGAGGGTGACGTCCGCCCCCGACGTGCCCTCGCTCATCCGAAGGCTCGATCACCGACGCATCAGCGGCAGCGCGCTGCTGGAAGCCACGGGATACCGGTCCTTCGCCCATGCCCGTTTCGTCGAGGGCTCCGATTCGTGGGACCCGCTGGTGGTCATCTGCGGCCCGATGGCCCGGGAGCCGGGTTTGGCCGAGCTCCTCGAGGTGGCCTCGGACCCCCGACTCGGCTCGGCCATCGTGTCGGTCGGGCACCGGACCGACACCTCACACGTGGTGACCCTGTCCGGAGCCGAACGGCCGTCGTCGTTCGATCTGCTCGGGTCGGTTCTGCTCCCGCAGCGGATCGAGGCCGACGAGCTCGATGCGGTGAACCTGCTGCTCGACACCGCATCGAACCGCGAGTCCGTCCTGTCGTCCGACGAGCCCTACGTGAACCTGCCGGTACCCATGCCGGTGCCGGTGCCGGAGCCCACTCCGGGGCCGGAGCCCACGCCGGGGCCCACGGCTGTGCCCGAGCCGGCATCCGGCTCCGAGCCCGATGAGGACACTTCACCGGTATGTGGCGGCGAAGCCCACCAGGTCGAGGTGGCGGTGCTCGGACCGGTCGAGATCCGCGGTGCGGCCCGCGAGTTCACCAGGGCCTGGGCCAGCGAGCTGGTCATCTACCTGGCCCTGCATCCCAACGGCGCATCGAACGAGGCCTGGGCCACCGCGCTGTGGCCGGATCGGCTGATGGCACCGTCGAGCCTCCACTCGACGGCGTCGGTGGCGAGGCGCTCCCTGGGCCAGTCGCAAGACGGACTCGATCATCTTCCCCGGTCGCACGGCCGGCTGGCGTTGTCGAAGACGGTGGGAACCGACTGGGACCGGTTCGTCTCCCTCGCCGATTCGGGCCACATGGAGAGCTGGCGGTCGGCGCTCGAGTTGGTCAGGGGTCGGCCGTTCGAGGACCTGCGCTCATCCGACTGGGCGATCCTCGAGGGGATCGGGCCGGCCATCGAGGCGGCCGTGGTCGATCTCAGTGGGCGGCTGGCGGGGGCATGCCTCCGGGCGGGGGACCCCCGGGGCGCAGAGTGGGCGGCGCGGAAGGGACTGCTGGCGAGCCCCTATGACGAGCGCCTCTACCGGATGCTTCTGCGTGCCGCCGACGCCGCTGGAAACCCCGCCGGGGTGGAGTCGGTGATGTCCGAGCTGATCAAGCTGGTGGCCGACGACGTCGAGCCGCTCGACTCGGTCCACCCCAGCACCATGGACCTCTACCGTTCCCTCACCCGGAGGCGGGCTCCGACCGCCACCAGGCGCTAGGCCGGCTCCGGCAACCCTCGCCCCTTTCGGGCCGAACCGCGGCCCGGGGTGAAAGGCCCCGACTGCGGCTACAGCACCAACTCGGCCATCATCGCCAGCGTCTCGGGAGAGCCGGACACCAGCAGGGTGGTGGCGATCGATTCCCTCCAGCCCTCGAGGTCGTCGCGGATCTTCTCCTTGGGCCCGATCAGGGCCGTGTCCTCGATGAGGGAGGTGGGCACCGCGGCGGCGGCCTCGTCCTTGCGGCCCTCGAGGTAGAGCTCCTGGATCTTGCGCGCCTCGGCCTCGTAGCCCATGCGGGCGAACACGTCGAAGTGGAAGTTCATCGACTTGGCGCCCATGCCGCCGATGTAGAGGGCGATGAACGGGCGGAAGCTGTCGGCGGCCCGTTCGATGTCGTCGTCGATCAGGGTCGGGGCGAAGGCGATGACCTCGAAGTCATCGGCGGTGTGCCGGGCTCCCGATCGGCTGAACCCCTCGGCCAGCGCCGGCTCGAAGGCCTTGACTGCATTGGGCGAGAAGAAGATGGGGAACCACCCGTCGGCCACCTCCGCGGCCAGGGCCACGTTTTTGGGGCCTTCGGCCCCCATGATGATCGGGATCTCCTTGCGGAGGGGGTGCACGATGGGCTTGAGGGGCTTGCCCAGCCCGGTGCCGCCGGGGAAGGGAAGCGGGTAGTTGGGCCGGTCATTGGTGACCGGGGCCTCCCGGGCGATGACCTGTCGCACGATGTCGATGTACTCGACGGTGCGGGCCAGGGGCTTCTCGAACGAGGCGCCGTACCAACCTTCGACCACCTGGGGACCGGACACGCCGAGGCCGAGCACGAACCGCCCTCCCGAAAGGTGGTCGAGGGTGATGGCGGCCATGCCCATGGCCGTGGGGGTGCGGGCCGAGAGCTGGCAGAGGGCGGTGCCGAGACGCACCCGCTTGGTCTGCGAGCCCCACCAGCTGAGAGGGGTGAGGGCATCGGAGCCGTAGGCCTCCGCCGTCCAGATCGAGTCGTACCCGAGCCGTTCGGCGGCGGCGACCATCTCGGGCGCATTGGCGGGCGGACCGGCGCCCCAATAGCCGAGCTGCAGTCCGAGCTTCATGTCCTTCATGGCTTCCTCCATGGCTTCTTCCCGGGGCGGACTCCCCACACCCCGGGGGCGTCGCGCCCCGACCCTACCGGGGATCGACTCCGCATTTGGCATGATTGACAAAGGGGGCGTGCACGGTTTCACTGCTGGGACCGGGGATCTCCTTCCGGGCGTTCCAACCGACCAGTCAGCCAGGAACGATCCACCCAGTCCGCCTGGAGGACAGCGCCAGTGTCAGCCATCAGCGTCTTCGACGGGACCAGGCCCAGCCGCCAGGGCGATCTCACGGTGGAGACAGCCGGCATCGTCCCGATACCCGAGGGCGCCCGCTACGGCGCCATGCGGCGCAATTTCACCGTGTGGTTCGCGCCCAACATGGAACTGTCCGGGGTGTTCACCGGCACCCTGGCGGCCACCCTGGGCCTGGGCCTGTGGACGGGGCTGGCCGCCATCGCTGTCGGCGTGCTGCTCGGAGCCGTCCCGGTGGCGGGGCTCTCCCTGTGGGGGCCGAGGACCGGAATGGCCCAACTCCCGCTGGCCCGTCTGCCCTTCGGGCGAGCCATCGCCATCCCCGCACTGGTGCAGTGGCTTTCCTCGGTGGCCTGGGACGGCCTGGTCGGGCTGTTCGGGGGCGAAGCCGCCCAGATCCTGTTCCATGTGCCGTTCGCCGTCGGCGTGGCCATCGTCCTCGCCCTGGAGGGGCTGGTCGGCGTGCTCGGCTACGAGTACATACACCGGCTGGAGTCCTGGGGCGCGGGCGTCCTCACGGTGATCTTCGTGCTCCTGTCCTACAAGGTCCTCGAGCGCGGCAACTTCCCGGTGCACAACACCGTGCACGGCGGAGCGGCCGTCGGAATGTTCGTCCTCATGGCGACCATCGCCTTCAGCGGCGGATTCAGCTGGGCCACCTATGCCGCCGACTACAGCCGGTACATGCCGGCCGACACGCCGCGCCGGCCGTTGTTCTGGTACACGTTCGCCGGGCTGGCCGGCTCGTTCCTCTGGGTGTACACCATCGGCCTCCTCGGGGCCAAGGCCCTCACCAGCCAGACCGCCGCCGGGGTGCAGATCCTGATGGGCGGCGGGTTCCTGGGCGGGCTGGCCCTGGTGGCGGTCGTGTTCGGCGCCATCACCTCCAACGCCATGAACGATTATTCGGGATCACTGGCCGTGCAGGCCGGCGGGGTGCGGATCAAGCGGCACCTCTCGGCGGCCATCGGTACGGTCATCGCATTCTTCCTCATCCTCTGGCTCCACACCGGCGACGTGTCGGCCAAGTTCCAGAACGTGCTCCTGTTCACCGCCTACTGGATCGCGCCGTTCCTGGCCGTCGTGCTCATCGACTGGCGGGACCGCACCCACCCGCGGGACCGCACCCACCCGCGGGACCGCACCCACCCATCCGACCGGGTCGACGGAGTCAACCGCCACACCCTGGTCCACATGCTCCCGTGGGAGAACCTGCGCTCGGGGTGGCCCGCCCTCCTCTCCCTGGCCGTGGGCTTCGGCGCCATGGTGCCGTTCATGAACACCGGTCTGGTGGTGGGCCCGATCGCCACCGAGCTGGACGGTGCCGACATCTCGTTCTTCGTGGGCTTCGCCGTCGCCGGACTGCTGTACTACCCGCTGCGGCGACTGGCGGCCCACCCGGCCCAGCCGGCGGTCACATCGGACACAGAATCGTCCGAGCACATGGCGCCAGCGCAGCCAGCGCAGCCAGCGCCGCCAGCGCAGCCAGCACAACCAGCGCAACCAGCGCAACCAGCGCAACCAGCGCAGCCAGCGCAGCCAGCGGAACCAGCGGGGCCAGTTAGCCCGACGCCCGGATGAAGTGCTCGGCGAACTGCTCGCAGGCGGCCATGCGGGCGTCGTGGATCGACTCGGGTGAGTCGCCCTCTCCGGCCCGGACGGACATCCACGGGGCGCACAGCAGGTCGGTGACGCCGGCGTCTTCGAGACGGCGGTAGAGGTCGAGGTCGGGGAAGGCCCGGACGGCCAGGTAGAGGGAGAACGGCTCGTTCTCCCGCCCGGCCCGCTTGAGGGCGTCCTTGACTTTGGCCACCTGGAGGAACGCCTCGTCGGGGGTGGCCGCGCCGGTGTTGACCCAGCCGTCGCACAGAGTGGAGGCGCGGAGCAGGGCCGGCTCGGAATCGCCCCCGCCGATGAAGGGAACGGGCTCAGAGGGGGACGGGTTCATCTGGCAGGCCGGCACGTCGTAGTGGGTGCCGTGGTACTCGACCCAGCCGCCCTGCCACAGGGCCCGCAGCGCCGGGATCATGTCGTTCAGCCGCTTGCCGCGGTTGGAGAAGTCCTGGCCGGTCTGGACGTACTCCTCCTCGCACCAGCCCACCCCCACGCCGAGGCGGACCCGGTTGTCAGAGAGCACGGCGGCGGTGCCCACCGTCTTGGCCACGGTGATCAGGTCGCGGACCGG
>DATBOO010000182.1:0-13876 GCA_036553725.1 Acidimicrobiales bacterium | reverse complement strand
GAAGGTGGCGACCAGGGTGGCCGCGTCCTCCCCGCGGTAGCGGCCGGGCTCGAACCCCGAGACGAACCCGGCGATGACCTCGACGGCCGCCGCCAGGGACCGGGCCGCCCGGGACCCCGACGGATCGGCGGCCTCGGCCTTTGACCCTCCGGACTTCACACCTCCGGCCTTCGACCCTCCGCCATTCACACCTCCGGCCGGGCTGTCGGTCATCACCGATGTCATGGCCAAATGCTTCCAGGGGGGTGTATCAACCATTGCGGACAGAGCGGGCGTCCGGAATCGGCGCAGGCACGCCACCGGCACCTCGAGGCCAGGAAGGCGACAGGCCGCTACGAAATGCGGCCGGGCTCAATGGGCGCAGTGGGGCGGAGCAGGGCCTGGGGGAAATCCCTCAAGTCGAGGGGGTTGACGAGCCGATACATCCACAATGGCTATTCGGCGACTGCAGCTGCCGGAAGAATGCGATCCTGCCGACCAGCTCAACCCCTACATGCCTCTCTTCGCCTACGAGTACGCACTCCGACGCGAGGCCGGCCTGGATGCCAAAGAGGCGGTCCGGTGGTCGTTGAGACGCGTGCTCCCCCCTCCCGACGGGCTCCATCCTGTGTTGGCGATGATCTCCGGCTACAAGGTGGCACCCGGAGTCTGGGAGCTGCAGGCCTCGACGCTCCTGCGTTCCCTGATCGCGGCGGGCGACAAGAACTGGCACGTTCTCCGGGGGATGGACGGGTGGAGGCCGGGCACCGTCGGCATGGGCTGGTAGCGCCAACCGCTGGTAGCGCCAACCGCTGGTAGCGCCAACCGCTGGTAGCGCCAACCGCTATTTCTCTACCGGTCTCGCCCCCATCTGACGCACCCGCTCGCGGCTGACTCCGAGCCGCTCGGCGATGGCTTCGAGGGAGAGACCGTTCCTCCGGGCGTCCTGGATGGCCTTGGCCCGCTTCCGGGCCTGCCTGGCGCGCTTGGCCTCGGCATCCCTCATGGCATCGTTTGCGGCTACCACCCGATCAAGGGCTTTCCACGCCTTGGCGGCTACCGGTCGGGGTTCGAATGGCATCTGGTCTCGTTTCTAACACTACAAGATTACCCTTGCGAACCGATACGGCAAGCGAAAGGTTGTTGCACTGATTCACATAGTGCAAGGGTCGTCGCGCGCACCCGAAAATGACGTGTCGAGACCGATTGCAACACTCGAAATGATGCAGTGACCACAGACGGTGAAATGTGAGAAATTGCGCGGGACGCTGGGCAGACGTCGTGGGTAAGATTTCGTCTACTTCGCTCACTGGGCCGATGGCATTTGCCAAAAATCCACGGATCAACGTCCGACCGGATTGGAGGTAGCTCGGCAACCCTCTTACGAGAGGCCTGCGGTCGAAGTCGAGGGGAGCGATCAAGTCATGGCATGGGTCGGGTGCAGTCCTGAGAGCAACGGCGGTCGAATGACCGCAAGGGGCGAGCCGACCCGGAGAGGGCAATCGAGGGTGCTGACCGGATCAGTGTGGGAGCGGCGCATGCCGGCTCTTGCCGGCGGATGCCCAGCACCCCCCCGAGAGTGGACCAACGGTTCGACCAAGAGGAACAAATGAGGGAGCAAACGTGAAACGCATATTCGTGGTATTGAGCTCGGTCACGGCGCTGATCGCACTCAGCGTCACCCTCGGCGGTGCTGCGTGGACCGCGACCGCCGCGGCGACGACCCCGGCAATCACCCAGGCCACCACCCAGGTGTCCGACCCTCCGACCACGGCGGTCATCATCTTCGACGATGCGGCCCAGCAGGCGGAGTTGATCATCCCGACTCCTGCCTGCCCGACCTCGCAGCCGGACTGCCAGTGGAAGTTCTTCCTCAACGAGCCGAAGCTTCATGTCGACGTGGCCACCGTCTACGGGACATCGGGAACGTTGACCATCCCCTACCCCGAGAACTTCTGCGGGGTGATCCAGGCTGACGCCTACGTCGGCCCTCCGTGGGTAGCCAAGCGCGGGTTCCAGCACACCATCGACAACTGCGAACCTCCCACGACGACGACGACGACGACCACGACCAAGCCCATAACTCCGATCGTCACCCCGACCACCGAGCCCCCGACACCGACGACCGGGGCGCCGATACCACCTACCCCGCCGGCTGCGCCCCATGTCGCACCACCGGTCCCAGCGGTGCCGGTGGCTACGCCGGTAGCGGCCCCAGCGACACCGACACCGGCGCCCACCCAGCTGCCCTTCACCGGCGTCGACACCAAGCCGTTGTTGGCCATCGGCCTGCTGCTGGTGATGCTCGGCCTGGTCCTGCTCAACTCCACGGCATCGTGGCGCAGGTTGGCCCGCCGGCTGCTGGCGACCGTGCACAGCGGCTGACGCCGATCCGACGAGGCGGCCCGAGATCTGATCGGGCCGACCTCGGGCACCCTCCGAAGGTCCGGAGGGAATTGGACCCGGCCTGAAGCCCTGGGGGAACTGGACCCCGCCTGAGGCTGGCACACTGGTCGGATGGCTGCCCAGTACATCTTCACGATGCGCGACCTGCGCCGGTTCCATCCCCCGGACCGGGAGGTGCTGAAGGGGATCAACCTCTCCTTCTTCCCCGGGGCGAAGATCGGGGTGATCGGTTCCAACGGGTCGGGCAAGTCCTCGCTCCTCCGGATCATGGCCGGCGAGGATGACGGGTTCACCGGCGAGGCCCGGCTGACGGCCGGATTCAGCGTGGGCTTCCTCTCCCAGGAGCCCCGCCTCGATCCGACCAAGGACGTGGTCGGCAACGTCTCCGAAGGGGTGGGCGAGGCCAAGGGCCTGGTGGACCGGTTCAACGAGGTCTGTGCCGCCATGGGAGAGCCGGGGGCCGACTTCGACAAGCTGCTCGCCGAGCAGGCGGAGCTCCAGGACAAGATCGACGCGGCCGGCGCCTGGGACCTCGAGCGGACCTTCGACATCGCCATGGACGCGCTGCGGCTGCCCCCGGGCGACTCCGACGTCTCGACCCTGTCAGGGGGCGAGCGGCGACGGGTGGCCCTGTGCCGTCTCCTCCTGTCCAAACCCGACCTGCTGCTCCTCGACGAGCCCACCAACCACCTCGATGCCGAGTCGGTGGCGTGGCTCGAGCGCACCCTCCAGGAGTACCCGGGCACCGTGGTGGCGGTCACCCACGACCGGTACTTCCTCGACAACGTGGCCGGCTGGATCCTCGAGCTCGACCGGGGTGCGGGGATCCCGTGGGAGGGGAACTACTCGTCGTGGCTGGAGCAGAAGCAGGCCCGGCTGGCCGGAGAACAGAAGGCAGACCAGTCGCGCCAGCGGGCCCTCGAGCGGGAGCTCGAGTGGATCCGTATGTCCCCCCGGGCCCGACAGAGCAAGGGCAAGGCCCGCGTCAACGCCTACAACGACCTGGTGGCCGAAGCGGAAGCCGCCGAGGGTCGGGCCGACCAGCTCGAGATCACCATCCCCCCCGGGCCCCGGCTGGGCGACCGGGTGGTCGACGCCGAGGATCTGGTCAAGGGCTACGGCGACCGGCTGCTGATCGACGGGCTCTCCTTTCTGCTGCCGCCGGGGGGGATCGTGGGCGTGATCGGTCCGAACGGGGCCGGGAAGACCACCTTGTTCCGGATGATCGTCGGGGAGGAGGGCCCCGACGGGGGCCGGCTCGAGATCGGGACCACGGTGAAGCTGGCCTACGTCGACCAGTCGAGGGACGAGCTGGCCGCGGAGGCCACCGTGTTCGACGAGATCACCGGCGGTGAGGACCGCATCGTGGTCGGCCACCGCCAGCTGCACGGCCGGGCCTACGTGGCCGGCTTCGGCTTCACCGGGAGCGACCAGCAGAAGAAGGTGGGCCAGCTCTCGGGCGGGGAGCGCAACCGGGTGCAGCTGGCCAAGGTCCTGAAGGAGGGCGGCAACGTCCTCCTCCTCGACGAGCCCACCAACGACCTCGACGTCGACACGCTCCGGGCCCTCGAGGAGGCCCTGATCGGGTTCCCGGGGTGTGCGGTGGTCATCAGCCACGACCGGTGGTTCCTCGACCGGATCGCCACCCACGTCCTGGCCTTCGAGGGCGAGTCGGAGGTCCGCTGGTGGGAGGGGAACTTCAGCGACTACGAGGAGGACCGGAAGAAGCGGCTCGGCGCCGGCGCCGACCAGCCCCATCGGATCCGGTACAAGCCACTGGTCCGCAACTGACGATGACCGGCCGACGGAGCTTCGCCAGCGACAACTGGTCCGGCATCCATCCCGAGGTGCTGGCGGCCATCGCCGAGGCCAACGGCACCACCGACGGCGCCACCCATGCCCCCTCGTACGGCGCCGATCCGGTCACCGCCGAGGCCGTCGGTCTCTTCCGGAGGCATTTCGGGGAGGAGGCGGAGGTGCTGTTCTGCTTCAACGGGACGGGTGCCAATGTGGTCGGGCTCCAGTCGCTGCTGCGGCCGTTCGAGGCGGTCATCTGCGCCGAGAGCGCCCACATCAACGTCGACGAGTGCGGCGCGCCGGAGCGCCACCTGGGCAGCAAACTCGTCGCCGTCCCGACCCCGGACGGCAAGCTCACGCCGGAACTGGTCGAGGCCGCGGCCGTGGGCACCGGGGACGAGCACCATGTCCAGCCCAAGGTGGTGTCGATCACCCAGTCCACCGAGGTCGGCACCTGCTACCGGGTGGACGAGATCCGCCGGCTCGGGCGCTGGGCCCACGAGCGGGGGATGTGGCTCCACCTCGATGGGGCCCGCCTGTCCAACGCGGCGGCGTCGCTGGGTGTCGGGCTCGGCGCGTTCGGCTCGGCGGCGGGGGTGGACGTGCTGTCCTTCGGTGCCACCAAGAACGGGGCCATGGGGGCCGAGGCGGTGGTCTCGTTCCGCCCCGTCGGGGAGTCGTCGCTGCGCTACATCCGCAAGCAGTCCATGCAGCTGGCCTCCAAGATGCGCTTCGTGTCGGCCCAGTTCGTCGCCCTGCTGTCCGGAGACCTGTGGCGGACGAACGCCGAGCAGGCCAACCGGATGGCCCGGAGACTGGCCGACGGGGTCGCCGGCGTGGAGGGGGTCGAGGTGGTCCACCCGGTCGAGGCCAACGCTGTGTTCGCCGCCATCCCCCCCGGGGTGGCCCGGGCGCTGCGACAGGAGTACCCGTTCTACGTCTGGGACGAGGCGACCCACGTCGTGCGGTGGATGGCGTCGTTCGACACCACCGAAGCCGACGTCGACGACTTCGTGATCCGGGTGGCCGCGGCGATGGCCTCCCACCGGGCCCCCGTGCGGGGCTGACCGCGGGGCTGACCGCGGGGCTGACTGCGGGATCAGGCCGGGCTCACCCGGTCTACGCCAGCGGAGGCCGGCCGGGGCCGGGCGGGCCGGCGAAGGCCTGGGCCACCGACATCCAGTCGGCGGCGGGGTCGCCCTCCACCACCAGGGCGGTGTCGGCCAGGTTGCGGCGCTGGGTCACCACCAGGCAGAAGTCGAGGGCGGGGCCGCGGACCACCGAGGCCGGCGCGCCGTCGGCTACCCCACCGTCGGCCAAACCATCGGCCGCCCCGCCGTCGGCAACTTCGCCGATCTGCCACCGCCAGGGCTCACCGGAGGGAGCTGCCAGGAGCACATCGATGCGCCCGGGGGGCGCCTCCCGGCTGCGGACCAGGTACGAGAAGGGTCGGGACCGGACCCCCAGATGGGCCACGTGGCGGAGCCGGTCGGTCGGCCGGCGCTCGACGCCAAGGGCATCGGCCACATCCTGGCCGTGCGCCCAGGTCTCCATCAGGCGGGCCGAAACGAACGACAACACCCCCATCGGCGGGCCGTACCAGGGGACCCGGGCGGAGGGATCGGCGCCGGCGAACGCCGCGGCCATCCCCCGGTGGGCGGTGTCCCACCAGGCCAGGAGCTCGACCCCGTCCATCGACCGGCCCATCACCAGGTGGGCCTCCATGGGGTCCCCCATCTGTTCCATGGCCAGGGCCGCTCCCTGGGCGAACTCGTCGGGCGCCACCATGGCCATGCGGCCGGCGTCGTCGAAAAAGGCCAGGTGGCTGATCTGGTCCCTCACCGCCCACCCCTCGGCCGGCGTGGCCCGGTCCCACTCGGGGGCACGGGCCGCCAGCGGCGCCACCATCCGGCGGAGATCGGCGAACTCGTCCTCGAGGTCGGCCAGCAGCTCGGGCAGCGTGGTCACCGGCCCGAGACTACGGCACGGCCCGGGCCGCGGCCCGCGACCCGACGGTCAGCGGTCCGTCTCGAGCCAGGCCCGGGTTCCGGCCAGCACCTCCACCTCGGGGTGGGACCATACGAAACGCTCCACGGTGTCGAGTACCTCCTCGACGTGGCCCTGGGTGCCGGCCACGGCGGCGAAGCCGAGCTCGGCCCGCTGCCGGCGGTCGTGGTAGCCGACCTCGGCGGCGGCCACCCCGAAGCGGGCCTTGCTGGTCTCGACCATGTGCTTGACGATCATCCGTTTGGCCTTCAACGAGCCGCTGTCGGGGATGCGGAGGTCGAGGGTGAGCGCGCAGGCGTGCAGCATGACCCAAGAATGGCCGAGCCGGCCGACGACTGCGAACCGGGACCGGCGTTGCGGGCGACGGCGAGCCGGCCCCGGGCCGGCGTCGGTGTCGGCGCTCAGCCCTGGTCCGGGCGTACCCCGGGGTGCGGGATGGTGCGGGCCTCCTTTTCCATGGACCGGAGCAGGACAGCGGTGTTGCTGTATTCGAAGATGTCGGAGTCACGTCCGGATGGGAGCAGGGCTCCTGGCGGGGTCGTCATGTGACGGGGTTGTCCGTTGCCGCCGCGCCCTCCTTGTGCCCGGCGCCGCCGGGCCGGGACCGGAGGAGGGCAACGGAGACGAGTACCCACACCGCGGTGAGGACGAGCCATACCATCATCCGCACCCACGGGTGCAGGCCTCCGACGGGTAGGTACACGGCACGGCTCAGCGGCGCGTAGGCCACCCAGCCGGTCGCTCCGGAACCCCGGGATACGAGCCACTGGCCGAAGACGTCGAGGCCGATGCCGAGCCCGATGACCACGACGATGCGCTGAGCCAGATTTAGAGTGCGGGCCGGCATGGCGACCAGTCCGGCATCTCCGAGAAACCGAGGCCCGGAGGGCGGTTGGCGATTTGCGCCTTGGGATCCCCACTCCGACCGGGGGCCGGACCCACCATCAAGTACCCGCTCTCAACGTCACCGCAACGCACCTCATCGCCCCGTCTCCACCACCGGCCCACCGGCACCACCTTGAACGCCCTACCGGATGCTTCTGAATCGTTGCACCCACCACCCGGGCCCACCGCCGCCGGCACGCCGGACGCGAGGAGGCCCCCCGCAGCAACGGGGGGCCTCCTCGCTTACCGGCCTGAGATTCAAGCCCGATGGCATCTCCAGTACCACCAGGATACCAGGCCAATGACGGCGGAGGCGGTGGGATTCGAACCCACGGACACTGGAGATGTCATCGGCTTCTGAGGCCGACGCGATAGGCCGCTCTGCCACACCTCCGCTGTCGACAGCGTGGCAGGTGGGTATGACAGCCCTTCGGACCGACGGCCGAGTCACCGCAGACACCGCAGACACCGCAGACACCGCAGACACCGGACCACCTTGTTGAGTCACTCGGCCGCTGCACCGTGAACTTCGACGCCGACCTCGCGACATTTCCGCGCTACGAGTCGGCACCCGTGATCGATGGAGTGGGAGCTCCCCCCACGGCTCCTTGAGCCGGCCTTCGTGGATCGGAGGTCCCTTCACCACTGTCCGCACCGGCCGCACGATCTGCACCGCCCGCACCGCCCGCGTCGTCGGCGCCCACGCCGTGGTCCTCACCGTGGGCCAGCCGGGACGGCCACCAGATCGGCCGGCCGATGTCGTAGCAGAGGGCTGGCACGAGGATCGAGCGCACCACGATGGTGTCCAGCAGGACCCCGAAGGCCACGGCGAAGCCCAGTTCGCTGAGAAACACGAGCGGCAGCACCCCCAGCACGGCGAAGGTGGCGGCCAGGACCACGCCGGCGGAGGTGATCACCCCGCCGGTCACCGCCAGGCCGCGCTTCACCCCCTGATGGGTGCCGTATCGCAGGGTCTCCTCCCTCACCCGGGTCATCAGGAAGATGTTGTAGTCGATGCCCAGGGCCACCAGGAAGATGAAGGCGAAGAGTGGGAACACCGGATCGGCGTTCTTGAAGTGGAACAGATGGTTGAACACCAGGGCGGAGACGCCGAGCGTCGCCCCGAACGAGAGCAGCACCGAGAGGACCAGCAGCACGGGCACCAGCAGCGCCCGCAGGACGATGGCCAGGACCACCAGGATGACCAACAGCACGATCGGGATGATCAGATTGCGGTCGTGGCGCGACGCCTGCAGGGTGTCGTAGTTGATGGCCGTCGGACCACCGACCAGCGCCTCGGCTCCGGGGATGGCATGGACGGTGGACCGGATGGACTTGACCGTGTCGATGGCCCGCTGGGTGTCGTAGCGGTCGACCAGCTGGGCGTCGATGGCGATCCTCCCGCCGACCGGATGGACCTGCAGGGCCGGGGGGGCGCAGCCGTTCTGCGTCTGACCGGAGCCACCGGCTTGTGCGCCTTGAGCGGCCTGAGCGGCCTGAGCGGCCTGAGCGGCCTGAGCGGCCTGAGCGGCCTTGGCGTAGTCGACCTGGACGCACGCCGACCCCGGGCCTGGGACGACGCCCGCCACCTTGGACACGGCGGCGATCACCGCGTCGGCATGGCCGGCGTTGGCGATGATCACCGCCGGCGCACCCGCGCCCTGGTTGAAGCTGGCGTCGAAGATCCGCTGACCGACGATGGCGTCCGGGGTGGTCGTGAAGCTGTCGGAGATGCCGAGGCCACCGGACTTGAGCTGGGTCAGGCCGGCTACGCAGACCAGCAGGACGACGGTGGTGATGATCCAGCTGCGCCGGGCATTGCGCCCGACCCAATCGGCGATGCGGCTCCACCGTCCGTGGGTGGCGATGTCGACCTGATGGTCGACCCGCGGGATGCGCGGCCAGAAGATCCAGCGGCCCACCAACAAGAAGAGCGGCAGGAAGGTGAGCATCACGCCGACCGTGCAGGCGATCCCGATGGCGCATACCGGGCCGAGGCTCCGGTCGGAGTTGAGCTCACCGAAAGTCAAACAGAGCAGGGCCAGGATGACGGTGAGGGCGGAGGCGGCAATGGCCGGCGCGGCGCGGCGCCACGCGGCGATCATGGCGTCGATCCGGTTCTCGTAGGAGTGCAGCTCCTCGCGGTACCGGCTGATCAGCAGGAGGGCGTAGTCGGTGCCGGCCCCGAGGACCAGGACCGACAGGATGCCCTGGCTCTGGCCGTTCAGGGTGATCACGTTGTGGCGGGCCAGTTGGTAGATGATCAGCGCGGCCGAGCCGAGGGCCAGGACGGCGCAGAACAGCGGGAAGAACCAGAGGACCGGACTGCGGTAGACGATCAGCAGGATGAGAATTACCACCACCCCGGCGGCGAGCAGGAGGGAGCCGTCGATGCCGCTGAAGGCATCGATGAAAGCCACCAGCAGGCCGCCCGGCCCGGCGCTGTGGACCACGAGCCCGGTCGGGACCCCGGTCCTCGCCACCGCTATGACCTTCTTCTCGACGTCGGCCAGCCGGCTGCCCTGGATCGGGGTCGGACCCACCTGGGCCACCAGCGGGACCTCGATGTTGGCCGTGGTGCCGTCGGCACTGAACTGCGGCGCGCCGATCTGGTCGACCGCCACCCCGGGGATGGCGCGGAAGGCCCGGTGATCGGCGGCGATCTTGGCCCTGTCCGCCCCGGTCAGTCCGGAGTGGCGCTGGTAGACGACAAAGCCGGGGATGGTCTGCACCGGGTGGAATTTCTGTGAGGCCTGGTCGACCACCGTCGACTCCGCCGAATTGGGCAGGTAGGCGGCGTTGTCGTTCTTCTGGACGTTGCTGAGCTTGCCCTGGTACGAGCCCCCGGCCAGCCCGAACAGCAGCCAGAAGACGCCGACCACGGCGACGACGTAGACGAAGACGGGCCGCCGGCGCCCCGGACGGGGTGCCGCGGCGGGTTCGACCTGTTCACTCATCTCAGTGGCTCACTCTTCATGGTTCGGGTACGACCGGCCGGCGATCCTGCCCTGAAGGGCTACGTTTCCGGGTCGCTCGTCGTTCAAGAAGCTCAGACTGTCCCTTCCGACGACGGGGGGCGTCAAATCTCATCGGCGCCGGTTGCCGCCCGCACCATGGACACGACGTCGGGCCATCCGAAGCCGACGGTCTCACCGGCGACCCGGCGGGCCCGCACATCGACCAGGACGAAGAACGGGTAGCCCGACACCCGGTAGTCGCTCCAGGCCGTGTCGCTCATGATCACCGGCACCCGCTCGACGCCGGCGGCGACCTCACAGACGTCGGCGGATGAAATGGTTTCGGGCCCCCGTGTCACCGCCACCACCCGCACCGGCTCCGACTCCGGCTCCGACTCCAGAAGGTCGAGCGTGGCGTCGTCCCGCAGCCCCCGCCAGAATTCCCCGCACCCGTCGCAGCGGGTGGCCAGGAAGGCGAGCAGCACCGGGTGCTCGAGCTCGCCGAGGCGCACCTCGAGGGAGCCGCCTGCCGGGCTGACGCCGATGATGTCGGCCGCGGGCCATGGGGACCCCGAGCCCGGGGGACCCGACGGGATCGGTCGCAGGCCGGACACGAAGGCCGGATCGGCCAGCGGCCCGTCCGGCGATGCCGGTGCTACCCCGGTGTCGCTCCCCCGTCGATGACCTCGATTCCGCGGCCATGGCCACACCACCGGCACGACACCTCCTCCACCGATTCGTCGAGCACCTCGGTGTCCTCGACCGAGAGCTCGCCGCCCACAGAGAAGTGGTGGAAGGCGCGGGTGCGGCGGGTGGTCACCACGTCGAAGCGGGTGAGGTTCCCGCAGGCGGAGCAGCGGTAGCGGGTGACGGCATCACCGGATGCCCCGCTCCCGAGGGGCCCGGATCCGGGGTCGCGGCGGGCCTGGGGGGCCGGGGCGGGAGCCCCGGAAGGTGATTCAGCGGTCACCGCCCACACGGTAGTCGGCCCTGCCCAGGCCCCCGATCCACGCTGATCGAACAGGTGTTCGCTACGGTGTCACCATGGTGACCGCCCTCGGAATGGTGAAGGACAGGAGTGGGTCCTTCGACGATCCGGGCACCCTGCTCAGCCAGGTGACCTTCGTGGTCGTCGACGTCGAGACCACCGGCGGCTCCCCTTCGTCGTCGTCCCTCACCGAGGTTGCCGCCGCCCGCTACCGGGGTGGCGAGCGGCTCGGCACCTACCAGACCCTGGTCCGGCCCGACGAGCGCATACCCCCGTTCATCACCGCCCTCACCGGCATCAGCGACGCCATGGTGGCCGATGCCCCGCGGGTCGGGGAGATGCTCCCCTCGCTCCTCGAGTTCGTCGGCGGGGCCGTTCTCGTGGGCCACAACCTCCGCTTCGACCTCTCGTTCATCGACCACGCCCTGGTCTCGACCGGACGGGAGCGCCTGGCCAATGCCACCGTGGACACCCTGGCGCTGGCCCGACGGCTGGTGCGCGACACGGTGCCCGACTGCAAGCTCGGCACACTGGCGTCGCACCTGCGGCTCCCCCACCAGCCCTCCCACCGGGCCCTGACCGACGTCCTGGCCACCGCCGACCTCCTCCACGCCATGCTCGAGCGGGCCGGCTCGTTCGGGATCCTGGCGCTCGAGGAGCTGCTCGACCTCCCCCGGTTGGTCGGCCATCCCCAGGCGGGCAAGCTCCTCCTCACGACCCGTCTCCCCCGTCGCCCCGGCGTGTACTGGTTCACCGATGCCGCCGGCCACGTCCTCCACGTGGGCAAGGCCACCGACATCCGCAAGCAGGTCCGGTCCTACTTTTCGGGGGAGGACCGGCGACGGACGGGGAGGCTGCTCCGTCAGCTCCACTCCGTCCACCACCGGGTGTGCCCGGGACCGCTGACCGCAGCGGTCCTCGCGGGGCGGCTCGCCAGACGGTGGTCGCCGCCATTCGACCGGCCGGCGAGCCCACGGCGGCGGGGCCGGCGCCGGACCTGGAGCACCGAGGAGCTCGAAGGGGACCCGACCGCGCTGCTCCGGCCACTGGGCGACGAGGTGGTCGAGTTGTCGCGCCAGCAGCGCTACGAGGAGGCGGCGTCGGTCCGGGACGAGGCCGAGCGACTCCGGCACCTGTTGGCCGGGCACCGGCAGACCGAGTCGCTCAGGCGGGCCGGCCTGACGGTGCTGTCCGTCGACGGGGAGGGCACGGTCACCCTCGACGGCGGACTCCTGACCGGCGCCGAAGGGGTGTCCGGTCAGGGGCCCGAACGGAGGGAGCACTGCGACGAGGAGCGCCTCATCGTGGCCCAATGGCTCGAAGCCAATGCCGACCGGGTGCGCATCCTCGAGGTCGATTCGCCTTCGGGCCTGGCCGTGCCCGCCGTGCGGATACCCCGGTTGGCCGAGCTGTGTCAGAGGCGCGGCGGGGACCGAGTGCAATCCGCCGCCTGACGTCGCCGCCTGACGTCGCCGCCTGAACGTGCCGGATCGGTCTCGATGCGGCCGACGTTGTCGCCGGCCCACCAAGGACTGGGCCGCGACCTCGACTCCCCGCCGAGTTCAGGCCTCGAGCTCGTCACCACTGTGCCACTCCTCGACGAGTTCGGGCTCAACTCGGCCAAGGCCAACGTGTTGAAGGAGCACGGCAAGGACGTTGCCCTCTCCGGTCGCGGAAGGCGACTCAATGCCCTGAGCACCGAGGGCGTGCGCAACCGTGCCCAGCTCCTGACAGGCCGTCCAGTCCGGACCGCCCAATACATCGAGTCCGACACCGACCCGACCGCGCACCTCGTCCTTTGTCAGGTCGAGGACCCGGTCGAGTCTGATCTGGTAGCGGTAGAGGATCCTGGGGAGGAGTCCCACGACCCCGATCGCCTGCCGCTCGCCGAACCTCTTGAGCTCCGCGACTGCACATGCTCGGCTGCGGCAGACGTAGAGCACCGGAAAGCTCCCCGGTGGATTGAAGCGTCCGCCGTTGATGCGTGCACCCTCACCACTCAGCGGGTCATATCTCGGGCTGAGTTGTCGCCAGCCCTGGCCGCCGAACGGCTCGAAGGGTGCCGCGGCGATTCGGCCGGGATCGATCTCCACTCCGCTATGCCGTCACGCCCTCAGCCATCGCCAATACCGCTCCGATGACGCGCCGGTAGTCGCCCTCCGCGATCATCTCCAAGGGCTTGTACCAATCGAGATCGGGATTGGGACTCCGCAGCCACAGCCGTGCCGGGCCATCCCGGAGGACGGCCCTCAGCTGGTCCACCACGGCCTTCAACTCGAGCAGACGGTCCTCGGCGTCACGGCGGGGCATGGCCTTGGCAGCCGTCCAGCGGCTCACGCTGCGAGGGGTCGACCCCGTGATCTGGGCCAAGTCGCCGGCGTCGATCACATGCGTATCGATCAGCTCATCCAGGACTCCGCTCAGTACTGCCACGGGATTTCTCCTTACCAGTCCGTAATGCAATTACAGTCGTGTAATTCAACGTGTATATGTCTAGTATATCGTCTCCGAAACGTCCCCGTCGCAAGAATCTCGAAGCACTGTCACGCAACAGCAGAGTCGCGCCGCCGAGGGCGGGGACCGCCATTTCACGTGCAACCGCGGCCCGGCCTTCGGCCTGATGCGAGACCGGCCGGGCCGCAGGGCCCAACGGCGACAGGCGACAAACACGGAAGGGCGCACCGGTCGCCTGGGGTCACCCCGCCTGCTCGTCGGCCGATGCCTCCCGGGAGACCCGGATCAAGGATTCCAACACGCCTTCGGCCCGCCCGTCGTCGACCACCGAGCAGGCCAGCGCCACTCCCGCCGGCAGGTCGTCGGCCCGACCGATCACCATCAGGGCCGCGGCCGCATTCAG
>DATBOO010000141.1:0-8274 GCA_036553725.1 Acidimicrobiales bacterium | reverse complement strand
GTGGGCGCCGATCCCGTTGGCGTCGTCGTCGACGTCGAGGCAGTCGAGGAGCTCAGTTGGGTGGCGACCGCCGTCGACGCCGTCTGGCTCGCCTCGTCGCTGGCCAGGGTGGCTTGCGCCGAGGCCAGGGTGGCCTGGGCTGTCACCACACCGTTCTCGAGCGGCGTGGTCTCGAGGGTCGCCACCTCCTCGCCGGCCGTGACTTGCTGGCCGACGGCGACGTCGACCGTGCCGACCGTCCCCGGCACCTTGAAGTCGAGGCTCGCCTGATTGGCGGGAGCGACCGTGCCAACCGAGTTCAGCGTCGCCACCGCGGTCCCGATTCCCACCACTGCGTTCCGATAGGCGGGCGAGGACGGGCGCGTCAGCTCCCATGCGACGAGAGCAGCGGCCAACACGACTACGAGCAAGATGACCCTGAAGGGTGAGATCAACCTCGGATGGTTCGGCGGGTTGGATGCCACTACGTGATCCCACCGATCGACGGGCAGCCCCGCGGAGACAGCCGTTGCAGTGGCGAGCTTCCCGGCGACCGGAGGCTCCGGCTCGGCCTGTTCAAGCACTGGCCCCGCCACCCCCGGGTGCGCCTCGGGGCCCGCCGAACCCGCTGGTGCACCCGATGGGACCGGCCGTGGAGATGGTGATCGCCTGCGCCGAGATGGCGCCGGTGGAGTCAGCACTTCCGTTGGCTCGCGCACATTTGCCCACGGCTAGATCGGTCGATGACGCCGGGCCCGTCGTGGTGAAAGTCGTCGAGGCTGCCAGGGTGACGGTCACGGTAGATGCCACCTTGGTTGCCGGGTTGATCTCGTTGACAGTCACTCCTGAGCCATTGACGGCGGTAACCGCGCCCGATGCCACCGCGAATTGACCGTTGCCGAACCGTCTCGCACCAGCTGGCCGGGTTCCGCTCCCCGGGGGGATTCCGCCGCCCCCACCAGGCCCGGCTCCTCCAGGTGCCCTGGCGCCGAAGCCACCTGAGCAGGTGCCCGAAACCGGCTGCGAGACGGACACCGTCGTCGCCGTCACCGGGCTGCCGAAGGCACGGCCGCCCGACGAGGAGCCAGAGCTGGGCTTCCCGAATGCCGAAATGCAGGAGCCCACGGTAACGGCAGCTGCAGATGCAGTCACTGTCTGCCGGAACGTGGTGCTCGGGGTGTAGTTGACGGTGGTCTGCCCGGTGACCGGATTCTGCACCTCGAGGGTCGTCCCGTGGATGGCGGCAATGGCACCAGAGGTACCTGGGATCTGCCGCGGCGTCGCGCCGGCCCCTGACGACGCACCGCCCCTGGTCGTCGAGCTCGACGATGATGTGGAAGCCGACGAAGAGGATCCGCACGCGGCCAGGGCGACGCCTGCGGCGCCGAGCACCAACACCGCCACGACTCGCCGCCGCGCCGGGGAACGGCCCGACGTGCCGCGACCGGAGTCAGCGGCCGGGTTTGGTGGTCTCACTGGGTTGGTCATGGTTCATTCCTTCTGGTGTGATTGGTTGACGGGAACTATTCGCTGCGAAGTGCGTCTATGGGTGCGAGACGGGCGGCCCTCCCGGCGGGATAGACGCCGAAGGCGATGCCGATCCCGATGGCGATCCCGATGGCGATAACGGTGGCCACGGGAGAAACCGTGATCGTGTTGGAGATGAAGTGCGGGAGTATCCCGGCACCCAGAAGACCCAGTCCGGCGCCGAGGACACCGCCCACGCAGCCGAGCACCGAGGCCTCCACCAGGAACTGTCGACGGATGACGCGGGGGGTGGCGCCGAGCGCCTTGCGGAGCCCGATCTCACGGATCCGCTCGGTCACCGAGACCAGCATGATGTTCATGACACCGATGCCGCCGACCAGCAGAGAAATGCCGGCCACGCCGCCGAGGAGGATGGTCAGTGTCTTGTCCACTGAGGTGGCCGTGGAGAGGACTTGCTGTTCGCTGGTGATGGTGAAGTCGGCGCTCGCGGCCGTCGTGATGCCGTGGAGGCTCAGCAGCTCCGCGTCTGCCTCCTGATAGGCGGCCGAAAGAGTGCCGGCCGATGTCGCCTGGATGAGGATCTGGCTCACCGAATTGCGGTTCGAACCGCCCAAGAACAGAGCGGAGGCCGTGGTCAACGGTGCAATGGCCTGATCGTCCGGAGTGGACGCGGTCGATGAGGTCGATGACGAGCCGACGGTATTGAGCACGCCGATGACCGTCATAGGCTGCCCTGCGACGTCCACTGTCTGGCCCACCGGGTCACGGAATCCGAACAGCTCCTGGGCGGTCGTGGCCCCGAGCACGGTCACGTCGGCTCGCGTGGACAGATCATGAGTGGCGATGAACCTTCCTTCGGTCATGGATCGTCCGCGGACGGTCAGCCACGAGGGGTCGGTGCCCACGACCGTGGTCGTCCAATTGGTGGTGCCGGCCACCAGGCTCTCGGAGACCGTCGAGGCCGGGGCCACCGCGTTGATGTCCGGGGCCACGACCTTCGATGCCAGAGCAGCTGCATCGCCGACGGTCAGCGTCGACGCGGAGCCGAATCCGGCACGGATCCCCGTACTCGACGTCGTGCTTCCCGGCGTGACCGTCAGAAGGTTCGATCCCAGGGCCGAGATTTGCGAGGCGACCTGCTGCTGTGCCCCCTCCCCGAGCCCCACGGTCAGGATCACTGCGGTGATGCCGATCATGATCCCCAGTACGGTCAGCCCAGAGCGGAGACGGTGGGAGATCACCGCCTGCAGGCCGGTCCGAAAGGTCTCGAGAAGGTTCATCGACCGACGGCAACGCTGTCGGCCAGCTCCTGGTCGAGGATCTGCCCGTCCCTTATCCGCATGACCCGGTCGGCCGCCTCGGCCACATCGACCTCATGGGTGATGAGCACGATGGTGCGCCCACTGCGGTGGAGCTCGCCGAGAAGCTCGAGGACGTCGGCCGCGGAAACCGAGTCGAGGTTGCCGGTGGGCTCATCGGCGAGGATCAGGTCGGGGTCGGTGACCAGGGCGCGGGCCATGGCCACCCGCTGCTGCTGCCCGCCGGAAAGTTCCCCGGGCCGGTGGTCGACCCGGGTGGCCAGCCCCACTCGCTCCAGCGCATGGAGGGCGCGCCGCTTGCGCTCCGACCGGTCGACGCCGGCATAGAGCAGGGGGAGCTCCACGTTCCGCCAGGCCGACATCGAGGCGAGCAGGTTGAACTGTTGGAAGACAAAGCCGATCCGCCGGTTCCGGGCATGGGCCAGCTGCTCCTCGGACATGGCGCTCACGTCTTCGCCGGCCAGGCGGAACGTGCCCGACGTGGGAACGTCCAGGCAACCGAGGATGTGCATCAGGGTCGACTTCCCCGATCCCGACGGCCCCATGATGGCGACGTACTCACCTGACCGGATCGCGAACGAGACACCACGGAGCGCATCGACCTCCAGCGATCCGTTCCGATACGTCTTCCATACGGCGTCGGCCTCGGTGACCGGATGCTGGACCACCGGGTAGGTCCCGGTCCTTTCGGTCCAAACCTCCCCCGTGTCCGCCATGGAACCGGCCGATCGATGTCCGGGGCGCTCAGGTGTGGTCATCCGCCGAAGCCGCCCCCGCCGCCCCCGCCGAAGCCGCCCCCGCCGAAGCCGCCCCCGCCGAAGCCGCCCCCGCCGGTTCTGCCGGTGCCGAGAGGCCCTCGGAACGAAACCGTTGTCACATAGATCTTCTGTCCGACGGAGAGGCCACTGATCACCTGGGTCTGTCCGCCCGACGCTGTTCCGATGGTCACGTCCTGGGTGGTCTTGGTCCCGTTGGAGTCGAGGGTCGCGGTCGTGGCGCCACCGCTATAGGTGATGGCGGTGGTCGGCACCACGATGACGTCCTGTAGCTCCTTCACGATGATCGAGACGTTGGCACTCGTTCCGCCGAAGAGCCCCGCGGGACTGCCGGTGACGTCGATGACCACCGGGAAGGACGACACGCCCGAGGTCGTGGTGGCCAATAGCCCGACCGAACCCACGGTCCCGTACACCGGGGTCGCGGAGCCCCCAACGGTGATCGTCGCCTGGTCGCCGGCCAGCACCTGGGAGACCTCCGTGCTGTTGAGCGTGGCATTCACGACGTACGAGCCCGTGGAGACCACGACGACCTGCGCGCCCGATGAGTTGGACGCCGCCGAGGACGAGGAGCCGGCCGCGCTTGCGGAGCTGCCCGCCAATGATCCGGCCGAAGGAGAGGAGCTCGATCCGGGGCCACCGGTGCCTGTCGAGCCGGCGCCCGATGCCGACGAGGACGTCGACCCGGACACCTGCTGGCCGACGGTGAGGCTCACCGAGGCCACCGTCCCCGCGATGGTCGACACCAGGGTTGCATTGTTCAGCGACGTCTGCGCCGTCGTGACCTGTGTCCCGGCCGAGGCGACGTTGGCGTCGTCCAGAGCGATCTGCGTGGCGGAGGCGCCATTGGCCTGGTCGCTGGCCAACTGGGCCTGGTCGTTGGCCAGCGTAGCCTGGGCCGCGGCCAGCGAGGCAGAGGGCGCGGCGCTGTCCACCGTCGCCAGGGCCTGGCCTGCAGTGACCGTCTGGCCGGCGGTGACATCGACCGCAGCGACCTGTCCGGACACCGCGAAGTCGAGGTTGGCCTGGCTGGCCGGCTCGAGCGTCCCGGTGGAGGAGACGGTTTGGGTGATCGTCCCGGTGGAGACGGTCTGGACCGTGGTGGTGGTCGTGATCCCTGTCGTGGCCGCGCTCGAGCTCTTCGTGGCGAACCAGGTCCCGAGCACGGCCGCGACCAGCACCAGCGCGATGGCACCGGTCACCACCAGCCGGTTCCGACCGGACCAGGTTCTGCGCTCAGATCGCACCAATATCTCGCTCGCTTCACGGTGGCCGAGGCCACGCAGTGGGAATCCATCGGATGGCCGGGATCCGACCACCCAGGGCCTTGCCAGAAAATTCCAGGAAATGACATTCGACCTGAAGAACCTTGTCGCCAGGCCTGAGCCACCTGTGAGTCTCCTGTGGAGAGGAGTCGCCAAGCGTCCTCATGGTGGCTGCCCACGTGGGGCGATCGGGGCCGCACGACCTGGGTACGCTCTCAGTCGTGCGTATCGGCGTGCTGACCGGCGGCGGCGACTGCCCCGGCCTGAACGCGGTCATCCGGGCCGTGGTGCGCAAGGGGGTCCAGGTCCACGGGGACGACTTCGTCGGGTTCCGTGATGGCTGGCGCGGGCCCCTGGATGGCGACACCATGGTTCTGGACGTGGCTGCCGTCCGGGGCATACTGCCCCGTGGGGGGACGATCCTCGGGTCCAGCCGGACCAATCCCTACTCCGCCGAAGACGGCGAGCGTCGGGTCCTCGACACCGTTCGCAGCCTGGGTGTCGAAGGGCTGGTGGTCATCGGGGGTGAGGACACCCTGGGTGTGGCCACCCGGCTGGCGTCGACCGGCCTGCCGGTCGTGGGGGTCCCGAAGACCATCGACAACGATCTGGGGTCCACCGACTACACCTTCGGATTCGACACCGCGGTCACGGTCGCCACCGAGGCCATCGACCGGCTCCACACCACCGCAGAAAGTCACCACCGAGTGCTCATCGTGGAGGTGATGGGACGCCATGCCGGTTGGATCGCCCTGCACTCGGGACTGGCCGGAGGGGCCAACGTGATCCTGATCCCCGAGCGCCCCTTCGACATCGACTCGGTGTGCGCGTTCATCGAGCGCCGATTCGCAAGTCACTATGCGCCCATCGTGGTGGTGGCCGAGGGAGCGCTTCCGGTGGAGGGAACGCTGGCGGTGCGCCGCGGGGAGGTGGACGCCTTCGGCCACGAGCGGCTGTGGGGCATCGGGAACCTCCTCGAGTCCGAGATCGCCCACCGCACCGGGAAGGAGGCACGCGCCACCGTCCTCGGCCACGTGCAGCGCGGGGGCAGTCCGACGGCATTCGACCGGGTGCTCGCCACCCGGTTCGGACTGCATGCCGTCGACGCCCTCCACGCCGGTCGTACCGGTCAGATGGTGGCCCTGCACGGGACGGCGATCGACCTCGTACCACTGTCGGAGGCCACCGCCGAGCTCAAGCTGGTTTCACCCGAGCGCTTCGCCGAGGCCGAGGTCTTCTTCGGCTGACACCGGCCCGGGCCCTTCCAGGTACGAAGGATTGGCCACCAACAGCTGATCGCGGGCCGAGGCGGCCAGCGCCACGGCCACCTCGTGCCAGCCATCGCCGAAGTCGCCCGACCTGATGGCCGAAGCCAGGTCACCGTCGTTCTCGAACCCGAGGCCGGCCAGACGCCGGGCATGGGCCGCCGAGAGCTCCGGGCCCAGCTCGAGTTGGCGGGTGACCGTACGGAGGACATTGGCGGCGACGCGCGCCTCGAAACGTGGTCCTTGCTCGCCGCCGCTCGCCGCCGGCCACCCTTTGTCGAGGTACTCGCCGACGGCTTCGATCAGCTCCGCCGCAGTGGGACGTCCGAACGGCGCCGCCACCGAGGCGGGAGGGGTGGCCGGCGTCCCCGCGGCAGACGGCGAGGTGTCGGGGACGGATGGCCCCACCCCGAGGGCCACGAAGAGGTCCCACTCGCTTTCGCAGATGCGCCGCCCGATAGCGGCCAGCTCGACCGAGCGGGCGGCGCCGCTCAGGTGGGCCGACGCCTGGAGGGCGCAAATGACCGCCCACTTGACGGTGGCGTAGACCTGCCACCAGGCGACCCGCTCCGGATCGACCGCCCCGCCCCCGCCGGCCGCATAGGCCTCGAGTAACAGGGGCAACTCTCCGAACCCGCCCACCCGGCCCGGACCCCCGAAGCGCCAGGCCCGGGCGCACAGCCACCCGATGTCTTCGGCCGGGTCGCCGGCGTGGGCGAGCTCCCAGTCGAGGACGGCGCGCAGGCCCTCGGGGCCGACCAGCAGATTGCCGTTGCGGAAGTCGCCGTGCACGGTGACCCGCCGTCCTGCAGGGGGGCGGTGGGCGGCGAGCCACCGGACCCCGAGCTCGAGGGCGGGGCGGACCTCCCCGAGCCCGTCGAGAAGGGGGAGGGGGTCGCCCAAGGGGTCGCGGGGGGGAAGCCCTCCGATGGAGTCGGGGTCGATGGAGTGGATGGCGGCCAGCGCTCGACCACACTGGGCGGTGAGGGCGACGCGGGCACCGGCCCATTCGGGGTCACGGAGGATCTTGCGGGGGATGGTCTCCCCGTCCAGCCATTCGACCACCAGCCAACCCGGCTGGAGCCCGGCCGCGTCGCCGGAGGCCACGAATCCGGGGACCGGGACGCCGGCGGCCCGGGCCGCACGCAGTAGGGCTGCCTCGGTACTGGCCCGGCCTCCCTGACCGGCCCCGTCTCCCCGGTCCTGTTGCACGATGAACCGGCTCACCGTGCCGTCCCCAGCCACCAGCTCGAACGAGCTCGTGATACGGGACGCACCGCCTGAGAGGCGCTTCAGGTCGCGGACGGTGCCCCCGAGCGCCCGGCCGAGGATGCCGGAGACCTCTTCCGGAGTGGGCACCACTAGTCGACGTCGACGACAGGCCTCCCGCTGTCGTCGAGCTGGTGCAGGTACTCGCAGATGCCGTATCCGGTCAGCTCGCCGCCGTCGGGCGCCCGATAGGTCCACCGGGCCAGCCCCTCGTTGACCATGGTGCCGCCGGGCTTCCCGATGTCGGCCACCCGCAGCACGTCACCCCGCAAGTCGTAGGTGCGGGCCTCCTTGTCCGCCACCTGGAGGTGCACCACCTCGTGGGTCACCCCGTCGTCGGCCAGCTCGGTGCGCAGACGCCATTCGGCGATGCTGGTGGCCCGCCTGCCGTCCCAGACCCAGCCCCGGTGCAGATCGCCGGCGTCGGTGCCGAGTCGAATACCGCCGAAGTGCATCTCCTCCCCCAGGTTGATGCTGAACCAGCGCCACATCTTGGGCCCGCCCCACCGCCGGGGTCCCCAGGAGCGGTCGCGGTTACCGTAGGCACCGGTCCAGGGGTGGCGGAGGCCGTCGACTTCGAGCCAGCCGGTCCAGCGGCCCGCCTGCTCGAGGTGGCCCCTCCCCACCGTTCCGGCGGCGGCGGCCGCTTGGGCCGAGCGCGGTCCTCCCCGGGTCCGGCCGTCGGTGCCGATGGCCGGTGTGAGCGCATCGAAGCGGACGTCGAGCGACAGACGCACGGGACGGGAGGACCGTGCCCCAGCGGTGCATGGTCGGGCGGGAACTTCCGCGTCCATGGTGATGCGCCACGATCTGAGGGCCTCGAGCATCTCGAAACGGACGGCTCCGACTTCGAGCACGGTGTCGACCATTGCGGACTGGTCCTTCACCTGGCGGAATTCGGCGAGCTCCCCAC
>DATBOO010000068.1:0-29815 GCA_036553725.1 Acidimicrobiales bacterium | reverse complement strand
CCGCCCTGCTGGGCTGAGCTGATCGGTCCCGTCCGGGCGCCGTTGACCGGCGGGTTCGCAGGAGTGGGCGCTCACCACGGTACCGTGAGGGTAATGGACAAGCGGATCTACGGCTTGGAGAACGAGTACGGGGTGACCTGCACGCTGCGCGGGCAGCGCCGGCTCAGCCCCGACGAGGTGGCCCGGTACCTGTTCCGCCGGGTGGTCAGCTGGGGACGCTCGTCCAACGTGTTCCTGGAGAACGGGGCCCGGCTCTACCTCGATGTGGGCAGTCACCCCGAGTACGCCACCCCCGAGTGCGACGACATCGCCGAGCTGGTGACCCACGACAAGGCGGGGGAGTGGATCCTCTCGTCGTTGGTGGAAGGAGCCGAGGCCCGGCTGCGGGAGGAGGGCATCCGGGGGGACATCTACCTGTTCAAGAACAACACCGATTCGGCGGGCAACTCCTACGGTTGCCATGAGAACTACCTGACCAGCCGCCGGGACGACTTCGCCCACTACACCGAAGTGCTCATCCCGTTCCTGGTCAGCCGGCAGTCCTACGCCGGGGCGGGCAAGGTGCTCCAGACGGCCCGGGGGGCGGTCTTCTGCCTCAGCCAGCGGGCCGAACACATCTGGGAGGGCGTGAGCTCGGCGACCACCCGGAGCCGACCGATCATCAACACCCGGGACGAGCCCCATGCCGACGCCGAGAAGTACCGTCGCCTCCACGTGATCGTGGGCGACTCCAACATGAGCGAGTACGCCACCTTCCTCAAGGTCGGAGCCACCAGCATCGTGCTGCGCATGCTCGAGGACCCGTCCACGGTCATGCGGGACCTGACCCTCGAGAACCCCATCCGGGCCATTCGCGAGATCAGCCACGACATCACCTGCCGGCGGCCGGTCCGCCTGGCCAACGGGCGTGAGATGAGCGCCCTGGACATCCAGGGCGAGTACCTCCAGCGGGCCATCCGCTACCGAGACCGCCAGGGGCTGTCGCCCCAGGAGGACCGGGCCCTCGACATGTGGGAGCACTGTCTGAAGGGACTGGAGTCCGACCCCCTCTCCCTGCACCGGGAGTGTGACTGGGTGGCCAAGTACCGGTTGATCGAGGCCTACCGCGACCGCCACTCCCACTCCCTACACAGCCCCAACGTGTCGCTGCTCGACCTCCAGTACCACGACGTCGACCGATCGCGCGGGCTCTACTACCGGCTGCAGCGTCACGATCAGCTCGATCGGATGTGCGATGATGCCGACATCGCCGCCGCCATGTCCACGCCTCCCCAGACCACCCGCGCCCGCCTGCGGGGGGAATTCGTGAAGCGGGCCAAGGAACGGCGGCGCGACTTCACCGTCGACTGGGTCCACCTCAAGCTCAACGACCAGGCGCAGCGCACCGTGCTCCTCAAGGACCCCTTCAAATCCAAGGACGAGCGGGTGGAGAAGCTCATCGCCGGGCTGTGACCGGCCGGGAAGCGGGGACCACCCGCCACGGCCGTCACCCATACCACCGCCACGACCCCTGCCATCCGCCGCTCCCTGCACCCGGGATGGCAGTCCCGGTGCGGTAGCGTCCCCTGGTTGTGGCCACTCAACTCCCCGGCGGATCCCGGCCGACCACAGGGTCAGACCTCCTGGCGAAGGAGGGTGAGGGCGAGGTGCCGGCCGGCCCGATGAAGAGCCGAAGCCATCGGGCGGTGATCGAATGGGCGATCATCCTGATGGCGGTAGTGCTGTCCACCGTCGTGCTGCGCACCTATGTCGTGCAGTCCTTCTACATTCCGTCGGGGTCGATGCTCCCGACACTCCAGATCGGTGATCGGATCATCGTCAACAAGCTGAGCTATCGATTCCACGATCCCCACCGCGGCGACGTGGTGGTCTTCGCCCGCCCGGCCCTCGAGGACCAGGCCTACGCCGATCTGGTGAAGCGGGTGGTCGGGCTGCCGGGGGAGACCATCTCTTCGAGCAACGGCAACATCTACATCGACGGGAAGCCCCTGTCCGAGCCGTGGCTGCCCCCGGGGCCGAACAGCTACAGCGGTGCCTTGTCCGGCGGGGACCCACACCAGCAGTTCGACCTTCCCGGACCGGTCAAGATACCCGCGGGCGAGTACTACGTGATGGGGGACAACCGCCGCTTCTCCGAGGACAGTCGGTTCTTCGGACCGATTCCCAAGTCCTTGATCGTCGGCCGGGCGGTGGCGGTGGTGTGGCCCATCAGCCACCTGAAAGGCCTGTAGCGGATCGGCGGTACCGGTCGAGTAGCCTCGCCCCCTGGTGGATCCCGACCTTCACAGTGCCGCCGTGGACGTGGTCACCTCCGGGGCGGCGACGATCCGCGGGCAGAACGACCTCGACGGCACGGGCGGTCCGGGTCTCCGCCCGGAGCGCGCCAGGCCCGGCCACCAGACCCGGTGGGTGATCGAATGGCTGGTCGTGTTGCTGGTCGCCTTGGTGCTCGCCGTGGGCGTGCGGGTATTCGTGGCCCAGATGTTCTACATCCCCTCGGGGTCGATGCTGCCCACGCTCCAGATCGGCGACCGCATCGTGGTCGACAAGCTGAGCTACCGCCTCCATGGCGTGGGTCGGGGGGACGTGGTGGTCTTCCGACGGCCCCCGCTCGAGCAGGTGGACTACACCGACCTCGTCAAGCGGGTCATCGGTCTCCCGGGCGACACCGTGGCGTCGGTCGACGGGAAGGTGTACATCAACGGCCAGCTCCTCCCCGAGCCCTGGCTGCCGGATTCCACCGTCACCACCCCGAGCCCGCTTCCGGATGGGTTCAGCCTCACCCACCCCTTTACCGTCCCCGCGGGCGAGTACTTCGTCATGGGCGACAATCGCACCGACTCGGAGGACAGCCGCTACTTCGGACCGATCTCCAGAGACCTGATCGTCGGCAAGATGGCCTTCAAGGCGTGGCCCCTCGACCGGCCGGCCTGGTTGGTCGTCCTGGCGGCGGTGGCGGTGGTGGTGCTGATCCTCCTGGTGCTGGCCCTCCGGGCTCCGCGTCGGCCCGGACCGCACCGGGGGACGTCCCGGCGCGGGCCGCCCGTCGGACCGGACGGGGGGTAGGCCGGGTCCGGTCCCAGGTGGCCCGGGCGCCGAATCGCCCAGGACGCCGGTACACTTGCCTCGTGCCCTTCCTGAGCCCGGCGAAGGTGTTGGTCATCCTGGTGGTGGCCCTGGTGGTCCTCGGCCCCGACAAGCTGCCGAAGATGGCCAAGCAGATCGGCGGGCTGTGGGGCGACTTCCGGAAGTTCCGCGAACGGCTCGAATCCGACGTGCGGGGATCGTTCCCCGACCTGCCCTCCACCGAGAAGATCTCCCAGGCGGTCCGCTCGCCCCTGTCCTTCCTCGACACGCTGGCCGACTCCCACAGCGGCGAACAGCCCGCGCCATCCGGCTCCGCCAACGGCTCCGAACAGCCCGGTGTGCACGGCGACCCGTCCGGGGCCCCCACCGACCCCACCGACCCCACCCGCCCGGCGGACGCCCCCGGGCGACCGACCCTGGTGCCCGGGGACCTGATCCCCGACGCGGGGGGGATCGTCCACCAGGTCCGATCCACCGGTGGGGTCGTCCCCGACGACCCAGGGTTGAACTGACCCCAACGGATCCCCGGCCGGCGAATCCACCGACTGGAGCCCGACACCCATGGCCATCTCCCTGAAGCGCCGCAGCGAGGCCCGGCCCAAGCCCGACGCCATGACCCTGGTGGAGCACCTCACCGAGCTGCGCCGCCGGGTCCTGATCTGCGCGGTGGCCTTCGTGGTGGCCGCCACCGCCGCCTTCTTGGTCTACCCCTGGATCCTCTCCTTCCTGAAGCACCCCTACTGCCAGGTGGCGCCCCGCCACTGCGGCTTCTACATCACCGGGCCGCTCGACGGCCTCGCCCTGCGGGTGAAGATCGCGGCCTACGGCGGGCTCTTCCTCGCCTCCCCGGTCCTGCTGTGGGAGCTCTGGCGGTTCATCACCCCGGGCCTCAACCCCAAGGAGAAGAAGTACGCAGTCCCGTTCATCGTGGCCTCGATCGCCCTGTTCGCCCTCGGGTGCGTGGTGGCCTACCTCACCTTCCCCCACGCACTGAACTTCCTCGACAACATCGGCGGGCCGAGCCTGCACCAGATCCTCGACCCGACCAAGTACCTGAGCCTGATCGTGCTGCTCATGACGGTGTTCGGGCTGACCTTCGAGTTTCCCGTCCTCCTGGTGTCGCTGGAGGTGGCCGGCGTGCTGAGCCCGGAGAAGCTGTCCTCGTGGCGGCGGTGGGCCATCGTGCTCATCGTGGTGGTGGCCGGGGTCGTCACGCCGAGCTCGGACCCCTTCTCGATGATGGCCATGGCCATCCCCCTCTACCTCTTCTACGAGATCTCCATCGTCATCGGGAAGGTCATCCGACGATGACCGCCGGGCGTGTCCGGGGGACGGCCCGGGACGCCGGCGACGGAGCAGGGGAGGGATTGCGGCTTCGCTTCGAGCAGGGGCTCGGGTTCGCCCTGGACGCCTTCCAGCACCAGGCTATGGACGCCGTCGACCGGGGCGAGTCGGTGCTGGTGTCGGCACCCACCGGGTCGGGCAAGACGGTGATCGCCGACTATGCCGCGGCGCGGGCCCTCGAGCTGGGAGGGAAGACGTTCTACACCACGCCGATCAAGGCCCTCTCCAACCAGAAGTTCGCCGAACTGTCCGAGCGCTACGGAGCGGACCGGGTCGGACTGTTGACCGGCGACGTCTCCCACCAGGCCCGGGCACCGATCGTGGTGATGACCACCGAGGTCCTCCGCAACATGCTCTTCAGCCGCTCGTCGGTGCTCGACGGGCTCCAGGTAGTGGTGCTCGACGAGGTGCACTTCCTCCAGGATCCTTACCGGGGTTCGGTGTGGGAGGAGGTGCTCGTCCTCACGCCTCCGGCCGTGACCTTCGTGAGCCTGTCGGCCACTGTCAGCAACGCCCGGGACTTCGGAGCCTGGCTCACCTCGGTACGAGGGACGACCCGGGTGGTGGTGGCCACCCACCGGCCCGTCACCCTGCACAACCACTACGCCGTCGCCGAGCGGGGCCGTGACGGGATCACCCTGCTGCCGCTGCTCCGGGAGGGAGCGCCCAACCCCGACGGCGTCGCCCTCGACGACCGTCGGCGCCGGAATCCCCGGCACCGGTACCGGACGCCGCGCCGACGCGAGGTGGTCGAGTACCTGGCCGAGGCCGGCCTGCTCCCCGCCATCACCTTCATTTTCTCGAGGGCCGCCTGCGACGACGCCACCCGTCAGTGCCTCCAGGACGGAATCCGGCTGACCACGGGAGCCGAGCGGGTGCGGATCCGCCAACTGACCGAGGCCGCGGTGGAGCGGCTGACCGATGACGACCTCAGCACCCTGGGCTACGGGCCGTGGTCGGCGGCCCTGGAAGCGGGCATCGCACCCCACCACGCCGGACTGGTCCCGGCGTTCCGCCAGGCCGTCGAGCACTGCTTCTCCGAAGGGCTGCTCAAGGTGGTGTTCGCCACCGAGACGCTGGCGCTGGGCATCAACATGCCGGCCCGGACCGTGGTGGTGGAGCGATTCGCCAAATTCCGGGGATCGGACACCTCGGCGCTGACCTCTGGCGAGTTCCGGCAGCTGACCGGCCGGGCCGGACGCCGGGGGATCGACACGGTCGGGCACGCCGTCGTCCTGTGGTCGGCGGCCACCCCCTTCACCCTGGTGGCCCGCACCGCCGTCGCCCCCCCGCCGGACCTGGTCTCGTCCTTCCATCCCACGTACAACCTGGCGGTCAACCTGGTGCGCCGCTGGTCGAGGGAAGAGGCCCGCGGGCTCCTGGCCGCCTCGTACGGGCAGTGGCAGGCTCCCGCCGGCTCGGTCTCGCTCTCGGTCCAGCTCGACCGGCGTCTGGCCATCCTCGAGGGGCGGGGGTTCATCGAGGGCTGGCATCTGACCGGGCCGGGCCGCGCCCTCGCCTCCATCTACCACGAGTCGGACCTGTTGGTGGCCGAGGCCCTGAGGATCGGGTTGTTCGACGGGCTGGACCCGGCATCGCTGTGCGGAGTGGCGTCCGCCCTCACCTTCGAGGCCCGCCGGGTAGTCGACGACGAGCCCCCTCCCCGGCAGCGACAGGTGGTTGAGCGCCTGGCCGGCCTCGACGCGCTGGCCGCCGGCCTGCGCGCCGACGAGCGCCTGGCCGGCCTGCGCCGCACACGACGGCCCGACGCCGGGCTCGCCCGGGCGGCCATCGGCTGGGCGGGGGGAGGCACCCTCGATTCGGTGCTCCGGGAGACCGAGGTCGCCCCCGGCGACTTCGTGCGCAACATCCGCCAGCTGATCGACCTGGTGCGCCAGCTGGGCCAGGTGGCCCCGGACCCGCCGACCCGGGAGTCGGCCCTGACCGCGGTGGCGCTCCTCAAACGGGGCGTGGTGGGGGCGGACGATCCGGTGCCGATGGGGTCCGCGCCTGAGCCGTCGGTGCCGTCCTAGTGTGATCCGGGCATGTTCCCCTACGCCACTGAGACGTTCAGCGCCGACGAGGAAGACATCCTCCGTCGTTACGTCACCAATCTCGACCTGCCGGTGTTTGCCCTGGTCAACCTGCCAGAAGTCGTAAAGGGTGCACTGTTTGCGCGCTACTCGCGCTCGCCCAAGAGTCTCCGCCGGCTGTTCCTCGACGAGTTCGTGGGGGAGCTCGACATCTCCGGCGACGCCACCGTCGACGCCACCGTCGGGCTGAAGCGGGCCGAGCAGCTCTACGAGAAGGTCTTCTTCGAGTACGGCGACGACTCGGTGGCCCAGTTGGGAGGGGTGCACCTGGCCTGCGAGCAGGCCTCCAACGTGCTGACCAAGGTTCTCGAATGGGGCCGGCTGATGGCCTACCTCGAACAGTCGACCCGGTACATCGCCTACAACCAGCGACTGACCACCGGCCACTACCGCTACTACCGACCTCCGGGCCTCCTCGACTCGCCGCTCGGCGCCCGTTACGTCGGCGACCTGGACCGGATGTTCGACACCTACGGCGAGCTCCTCGAGGGGGCTCAGGCCTGGCTGTCGGCCCGTCACCCGCGCCTCCCCGGCGATTCCGACTTTGTCCACCGCCAGGCCATCCGGGCCAAGGCCCTCGACGCCACCCGCGGCCTGCTGCCGGCCGCCTCCCTGTCCAACGTGGGCATCTACGCCACCGGGCAGTCGTACGAGATGCTGCTGCTCCGGATGCGGTCACATCCCCTGGACGAGGCCCGCCACTACGCCGACTTGATGCTGGCCGAGCTGCGCAAGGTGATCCCGTCCTTCCTCCAGCGGGTGGACCTGCCCGATCGGGGCGGCGCGTGGTCGGCCTACTTGGAACGGACCCGGCGGGAGACCGGGTATCTGGTCGAGGAACTCTTCCCCGACCTGATCTCCCCGGCTGATCAGCCACCCACCGGTCCCTCGGGGGAGCCGTCGGTGACGCTGGTCGACTTCGACCCCGAGGGTGAGGAGAAGGTCATCGCCGCCGTCTGCACCCCCCACACCGACCGACCGGAGGAGGAGGTGCTGGCCCGGGTCCGCCGGCTCGGGTCAGAGGAGAAGCGCTCGCTCCTCCGGGCCTATGTGGGGGACCGGTCCAACCGGCGCCACCGACCGGGCCGGGCCTTCGAGCGCACCGACTACCGGTTCGACGTGGTCACCGACTACGGCGCCTTCCGCGATCTGCAGCGGCACCGGATGCTGACCATCGAGTGGCAGCCACTCGGCACCACCCTGGGGTACGACGTGCCCGAGGTGGTCGAAGGGGCGGGGTTGACCGAACGCTATGTGGGATCACTGGAGCGCTCCCGCCAGCTGTGCGAGGCGATGCTCCCGGCCTTCCCGGTGGAGTCGGCCTACGCGGTGGCCCTCGCCTTCCGCATCCGGTACTCGATGCAGATGAACGCCCGCGAGGCGATGCACCTGACCGAGCTCCGATCGGGCCCGCAGGGCCACCCGGGCTATCGCTGGGTGGCCCAGGAGATGCACCGCCTGATCGCGGAACAGGCCGGTCACCGCCTCTTGGCCGAGGCCATGTCGCATGTCGACTTCGGCGCCGAGGACCTCGAGCGCCTGGAGGCGGAACGCCGCGCCGAGGAAAAACGGAATTCGATGACGGCAGCAGGAAATCGCGCAAACCCCTGACCTGGGAGGTTATGTAAATGCCCAGGTAAAGAGGGGTCACTACCATTTGACGACGGGCGGTGTCGGTGGCCTAACGTGCGCCCAGTCCCAGTCGCCCCGAAGAGCGTTCCGGTCGGTTTCGATCGAACGGTCCGGCTTGAGGGGGGGATGCTGTGAGAGGCGGAGGGAGACCCAGGGGATCGAGTAGAAAACATTCCCCCGAGGCGGGCGGTGTCGACCGCAGGCAACGGGGGAATGGTGCCAAAGACCCCTGGGTCCGACCGCCTGGCCCCGAGCGTACGGGAGCCGGGGCGGTCCGGGCCCACCCCGCCGTCGGCGACCGGGCGCCGGGAATGACCGGCGACGACCCCCGGTTGAAGGCGCAGTGGAGTTGCGACTTGACAGCGGCACCATCGAGAGGCGGGCGTCCACCGTGTGGGGCCGCCGTTGAACGAGGTCGCCACTGAAGCGTCTATGCTCCCGCCCAACTCACCACTGAAAGATCGAGATGGCACAAGAACTCGACGAAGTCGAAGGACCTGAGGAGCTCATCGAGGGTGACCTCGAGGAGTTGCCGGAGGACGACGACCTGATCGCCGAAGACGACTTGGTGATCGGCGACGAGGACGACGCTGAATTGGCAGAGGTCGAAGTAGAGGACGAGATCGAGCCGGTCGTGCCCGAGACCACGGCCAAGACAGCCAAGGCGGCCGAGGAGTCCGAGGAGGAGGAGGAAGAGGAGCCCGACGACGAGGATGTCGAGGCCAGCCTCGACACCATCCTGAAGGAGCGTCTGGTCGTCGAAGAGGTCGTCGAGGACGACGAGGAGGCGCCCGAACCCGAGGATCGCACCGGGGACGGTGTCGAGCGGGTGTTGCCGAAGCAGCCGGGCGAGTTCGTCTGCCGCTCCTGCTTCTTGGTCAAGCATCCGAACCAGTTGGCGGACCGGAAGAAGATGCTCTGCCGCGACTGTGTCTGACCGGGAGCCGGCCATGACAGATCCGAACGACGACCACCGCGGGGACACTCCCCTGAACGAGCGGTTGCTGGACGTGTTCGTCTTCGTCCCGGCCGGCATCGCGGTGTCGGTGGTCGAGGAGTTGCCCAAGCTGGCTGCCCGGGGACGGGAGCGTCTGGGCATCCGGGTGTCGTCCGCCCGGGCCATGGGACAGTTCGCGGTCCGGGCCGGACAGCGCGAGTTCCGCCGGCGATCACGGGGACTGGTGCACCGTGCCGGTCCGGTGCCCGGCGATTCCGTCCCGTCCCCGGCCCGTGAAGGGACGGGGGACCCGGGCGGCATGGGTGAGGCGCCGGCATCCGGGGCGGCAACCCCCCGACCACACCGGCCCCGCACCCTCCACCCGGCGGTTCCATCCCGACCCTCAACGGGGGGCGGCCACGTACCCCCGGTCTCCGCCCTGTCCATCCCCGGATTCGATGCGCTGTCCGCCTCCCAGGTGGTCCAACGCCTCGACGGGCTGAATCGGTCCGAGCTGGTGTCGGTCCGGACGTACGAGTCGTCGACCCGGGGGCGTCGGACGATTCTCAGCCGGGTCGACCAACTCCTCGACGAGCGGTCCTGAGCCCGCAAATCGGGGGGGCGGCGCCGGAGCGAGTGGAGCGAATGGAAGGGGTCCGAACAGCCACGGTCGGCGACGCCGAGCGCCTCCGCCAGCTGTCGGAGGAGTTCCTGGCCGGGATCGTCTCCAGGCGCGGGGGATCGCTCCTGGTCGGCGGGGCCGCGGACCCGCCCGGCGGCCTCGCCCTGGCCGAGCGGCTGCCCGCGCTGCTCGGCGACGCCCAGCGGCTCGTGCTGGTGGGAACCATCGACCGCGCCGTCACCGGTTTCGCGCTCTGCCACCTGGAGGAAGCCGGCAGCCATGGGAGGCGCGGCGTTCTCGACGCCTGCTACGTGGAGCCTGGAGCCAGGGGCGTGGGGGTCGGGCGGTTGTTGTTGGACACCGCGGTCGTCTGGATGGAGGAGCAGGGCTGCACGGGAGTGGACGGCACCGCCCTGCCCGGTGACCGGGAGGCGAAGAACTTCTTCGAGTCAGCCGGATTCAAGGCGCGGATGCTCACCATGTACCGGACCTTGGACTGACCGGCCGGGCGGCCGCGTCACGAAGCGCGTCGGCCCTGGCCCGAACGGGCCGGGACCGGACGGCGGGGGCCGGGGGGAGGCGGAATGGGTATTCCCATGAGCCGAGCCAAGGCCGGCACGTGTCCGGATGCCTGGCGCGCCGCGGCCAGAAGGGACTCGTCGGCTCCGGAGGGAACGCCGCGGGGCTTGACCGTGCGGCGCACCGGGGACTCGACCACCACCTCGAGGAGGGCGAGCCACTCTTCGGGCGGGGTCTCACTGGTCATGGCTCCTCCGGCCGCGTCAGCCAGCCGGACGGCCAGTTCGGAGGAGAGGCGGGCTGCCGGTTCGGGAGGACGGATCGAGGCCCGCACCGCGTCGGCGATCCGTCCCTCGCCGAGTGCCGCCGTGATCCGCTCGACCCAGCGTTCCCGTAGCGCCGTGACCCGCTGATCGAGGGCGGTGCGGAGGCCGGAGAGCATTTCGGCACCCTCCTCGTCGAGGTTGACGGTCGAGGCGGAGGCGACGATCGATCGCAGCTCGCGCAGGGGCACGTCCTTGCCGGCGGCCCGGGCCGCCGAGGCGCGGTCCTTCCAGGCCGCCAGGTTGATCACCGGCAGGAGCGTCTCGGCCATGGCCAGGAGCGGGCCGGGGGTGACCTCGGGCCTGCCCTCGCTCCGGGCCCGGGCGTTCTGCTCCTCGATGGCCTGGCGGACCCCCGGAAGCCCGCCGCGCAGCAGTTGTTCCGCCACCGGGAGCTCCTCGGGCCGGAGGTCGGCCAACGCCGCGTTCCGGTAGGTGTTCGAGGGCGCCATTCGCCGGGGATTTTCCCGGCCGCCGGACTCCCGCCTCCCCGAACGGGGGGGCCCGGCCGATCTCCGGGCGGGTGCACCCTCCTTGGCCGGCCCGCCGTTTCCGCTTTCCGAGCGACTCTCGTTCCTCGGGCGGTCGGCGCCCTCGGGGCGCGGTCGGCGATCGGCCGGCCGACGGCCGCCTTCACGAGCCCGGTCCGGGCGGTCGTCACGACGGGGCCGCTTGCCCTTGGCGGCCAGCACGACGTTGACGTCGGGACCGCGTCGAGGGGTTCCGAGCACCTCGATCCGCTGGGCGGAGCGCACCTCACCCTTCGGCTTGGGCGGGAGCAGGGCCATCACCGTGGTGCCGTCGAGCGTGGTTTCGACCTCGGCCCGGAGCACCGCGCCCACGCCGGCGCCCTCGGGCACCAACCGGGCCTCGACCGTGCCGCGGGGCTGCTTGGCACCGGCAGCGCGCCAGGTCCAGGTGTCGTCCCCGGTCTTGGAGGTGAGCTCGACTTCGATGCGATGGGCCATACCGGCGGAAAGGCTAGTGGCTGCTGCGGCGGACCCGGGAGGAAGTCGTTCGGCCGGGCCCTAAGAAGCCATTAAGAACCCGTTGAAATGCATGTTTGTCCCGTTGATCCCACCATACGATGTCGTCGCAACGGTCGCCGGCTGGCGGCGTCGAGACACCCGACGGCAGCGCGGGCACCAGGAGGGCGAGTGATGGACCAGTCCGAGACCGACGGTGACGCACCGGTTGAGCACGTGCACCCGACAGCCACACCGGCCCACGATCCGTCCTCGCCCACCGCGGCGGTACCCCTCGGACCGGTGGGAGCCGAACCGACCCAGGAGGTCCCGGGTGCGTCCCCGGTTCCCACCCAGCCGGTGCCCGTGGCCGCCACCCACCCCGCCCCGCCCTTCCTTCCCGACGGGTGGCAGGAGCGGTCCTCGGGCTCCGGCTCCGCATCGGCCGGTGCGGAACCGGCCGGTGCCGGTGGCACGGGCGCCCCGATGGTCCCCGTCTGGGGCCCGGTCTCACCCCCGTCGGGGCCGGAGGCGTCGGCTTCGAGCGGTCGTCGGGGACCCGGGTGGCTGTGGGTCGTCGTCTCCGCCGTCGCCGCGCTCATCGGCGCGCTGATCGGCGGGGGGATCGTGGCCGCCTCCAACAACAACACAGGCTCGACCACCGTAAAGGAGATCTCCGCCGGGCCCGCACTCCTGAACGGCACCACCAATATCGAATCGGTGATCGCCAAGGTGTTGCCGGCGGTCGTGTCGATCGACGCCAAATCGCCGGCACCGGTGTCGAACTCGATCTTCGGCGGGGGCTCGTCGGGCGGTGCGCAAGAGGACCAGGGCACGGGCATGATCATCACTCCCAACGGCGAGGTCATCACCAACAACCACGTCATCTCGGGGGCCACCACCATCACCGTCACCCTGTTCGGCAAGACGACGTCGATGCCGGCCACGCTGGTTGACACCGATCCGACCAATGACGTCGCACTGCTGCAGATCACCGGCGCATCGAACCTGCCGACCGTCAACTACGGCAACTCGGACAACGTCCAGGTCGGCGACGCCGTGGTGGCCATCGGCAATGCCCTCGGCCTCCAGGCCGGTTCCCCGACGGTGACCCAGGGGATCATCTCGGCCAAGGGCCGCACCGTGCACGCCAGCAGCCCATCGGGCAGTGGGACCGAGACGCTGACCAACATGTTCCAGACCGATGCTGCCATCAACCCGGGGAACTCGGGTGGGCCGCTGGTGGACAGCTCCGGCAAGGTCATCGGCATGAACACCGCGGTGGCGGCCGACTCGTCCGGAACCACCCAGGCTCAGAACATCGGATTCGCCATCCCGTCCGGCAAGATCGAACAGCTCCTTCCGGCGCTGCGCAACAAGTCGATCAGCAACAACCAGGCCTCGGGCACTGCGTACCTCGGGGTGTCGCTCGAGACGCTGACCCCGCAGCTGCGCAGCCAGTACAACTTCGTGCCCACCCAGGGTGCAGTGGTCCTGCAGGTGCAGAGCGGATCTCCCGCCGATGTGGCCGGCCTCCAGCAGGGAGACGTGATCACCTCCTTCGACGGGAAGCCGGTGACCAGCGCCGACCAACTGGCGGCCGCCGTGCAGGCCGACAAGCCGGGCAAGAGCGTCCGGATCGGGATCTACCGGGGTCAGGCCCAGATGACCGTGACGGCCACTTTGAGCTCGAGCAGCCAGGCCCAGCAGCAACCGACCGGCTGACCGGCGTCGGCCGGATGGCGCGACGCCCATCCGGTTTCCTCTACCGTGGGTGGATCTCGACGCAGCCCCCCAGCCCACCATCGACGCGGCCAGCCGGTGGTGCCGCGCCGCCACCCCGCCGCTGAGATGGCATGGATCGACGAGCTGTCAGCCCCCCGGGCCGAACCGGCCCGGGACGGCTCGGCTCCCGATGACAGGGCCCTGGCCGAGATCCTCGGGACCGCCACCACCGTTCCCGATCATGGAGGGCTCCGGCCCTGGCGCTTCGCCGTGATCACCGAGGCCGGACAGGACCGGTTCGCGGAGGCGTTGGTCGCCGGTCTGCATGCCGAGAGGGGGGCCGATCTCCCGGATGCGATGGTCGCCAAGATGCGCGGCAAGGCCCACGCCGCACCGTGCGCGGTGATGGTCATCGCCTCTCCCCGGCTCGAATCGAATGTCCCGGAGTGGGAGCAGGTGGCGTCGGCGTCCTGCACCGGGTACGCCATGGTGTTGGCGGGCACGGCCCTCGGTCTCGGGGCGGTGTGGAAGAGCGCCGCCGTGCTGGACACCGCCCCGGTGCGGACCCTGTTCGGGCTGGCCGGGCACGAACGGCTGCTCGGTTGGGTCAACCTCGGGTCGCCCGGCGAGCCGTCCCGGAGGAAGGGCCCGGGTCGACACGACGCCGGACTCGGCGAACTGGTCACCGTGGTCGACGACGGCAATCGACCCTTCGGCCAGTAGCGGCCGACAGCACTGCGTCCACCGATGACCGACGAGCCGGGTCCCACCGACGCCGCGGAGGCGAGGCGGACGGCCCGCCGGACGGTGGAGGCGATGACCGACGACGAGAAGCTCTGGTGTCTGGACGGGGACGCGCCGTTCTGGGCCGGCCTGACCTACCTGGGGGAGGGTGGCTACCACAAGAGCCCCTTCCGGGCGGCGCAGGTGGAGCGGCTCGGGCTTCCGGGCTTTTCGTTCTCCGACGGTCCCCGCGGTGTCGTCATCGACCAGGCCACCTGCTTCCCGGTGAGCATGGCCAGGGGAGCCACCTGGGACGTCGAGCTCGAGGAGCGCATCGGCGACGCCATCGGCCGGGAACTGCGGGCTGTCGGTGCCGACCTCTTCGGCGGGGTGTGCGTGAACATCCTCCGCCATCCCGCCTGGGGCCGGGCCCAGGAAACCTACGGCGAGGACCCCTACCATGTCGGCGAGATGGGCGCCGCGCTCACCCGGGGCGTGCAACGCCACGCCATGGCCTGCGTCAAGCACTTTGCGTGCAACTCGATGGAGAACTCGCGCTTCCGGGTGGACATCTCGGTCGACGAGGCGGCCCTGCACGAGGTCTACCTGCCGCACTTCAGGCGCATCGTGGACGAGGGCGTGGCCGTGGTGATGAGCGCCTACAACCGGGTCAACGGCGAATGGTGCGGCGACAACCGGGTGCTCCTGGAGGACGTGCTGCGGGGTGAGTGGGGATTCGACGGATTCGTGATCAGCGACTGGATCTTCGGCATCCGCGACGCGGCCCGGTCGCTGCGCGCCGGGCTCGACGTGGAGATGCCCTATCGGATGATCCGGGCCGGGAATCTCCGCCACGCGCTCGATGGTGACCCCGGAATGTGGGACGAGGTCGACCGGGCAGTGGAGCGGGTCGTCGCCACCCGGGCGCGGTTCGAGGGTGTGCTCGGCCGACCGGCTCCGGACCGGGACGTTCTGGCGTGTGCCGCCCACCGGGCACTGGCCCGCGAAGCGGCGGCCAAGTCGGTCGTGCTCCTACGGAACGAGGTGGTGGGGGACGCCCCGGTGCTGCCGCTGGACATCCGGGCTGGGACATCGGTCGCCCTGCTCGGCAGGCTGGGCACGGAGGTGAACCTCGGAGACGGTGGATCGAGCGATGTGTGGTCTCCCGAGGTGGCCACCGTGGCGGACGGGCTGCGCTCCGCCCTCGCCGAAGGCGGGGGGACGTTGGTCGTCGACGACGGGGCCGACCTGGAGCGGGCGTCGTCGTCGGCCGCCGCCGCAACGTATGCCCTGGTGGTGGTGGGCTACACCCGACAGGACGAAGGCGAATTCATCGGGGAGGCGGGGTCCGCCGGTCTCGCCGACCTGTTCCCGGGTGAGGACGACGCTGCGCTGGTGGAGCGGTTCGGCAACCAGATCGCGTCAGAGCGGTCGATCCGAGCTCCGGCTCATGTTTCGGCCCGTCCGGAGCCCGGAGGATTCGCCGCCGGCGGCGATCGGGCCTCGTTGCGGCTGCACGAGGACGATGTCGCCCTCATCCGGGCCGTGGCCGCGGCCAACCCGCGCACGGTGGTGGCCCTGGTGGCCGGCAGCGCCGTGCTGGTGTCGGAGTGGGACCGCGCCGTGCCGGCCGTCGTCCAGTCCTGGTACTCGGGAATGGAGGGCGGCCACGGGCTGGCCGACGTCCTGTCGGGCCAGGTCGACGCCAGCGGGCGGCTCCCGTTCTCGGTACCTCGGTCGGAGTCGGACCTCCCCGCCTTCGAGTCCGAGGCCGATGCCTTCGACTACGACGGTTGGCACGGGTACTGGCATCTGGCGCGACGAGGGAGCGTGCCCGCCTACCCCTTCGGGTTCGGCCTCAGCTACACCCGGTTCGTCCTGGAAGAGGCGGACGCCGAGGTCAGCGGGGGGCTGCTCAGGATCGAGGCCTCCATCCGCAACACCGGCGACCGCACCGGGACCGACGTCCTGCAGGTCTACGTCGGCCGGCAGCACTCGCCCCGTCCGCCCCGACTGGCGGGATTCGCCCGGGTCGAGGTCGGGGCGGCTCGTTCGACCACCGTCCGGCTCGGTCTCGAGCTCTCCTCAGTGGCCGAGCGGGACGTCGTGTCCCATTCGATGGTCGTCCGTCCCGGCCGCTACCAGGTGCGAGTCGCCCGCCATGCCGCCGACCCGGGGATCGCCCTGGAGGTGTTCATCGACGAGGCCCCTCGGCCGGGAGTGGCGCCGGGACGGAGCTAGGCATGACCGGTCCGGCCGGACCGCCCACCGTTGACGACGAGCCGGGCCGCGCCCTCGAAGCGCTCCTGGCTCCGCAGGTGTCCGTGGCGCCCGTCCCACCGTCCGGAGCCGAGGTCGGCGGCGAGAGCCTCGACCGCCCGCTCCTCCGCCCCCCGGTCGAGGAAGCTCCAGGCCGACTGCGACCGGCGCACCGCCGGGTCGAGCAAGGCCTCGGGCCGGCCGTAGAACGCCTCGGTGAAGCCGTCGGGGCAGTGGAGCGGGATGGCCACCGGCTGCACGGTGGTGCCGGGGCCCAGCGCTCCGGTCAGCGCCGCGATCGTCGGATACCGTCGTGATTCGACCTCGATGAGATCCGGCGCGTACTCGCCGATCCACAGCCGGTCGAGCTCCTCCGGGTCGAAGGTGAGGATGACGATGGGCCCGGTGGTCACTCTGCGCATCTCGAGGAGGCCGGCGATCGGGTCGGGCCACTGGTGGACGGTCACCGTGGCCATGGAGGCATCGACGGCGCCGTCCGCCAGCGGGAGCGCGCCGGCCACGGCCCGGACGGCGGGGGAGTGGTCCGATGTCCGTTGGGCGATCATCGGTTCGGCCGGTTCCACCGCCACCACGGCCCGGTCCGTGGGCTCGTAGGAGCCGGCGCCCGCACCCACGTTGAGGACGGTCCGCGCCGATCCGAGAGCGTGGTGGATGAGCGCGGCGATGCCCGGGTCGGGACGGCGGCGGAGGGCGTAGCCCCGGCCGAAGCACGCATACTCCACGTCGCCCGACGGTCGGGTCAATGGCTCAGGCTCGCGTCAGTAGCTCCACCGGGCCAGGGGCGGACCGAAGCCCGCCTCCTGCGCGCAGAGGCCACAGAGGTCCATGCGCCGGGCACCGGGCCGATCCGATGCCGCCACCCTGCGCCAGCCGTAGCGTCGGGCCTCCTCGAGGCTGGCCGACTCCGACCACCGGGGGACCGTGCGGGCGCCACACCTCCCACAGGTGCGAATGTAGACCTGGTCGGCGTAGAGGTCGTCCAAGCTCAGGTCGTCGGGGTCGTACTCCATAGGGATGGCTCCGATCCGAGGATATCTCCGGCGGCGACCACCCGGGACACGCCGAACGGGCGGCCGGGGCACGGTGGGCCCGGCGGGTTCCGTGCCGGGCGAGTCGCCGGCGTATTATCGTCACCGTGACGAAATCATCGGATGCGCTGCTGTGTGGCTGGTGCCACCGCCCCTTCGACCAACTTCCCCGGGCGGGCCGGCCCCGGGTCTTCTGCAGCCGGTCGCACCGGCAGCGGGCGTACGAAGCGCGCCGTAGGGCCGACGCCCTGGGGATCCCCGCCGGCCAGACCGTCGTGAGTGAGGCGGATCTCCAGTCGCTGCACGATCGCCTCTACCGACTGGAGTCGGCCATCGAGGACGTGCGCGCCGACCTCGGGGGCAAACCAGGGGCCCGGGCCTACCGGGAGGCCTTCGAGCACCTCTACGACTCGGCGAAAGACCTGCTAGGGGTAGTTGTGGAGCCGGTGAGGCACTGACCACCGCACGCCCACGCATGGACCTCCCAGCCCTCCCGCGAAGAGTGGGGGAGGGGGCCGAACTCAGGTGTCGGCGGGCGCGCCAGACATCCGAGCGGAAGGCCACATCCACGGTGAGGGCACCCTCGACCCCCAGCAACTCGCCGAGGAGCCGACGGGCTTCGGCGACGACCCGGGGTGCGGGTCGCCTCGGGCATGGTGATGATCCAGCTCAAGGTGCTTGACGCCCGGAACCAGACGTTCCGCCCGCAGCGTTCGCCGCGCGCCGGCCGGCTACGCCGGTACGTGAGCCCGCTCCCCCTGCGGACCGAAGAGGATGAGCAGCTCCACCGAACCGTCCTCCGCTCCACCGATCCAGTGGGATGTGCGGGTGTCGAACTCGGCCGCTTCGCCCGGACCCAGCACCAGGTCTTGCTCGCCGAGGAGGAGGCGGGCCCGCCCGTTGAGCACGTAGAGCCACTCGTAGCCGGAGTGGGTCTGCGGCGTGGGCCGGGACGGCGATCGCCGGGCTCCGATGATGAGTTTGTAGGCCTGGACCCCGCCGGGCCGGCGGGTCAGCGGGAGGAAGGTACGGCCGTGGTGCCGAACGGGTCGCAGGTTGACTCTCGGATCCCCGGTCGGCGGTGCGCCCACCAGCTCATCGAGGGTGACCCCGTGGGTACGCGCCAAGGGCAGCAGCTGCTCGAGCGTGGGGTGGAGCCGGCCGTTCTCCAGGCGGGAAAGAGTGCTGGTGGAGATGCCGGTCGCCTCGGCCAGCTCCGTCAGGGTTACTGCCCGGTACTGGCGGAGTGACCGCAGGCGGGGGCCGACCTGCTGGAGCACGTTCTGGATGTCAGTGACCATCGGCCCATTATTGCATATCTGCAATAGTACTTGCCGATACGGAACAAATCCTGCATCCTCGGACCCATCGGGCAACGACGCCCGGAGGAGGAGCGAACCATGTCGCACAGCAAAGGCAGCGGAGGCGGGGGCGGGGCCCGCCACGGCCACGCACACCCCGACGAACCCGAAGAGACCGCGGCGCAGGTCTGGGAGCGGCTGTATACGGAGCGGGGCCAGCGATGGTCGGGCCGCCCCAACCAGCGCCTCGTCGAGGTCGCAGGCGACCTTCCGCCCGGGCGGGCCCTCGATCTTGGCTGCGGGGAAGGCGGCGATGCCGTGTGGCTGGCCCGGCGGGGGTGGACGGTGACCGGCGCCGACGTCTCGACCACCGCCCTGGGCCGGCTGGCCGCCCGGGCCGAGGCGGAGGGCGTCGCAGACCGGATCGATGCGGTCCTCATCGACCTGGCCACCGCGTTCCCGGACGTGCCCGAGGGAGGGTGGGACCTGGTGTCGGCGCAGTTCTTCCAGAGCACCATCGCCCTGCCCCGCACCGACATCCTGCGCCGGGGAGCCGCCGCCACGGCCGGCGGTGGCCTCCTGCTCGTCGTCGAGCACGGCGAAGCGCCGGCGGGGTCCAACCACCACGAGGTCGTCTTCCCGACTGTCGAGGAAACCCTGGCAGAGCTGGCGCTCCCGTCCGGCGAGTGGACGCCGGTGCGCGTCGAGCGGTCCAACCGGGAAGCGGAGGGCCCTGACGGCCAGTTGCACGAGCTCGTCGACAACACCCTCGCCCTGCGACGAGTGTGAGCCGACCGCAGAACCTCCATTCAGGCGTTGTCACCACCGGGTGGCGCGGAGCACCTCTCCCATTCGGACAGGACCCGGGGGGGTCAGTGCAGTGTGCGCCGGTAGCGGACCTCGTCGGTGGCCACGCCCCACCGCTCTTCGCTCCTGCGGGCCCCGTCGAGCACCCATCCGTCGATCTCGTAGAAGTGCTGGGCGCGCCCATTGCCCTCCAGCACCCAGAGAAGGGCCTGAGGGCAACCCAAATGGCTGAGCCGGGAGCGGGCGGTCTCCATCAAGAGCCGACCGACACCCCGTCCCCACGATCCCGGGTCGACATAGAGGGCGTAGACCTCGCCGGTGTCGGGAAGGTCGGCGTCCCGGGTCGGCCCCACGGTGGCGAATCCGTCGATGGTCCCGTCCTCGACGGACACGATCGTCGATTGGGGGAGCGGGCCGTCGGATCCGAACGTGTACTGGGTGGCGCGGTCGTCGGGATCCAGGCCGTCCAGGTAGGCGTCGGGCATCAGCCCACGGTAGGCCGCCTGCCACGATCGAACGTGGACGCCGGCGACGGCTCGTCTGTCGGCGGCTTCTGCAGTCCGGACCGTTCGCATGTGAGGATTCTCGCACCGACGGCACGAGTCACCATGGTGGTCGGCCGTCGACGGTGGGATCACCGGCCTGTTGTGGAGAGTGCCCATGTCTGTATGGGCCTTCGGACCGCTGGTTGGCAATCGTCTCGCCACCCGCGAGGATGTCCGCATGGCCGAGCGGGAGCGGAGAGAGCCGAGCTGGTCGGAAGTGGCCCGACGATTGGCCCGAGCCCGCAGCTATTGGCTGGGGACCACCAATCAGGACGGCTCGCCCCATGCGACGCCGGTGTGGGGCGTGGTGGTGGGCGACCGCTTCTACATCTACAGCGAACGGTCCACGGTCAAGGCCCGGAACCTGGCCCGAGACGGGCGCGTCGTGGTCCATCTCGAGAGCAGCGAGGAGGTGACCATCGTCCACGGCCACCTCGACGACATCGGACGGCCGGCCGACACTCCCGAGGTCGTCGAGGCACTGGACGACAAGTACGACCGGCCCGATGAGCGGCAGTATCTCCCTTCGGCCGACGGATCCTTCGATGTCCTCTACCGGCTGAGACCCCGGAAGGCGCTCACCTGGTGCCTCTCCGACTACGAGCACACGCAGGGGCGTTGGTCTGCGCCACCGGGCCCATCCTCGGACCGGATTCGTCGAGATACGTCACAGTGACGAAAATGCAGGGAGGGTCACCCCCCACGAAGGTGGCGGCTTTTGCCATCGCCGAGCGGTGTTGCGGTCGCGGCGACAGACTCCGTCGATCGAATCGGGTATCGAGTGGGGCCCAGCCGCCGGCCGAACCGCTGACCGACCGGCGTGCGGGTAGGCGCCGACCCGCGCAAGCGCGCCTTGCAGGGAACCGGCCGGGCCGTCTCGGGGGTTCATGGCCACCCTACGCAGGGCGTATGCGGCCATCGGGACGTACTTTTGCGGTACTCGGGTCGCTTGGCCAGACCGCCGATAATGTATATTATGTCAAGTCGAGCAGGTGCGGAGGTGGGTGGCCGCCGAGCTCGGACCCCCTTCAGTCCCGGCCCTACCGGAGGCCCCACGTCCGACACCGGGCGCCGAAGAGCCTCGGCGATGTGGGTGCGAGGGTGCGGGCGCTCCCATGCGGCTGCTCGCCTCGGGCGGCACCGTGGTGTGGGCCGGGGACGGTATGGCCATGTCGTTCCTATATGACGGTTCACGACGGCCCGGCGACCTCCTCGAGGGCCCTCTGGCCCAGGCACAACCGAGCCGAAGGATGGGCCGCCCAAGCTGTCCCGGGCGTAGTATGGACTTCGAGGCCGCCCTCGGATGACTTCTGGAGGCAATGGCTGCGAAGTCGAGGAGGAAATCGTGCCCGAGATCGTGCAACTCCCACCGAACAGGGTGTTCGACTCCCCCGAGGAGGAGCGACTCCATCGCAAGCAGCGCCTGGCGGCGGCGTTCCGGCTGTTCTCCAAGTTCGGGTTCGACGAGGGGGTGGCCGGCCACATCACCGCCCGCGATCCCGAGCTCACCGATCATTTCTGGGTCAATCCGCTCGCCATGCACTTCGGCCACATCCGGGTGTCCGACCTCCTGCTGGTGAACGACCGGGGCGAGGTGGTCGAGGGGGACAAGCCGGTCAACACGGCAGCCTTCGTCATCCACTCCCAGGTCCATGCCGCCCGCCCCGACGTGATCTCCGCGGCCCACGCCCACTCGATCTATGGCAAGTCGTGGTCCAGCCTCGGGCTCACCCTCGACCCGATCACCCAGGACGTATGCGCCTTCTTCGAGGACCACAGCGTGTTCGACGATTACACGGGTGTCGTCCTCGACATCGAGGAGGGCAAGCGCATCGCCCACGCCCTGGGTGACAACAAGGCGACCATCCTGAGGAACCACGGGTTGTTGACCGTGGGCCAGTCGGTCGATGAGGCCGCCTGGTGGTTCATCACCATGGAGCGCTCGTGCCAGGCCCAGTTGCTGGCCTCCTCCGCCGGCAAGCCCGTGCTCATCGACGCCGACATGGCCCGCCGCACCGAAGGCCAGATCGGCACCCACATCGCCGGCTGGTTCAGCTTCCAGCCCCTCTTCGACCGGATCGTGCGGGAGCAACCCGACTTCCTCGACTGATCCGACGCGGCCGGTACCCGCGCTCCGATCGGTGGTGTGCTCATGGAGGGGCGACGCCTCGGGAAGGCTGGCGCTCGGGGGTGATGATGACCACTGGAATCTCCCGGGCGGTGTGGCGCTGGTAGACGTCGTAGCGACCGGCGACCCCGGGGTGGAAGATGCGTGACATTCCCCGATTGGTCCGGTTGACCAGGGGCCAGAGTTGTTCCCGCTCCTCGGCGTCGGCCATACGGGCGCTGGCGGCCATCACCCGGCGCCCCAGGCGGACGGTCACCTTGGGATTGGCCTGGAGGTTCAGCAGCCACGCCGGGGGCCGGTCACTCCCCCCGTTGGAGGCCACCACGATGAGGTCGCCCCGGTCGCGGCAGTAGGTCAGGCCATTGCTCCGGGGCAGCCCGGACTTGCGCCCGGCCGTGGTGAGCAGCAGGGCCGGGACCCGATTGCTGTGCTTGCCGACCCGACCGTCGGACTTCTCGTAGATGTACTTGTGGAAACGCAGGTAGGGATCCACGAAGCGGGTGGTGAAGATGCCGTCCACGGGTTGAGGACGCCCCTCTCAGTCGCGGGCGTCGAATGTGGGGATCAGGGTCCGGGCGGCCCGGGCCTCGTCCACCCTACGCACCGGGGTCCCGTGGGGGAACTCGGCCATCCAGCCGTCCGGTCGGGCGTTGGCCTCGGAGGCGATCCGCTCGAGGGACTCGGCCAGAGCCTCGAGGGTCTGGGGGCTCTCGGTCTCGGTGGGCTCGATCATCAGCGCCTCCTCCACGATGAGGGGGAAGTACACGGTCGGAGCGTGGAAACCTTCCTCGAGCAGCCGCTTGGCCACGTCCAGGGCCCGCACCCCGTGCGCCTGCTTGATGGTGCGGACCGAGAGCACGACCTCGTGCATGCACGGCCGGTCGAAGGGGACGTCGTAGGTCCCGGACAGGCGCTGGCGGATCCAGTTGGCATTGAGCACCGCTGTCTCCGCGATCCGTCGCAGACCGTCTCCCCCGTTGGCCAGGATGTAGGCGAGCGCCCGGGCCAGCACCAGCGCGTTCCCGTGCCAGGTGTGCATCCTCCCGATTGACTGAGGCGGCACCGTCCATTCGTAGACCGGAGATTGGTCGCCGGACTCCAGCCGCACGGCGCGTGGCCCGGGGAGGAACGGGACCAGGCGTTCGGAGACCGCAACGGGTCCGGCCCCGGGCCCTCCCCCACCGTGGGGAGTGGCGAAGGTCTTGTGGAGGTTCATGTGGACGATGTCGAAACCCATGTCGCCGGGGCGGACCACGCCCAGGATGGCGTTGAGGTTGGCACCGTCGTAGTAGAGCAGTCCCCCCACCCGGTGGACGGCGGCGGCGATGGCGGCGATCTCCTCCTCGAACAGCCCCAGGGTGTTGGGATTGGTGAGCATGATGCCGGCCACGTCCTCGTCGAGCACGGTGGTCAGTGCCTCCATGTCGACGCAGCCGCGGTCGTCGCTCGGCACGGTGACCACCTCGTACCCTCCCAGGGTGACCGAGGCCGGATTGGTCCCGTGCGCCGAGTCGGGGATGATCACCTTGGTCCGCTTCGAGCCCCGAGCCTCGTGCCATGCCCGCATGAGCAGCAGCCCGGTGAGCTCGCCGGCGGCACCGGCCGCGGGCTGCAGGGTGGCCGCCGCCATCCCGGTGATCTCGCACAGGGTCTCCTCGAGCTCCACCAGCAGGGCGAGCCAACCCTGGGTGAGAGAAGCCGGTGCCGCCGGATGGACCCCGGCCAGACCGGGGAGACCGGCCACCGCGTCGCACACCTTCGGGTTGTACTTCATCGTGCAGGAGCCGAGGGGATAGGCACCGAGGTCCACCGAGAACTGACGGTGGGACAGCCGGGTGAAGTGGGCGACCAGATCGCGTTCGGAGACCTCGGCCAGGGGGACGGGCTCCCGGCGGCGATGGGCGTCGGGACCCAGCTCCTCGACGGGCAGCTCCGGGATACCTGACGTCCGGAACGACCAGCCCCGCCTCCCGGGGTGGGACAGCTCGAAGAGCGTGGGCTCGGCCTCCCGGCCCAACAGCGGGGCGCTGGCGGCCTTGCCTCCGGGCGCTCCCCTGTCCGGGGTGGGCGGGGTTCCGCTCATGACGCCACCGCCTTGGCGAGGGCGGTCACGTAGGCGTCGACCTCGTCGCGGGTCCGGCGTTCGGTCACCGAGACGAGAAGCCCGTGCTCCCCGTCGTCGAACTCCCCGGCCAGCGGGATGCCGGCCAGGAAGCCGGCGTCGGCCATCCGTTCCACCGCCACCGCCGCCGGAATGGGGAGGCGGATGGCGAACTCCCGGAGGACGGGTGCCCCGGCGAACGCATCGACGCCATCCAGGGCGAGGACGGCGTCACGTGTGTACTTGGTGGCCTGGGCGCACCGGCGGGCCAGTTCGACCAGTCCGGACGTTCCCAGCCATCCGAGCTGGATGGCCGCGGTGACGGCCATCAAGGTCTGGTTGGTGCACACGTTGGAGGTGGCCTTCTCGCGGCGTATGTCCTGCTCCCGGGCGCGCAGGGTGGTCACGTAGGCGCGGCGGCCCTCGACGTCGACGGTCTCGCCCACCAGGCGGCCGGGGAGTCGACGCACGTGGGCGCTGGCACAGGCGAAGAGACCCAGGTACGGGCCGCCGAACCCCAGTCCGGTCCCGAACACCTGCCCCTCCCCCACCACCACGTCGGCCCCCCACGACCCCGCCGACTTGAGCAGCCCGGCAGCCACCGGATCGGCGCCGACGACGAGGAGGGCACCGGTGCGGTCGCAGATGGCCCGGGCTGCGGCCAGGTCTTCGATACAGCCCAGGTAGTTGGGGTAGCCCACCACCAGCACGCCGGGAGGATCGTCGAGCGGTGGTCCGACGTCTGGCCAGGCCGTCACTCCGTCAACCAGGGGCACCGTGGCGATCCGGTGGCCGGTCCCCGCCGCGCAGGTGGCGAGCATCTGCCGCCAGTGGGGATGGATGCCGGCTGACAGCCAGACCGTCTCCCGTCCGGAGGCGGCCACGCCCAGGTTGACGGCCTCGACCGCGGCGCTGCCCCCGTCGTAGAGGGACGCGTTGGCCACCGGGAGCCCGGCCAGGCGGGCCACCATGGTCTGGTACTCGAAGACCGCCTGCAGTACCCCCTGGGCCACCTCGGGCTGATAAGGGGTGTACGAGGTGACGAACTCCGATCGCCCGGCCAGGGATCGGGTCACCGAAGGGATCTCGTGGTCGTAGGCGCCGCCACCGGCGAAGCAGATCAGATGGTCCGATCGGGCCCTGTTCCGGTCTGCGAATCCTTCCATGCGGGCCATGACATCGGGCTCCCCGACGCCGTCGGCCAGCTCGAGGCCACGTTGCAGCTTGAGCGCTTCGGGGACCACCGCGAAGAGCTCCTCGAGGGAGGAAAGGCCGAGGAAGGCAAGCATGCTCTCCACTTCGTCATCGGTATGCGGGATGTAGGAGCCCACGGGCCTCTCCTCAGATGCTGTCTTTCAAATGGGTCTGGTCGAACGTGTCTAGTTGAACGGGGGCCCGCAGGCCCAATGGGCGACCGTACTGCTGCTCACCGGGCGGAGGCCCACTGGCCGGCGCGGATGAACGGGGTCTTCACCACGGTGGCCGGCAGCGCCCTTCCCCGCTGCTCGACCTCGACGGCCATGCCCGGTTCGGGGCCGAAGGAGGTGTCGATCAGCGCCAGGGCGATGCCATGGCCGAGCATGGGCGAGTAGTTGCCGCTGGTGACCCGTCCGGCCGCCCGGCCCCCTACGGCCACCGCCGAGCCCTCGCGGGGGGGTTGACGGCCGGTGGTGGCAAGCCCCAGCAGGCGCCGGCCGACGCCGCGGTCGCGCTCGGCACTCAGTGCGGCCCGGCCGCGAAACCGGGACTTGTCCCAGCCGACCACCCATCCCAGTCCGGCCTGTAACGGAGTGATGCCCGGTCCGAGCTCATGACCGTGCAGGGGAAGGCCGGCTTCGAGTCGGAGTGTGTCGCGCGCCCCGAGCCCGGCCGGCTTGATACCGGTGGCCAACAGCGCCGTCCACATGGCGTCGGCGGCCTCGACGGGTACCGCGCACTCGACGCCGTCCTCGCCGGTATAGCCGGTCCCGGCGGCAACGCACGGCACACCTTCCCAGACGAAGGGGACCACCCCGAACCGGGGGACGCCGGCAGCCTCAGGGGCGACTGTCGCCACCCGGGTCCGGGCATGGGGACCCTGCACGGCGAGGATGCACCGGGCATCCGTGGTGTCCTCGCCGCCGATGGCCTCCACGACCCGGTCGGTATTCGAGGCGTTGGGCATGACGTCGAAGGTGTCCTCGGAGACCCACCAGACGATGATGTCGTCGACGACTGATCCGTCCCCGTCGTCGAGGAGGTGGGTGTACTGGGCCCGGCCGGGGGCCACCCTGGCGAGGTCGTTGGAGAGGGCCGCCTGTAGCCGTTCGAAGGCGTCGCCGCCCGCCACCCGGACCGTGCCCAGGTGGCTTACGTCGAAGACCACCGCGTCCTGGCGACAGGCGCGGTGCTCGGCGATCGTCCCCTGCCCGTACGAGAGGGGCATTTCCCATCCGCCGAACCCGACCAGCTTGGCCCCGAGACGGCGGTGGGCATCGATCAATGCCGTGTGGCGGAGCGGTTCGCCGGGCCCGGGTGGAGATGTGCCGCCGAGTGCCGTCGAGGTGTCGCCCACGTCGAAAGGTTACCGGCGAGGACGTTCAGGCGGTGCGGGCGATAGCCGGGTAGCCGGGTCCCTCGCCGGCCAGGCCGTACTTGGCCAGGAGGGCCAGAGTGTCCCGCTGGTAGAGGACGGTAACCCTCACGTCGGGGTACAGCTGGCCCATTCGTCGTACCTTGCCGTTCTTCTTCGTCACCAATCGCTGGTTGAGCGTGGTCAACTCGACGAAGAGGCCCGGGTCGGGAAGCCAGAAGTCGGGCCGGAACCCCGAAGTCGGCCGGCCGTCGACGTCCCAATCCAACGCGAACTCGACTGGCTCGTACTCCCAGAGCACACCGTAGAAGTCGAGGATGCGGGCGAACCGATGCTCTGACTCGTGTGCGAACCGGTTCACCGGGGCCAGGGTCGTTGACTCGCCTCCGGCGACCCGACCGCTCACTGCTCGGCCATCTTCTCGGATGCCAGGTGGCGAGCGGCGGGATGGCTGGGTGCGGACTCGGCCGGGGCGGCCTCGCGGATCTCCACGATCCCCGCCGCCAGCTCGGACACGACGCCGGAGAGCGGAAGGATGTTGAACACGCCCTGTCCCCCGGCCAACAGGTCGACGACCTCACCGTCTGACTGGGCCAGCACCGACCGGCTCCCGACCAGCACCAGTTGGGACGAGGCCAGATCCGCACCGAGGTCTCCCCGGAGGCACTCCACGGCCTGGCGCGCCTGCTGCAACTTCAACCCGGCATCGAGGAGCCGCTTGATGACCTTGAGCTCGAGCACGTCACCGTAGGAGTAGCGGCGCTGGCTGCCGCTGCCGGTGGCATCGGTGATCGACGGCCGCAGCAGACCGGTGCGGGCCCAGTAGTCCAATTGGCGGTAGGTGATGCCGACCAGCGTGCAGACCTGGGAGCCCCGGAAGCCGTCGTCGGGCTCCACGTGGCGCAGATGGTGACCGCTGTCGGTTCTTCCCTCGGGCACTGACGATCCTCCACCTCGATCAGAGGTTGACCGTAAACCGAAACCTCACGGTCAGCCTGCGCAAACAGGGTATCACACAACCGTAATTACGTGGATGTGACCACCGGGAGTCCGGCTGAAGTACCTGATTTGGGTCCTCGGGCCGCATCCGGCAATGATCGGACCATGACCGTCGTCAAGATCAATGCCATCACCGTCCGGGAGGGCTCGGGCGACGAGCTGGCCCGGCGGTTCGCCAAACGGGCCGGGGCCGTCGACGACGCTGACGGCTTCGAGGGCTTCGAACTGTTGCGACCGACCGACGAGCGTGGGGTCTGGTTGGTCCTCACCCGGTGGAGGGACGAGGGGTCGTTCAACACCTGGGTCGCCTCTCCGGCCTTCGCCCACGGCCATCGGGGGGAGACGGAACGCTCGCGCCGGGCCGTCGCTGAGGCCGGGGCACCGGCCGATGCCGATCCACCGCCGGTGGGTGCGCACAGCGAATTGTGGTCCTATGACATCGTCGACCTCCCCGCCCTCGGATGACCGGCGGTCATCAGCCGGCGGGCGAACCATTGCCGCTCCACCGGCGGTCCATCGACTTCGAGGCCTTCGACGCCGGCGATACCTTGCTCGTCGTCGGGAAGCTCCGCGACACGCGACCTTGGGCCGAAGAGGGAGAGGCGGTGGCCATCGTCCATGACATGGCCCTCCGGGTCACGGTGCGGATCAGCGACATGACCATCACCCAGGCCACCGCGGAGATGCACAGCTTTCCCCATTCGGAGTGCCCGGCCATCGTCGACGCCTTCGCCGGGCTCACCGGCCTGAGCGTCGCCCGCGGCTACACGCGGGAGGTGCAGAGCCGGTTCGGGGGTCCCCGGGGATGCACCCATCTCGAACAGCTGGCCCGCTCCCTGGGACCGGTGGTGGTACAAGCCGTGACCTCCAGGCGGGCCCTGGCCGTCAGCCGCGGGGAGTCGCAGGATCTGCTGTCGGGGCCGGGCAGCCCATGGGCTCGGGACTCCTGTCATGTCTGGGCCGAGGGCGGGGTGGCCGATCAGAAGCTGGCCGCCGGTTGGCGACCGGGCACCGGACCGTACCCCTCGCTCCCGGTCGAGGACATCCGCAGGGCGGGCGCTGCACCGTGACCCGCCCTGGCCCGGGACCTCGTCGGCGGGGAACATTCGTCCGGCGTACCCGGTCGAGGGCAGTCGGGGCTGCGTTGTTGCTGGCCTTGCCGGCAGCCGCGTGCACCAGCTCGGGGACGGCGGTGACGGCGCCGTTCAGCACCTCACCGCCAACTCTGGGGCACAAACCCGTCTACGAGGTCGGTGCCGCGAGCGTCAGCGGGTTGGGGCCGCTGTTGGTCGACGGCCAGGGACTCACCCTGTACATGTTCACGACGGATCAGCGGGGCTCTCCGTCCCGTTGCTACGACATCTGCGCCGTCCAGTGGCCGCCGCTCACCCTGCCCCAGGGGTCGGTGTCCCCGATCGCCGGCCCGGGCATCGAGGCACGGCTGCTCGGCACTGCCCCCCGGAGTGACGGAAGCACCCAGATCACCTACAACGGGTGGCCTCTGTACCTGTGGCCTCCCGATCGGTCCCCGGGCAAGGCGACCGGTCAGGCGCTGACCAACGCCGGAGGGCGCTGGTACGTGGTCGACCCGGCCGGAAATCCCGTCCAGCACTGACCGGCCGGACGCCGGTCCGATCTGCTGACCCTTGACCGGCGGCCTCCGGTCAAGGGTGGCGTCAGGTGCTCGGCCCTCCCAGCCATCCGCGTTTGCGGAAGAGATAGAGCAGAGCCGCCGCGGATGCCAGCTCCAGGCCGATTCCGAACGTGAAGAAGGCAAAACGACCGGTGATGTGGGCGATCAGGAACGAGAAGTTCTGGCCGAAGAATCCGGTGAGGAAACTCAGCGGGAGGAATACCGTGGCGATGATCGTGAGTTGTTTCATCACCACGTTGAGCCGGTTGGACACGGTGGACAGATGGGTGTCCATGACCCCGCTCAACAGGTCTCGGTACCCGTCGATCAGATCGCCGATCCTGATCAGATGGTCGTAGACATCCCGCATGTAGCGCTGGCCCTCGGTGGTCACCCCGGGGAGCTCGGTCACGCCCGAAGCGATGCCCGCGAACATGTCACGCTGGGGTGT
>DATBOO010000174.1:0-2800 GCA_036553725.1 Acidimicrobiales bacterium | reverse complement strand
TACCTGATGGGTTTCAACGAGAGCCTCCTGATGCGTCGGCGCGACGAGCTGCACGAGAAGGGGGTTCGCATCCGGTTCGCCGGTCGCCGCGACTGGCGGGTCCCCAAGCGGGTCCTCCGGCGCATGGACGAGTCGATCGACCTGACGGCGCGCAACCGCCGCTGCACCCTGACCATGGCGTTCAACTATGGCGGGCGGGCGGAGATCGTCGACGCCGTGCGCCAACTGGTCGACGAGGGGATCGTGGCCGACAAGGTCACCGAGAAGGCCATCCGGTCGCGCCTCTACTTCCCCGATCAGCCCGACCCGGACCTGGTCATCCGGACCTCGGGCGAGCACCGGATCTCCAACTTCCTGCTGTGGCAGCTGGCCTACAGCGAGCTGGTGTTCGACGAGGTCCTGTGGCCCGACTTCCGCCGGACCCACCTGTTCGAGGCGGTGCGCCACTTCCAGCAGCGCCAACGGCGCTTCGGCGGGGTGCAGTGACGGCCGGCCGGGCCGGACGGCGCGGTCCCGGTGCCCGCCGGCTCGACGACACCGGTGGGATGTGGATCACCACCGGCCTGGTCCTCGGTCTGGTGGCCTACGTCGGCATCGTGCTCATGGCGGTCGCCGGTTTCACCGCGGTCGTGCCGCTGGTGGTGATCCCGCCGGTGCTGGTCGCCCTCATCGGTGGCAACAACCTCCTCGGGGGAGGGCGGAGCCATGGCCGCTCACCGGGGCGCCCGGTGGGACAGGGTCGGGCCCCCCTGTCCTCCAGCGGTCCCAATGGGGCCGTCAGGCCGGACACCCTCCCCGCGCCCGGGGGTCAGGGGGGGCCGGCGAACCGGGGCGCCGAAGGGCCGAGCGGACGGCCATGACCCTGTTCCGCGACCGGGGCATGGTGTTGCGGACCATCCGTCTCGGTGAGGCGGATCGGATCGTCACGCTCATGACCGAGCAGCACGGGAAGGTGCGGGCGGTGGCCAAGGGTGTCCGACGGACCAAGTCGAAGTTCGGCTCGCGGCTCGAGCCGCTCAGCCATGTGGCCCTGCTGGGTTGGCAGGGCCGCGGCGACCTCGACATGATCAACCAGGTCGAGGTCATCGACACCTTCCGGACGGTCCGGGAGGACCTCGACCGCATGGCCGCCGCCATGTCCATGCTCGAGGTGGTCGACCAGATCGGCCAGGAGCGGCATGGCAACCCGCGGCTCTACGAGATGCTGGTCGGCGCCATGGCCGCACTGGCGGAGCGGGACTCGCCGATGGTGGCGCCGGCTTTCTTCCTCAAGGTGCTGGCCCTCGAGGGCTCGGCCCCGGTGCTCGACGTCTGTGTCTCGTGCGGTCAGGAGGACTCCGGGCTGCTGGTGGCCTTCGACCTCACGGAGGGGGGAGTCCTGTGCCGGAGCTGCCGTCGGGGCCGCCCCCTGTCCGCCGGGGGCCTCTCCTTGTTGCGCAGAACGTTGGGCGGGGGGCTGGCTGGCGTCCTGGCCGAACCGCCTTCGGCCGCCGTCGACGAGGTCGCCGCCCTGGCCACCGAGGCCATGGAGGCCCACCTGGACCGCCGGCTGCGCTCGGTGCACTCGGGCCAGGTGTCCTGAGGTGGCCACCGCCCCCCCTCGATGACGGACTCGCATCCCTTCGGCGTCTACGTGCACGTGCCCTTCTGTCGGTTTCGCTGTGACTACTGCGCCTTCGCCACGTACACCGACCGCGACCATCTGATGGAGTCCTACGCCGCCGCCTGTGTGACGGAGCTCCGGCGGGCCCGGTCGGACGAGGGGATGCCTGCGGCCACCTCGGTCTTCTTCGGTGGTGGAACCCCGTCGCGGCTCCGGGCCGAGCTGCTGGCCGAGATCCTGGCCGCCATCCCGCGGACCGTCGACGCCGAGGTCACGGTGGAGTGCAACCCGGAGGACGCCTCCGCGGCGCGGTTGGCCACCTACCGGGCCGCTGGGGTGACCCGCATCTCGCTCGGAGTCCAGTCGACGGTTGCCCACGTGCTCGACGGGCTCGGGCGCCGCCACGGTGTCGAGCAGGTGGTCGAGGCGGCTGCCGCCGTGGCCGAGGCCGGATTCTCCTCGTGGAACGCAGACCTGATCATGGGAGGCGCCGGGGAGGACGATGCGGACTGGGAGCGGAGTCTCGACGACGTCCTGGGCCTGGCGGCACCACCACCCCACATCAGCGCCTATCTGCTGACCGTGGAGCCCGGGACCCCGCTGGCGGCGTCGCCCGACCGGCATCCTGATGACGACGTCCAGGCGGCCCGGTACGAACGCACCGATGCGGTGCTCGGACGGGCCGGGTACGGCTGGGAGGAGATCTCCAACTGGTCCCGACCCGGCCACGAGTGCCGGCACAACGGCCTCTACTGGGACCAGGGTGACTATCGGGGCATCGGGTCGGCGGCTCACTCGCATCGGGCCGGGCGCCGGTGGTGGAACGTCCGGACCCCCGATCGGTACGTGGCGCTCATCGGGGACGGCAGGCCCGGCACCGCCGGGGAGGAGGTGCTCACCGCCCGGCAACGGATGTTCGAGGCCCTGGCCCTCCGGCTGCGCACGCCGGCCGGCGTGCCCGAATCGGCGCTGCCCGACGATCCCGATCTGAGCGGGTTGGTGGACCGGGTGGAGGGGAGATGGGTGCTCACCGTGCGGGGGCGGTTGCTGGCCAACTCGGTGACCCGTCGCCTGGTGGTCGGGGCCGACGAACGGGAGCCAGCCGGTACGATTCCCCCCTATGCCTGACCCCGGAGCCCCTCCCGACGCGCCCGCAGACCTCATGGAGAAGGTGGTCGGGCTGTGCAAGCGCCGCGG
>DATBOO010000035.1:0-5815 GCA_036553725.1 Acidimicrobiales bacterium | reverse complement strand
CCGGCGGCCAGCATGTCCAGCCCGTCGATGAGGTTCACCCCGTTGATCAGGAGGGCGGTGACGGCGATGACCGCCACGGCGGCGACACCGGGCAGATGCAGTGGGCAGGTGGCCGCCACCGCGGCACCGACGGCCAGCTGGCCGGCCAGGCGCAGCACCGGCGGCAGCCCGAACCGGTCATCGGCCACACCCAGGCCCAGGGCCAGGGCCAGAGGCACCAGGACGGCGGGCCGGCCGACGGCGGCCCCGACGATCAACCCGGCGAACACCGCCACGCCTCCGAGGTAGGGGACGGGCGTCGTCTGCGGCTTCAGGGCGCCGGGACGGTCCACGATGCCGGTCCGTCGGGCGGCCACGATGGCCAGCGGCGTGGCCGCCAGGGTCACGGCCAGGGCGATGACGGCAACCGACCAGGCGCTCACCCGGGGGCCGCCTCGGACGGCGCCGGTGGGGCGGCGCGCTCCCAGCGCATGAGGAGTGACTCGATCCCGGGGTGGAGCTCGAAGCGCTCGACGCCGACGAAGCCGGTCCGGTGGTAGAGGGCTACGGCTCCGTCGTTGTCGGCGCCGACGACCACCGTCACCACACCCCAGCCGCGGGCCGCCATCTCCTCGAGCAGGGACGCCACCAGCAACCGACCGGCACCCCGTCCCTGCCAGGACGGGTCCACCGCCACCGACAGGAGCTCGGCCCCGGGAGGGCCCCCGTCCCCACCCGGGCTCCCGTGGCGCAGGGTCTCGAGCACCCGCCGCCACCCCCGGGTCAGGGGAGCCGCGGCCCGGATGAGGGCGGCGGCCCCGTCCCGCCACAGGAAGGACCGGTACAGGCCGGCCACGTCGGTGGATCCGGCGATGAACCCCACGGAATCGCCGTGGTCATCGGCCACCAGCAGGAAGGAGGCCGGGTGGAGGAGGATCCTCCGGTAGAGGAGCTGCAAGAAGCGATCCCCGAGCAGGGACAGGAATCCCTCGGAGATCTGCCGGGCGTGGAGCAGGGCCACGGCCGGGGTGTCGGCCCGGGTGCCGGCGCGGATCCGGGGCGCACGCCCCGGTGCGGGGGGGTCGGTCCCATGGGAGCCCTGAGGTGCCTGGTGGCCGTCGGCCGGGTCGCCCTCCGGCCTCCGGCGTCCGTCTCCGTTCGGCCCCATCGTCGTCTCCCCCGACCTCATGCGGCGCCCCGGACCGTGGGCGGTCGGTCGGCCGCATCCGGTCCCGCAGTCTACGACCATGTACTCGAAGTGTGGGCTATCGGGTAGATTTGACGGCCATGGATCGGGGTCGGGGTGCCGTGGGGCAGTACCAGCTGTCCCAATTACAGAACATCGAAGCCCGGTCGGTCCACATCTTCCGTGAGGTGGCGGCCGAGTTCGAGCGTCCGGTGCTGCTGTTCTCGGGCGGCAAGGACTCGGTGGTGATGCTCCAGCTGGCACAGAAGGCCTTCTGGCCAGGGCGGATACCGTTCCCGGTGATGCACGTCGACACCGGGCACAACTTCCCCGAGGTGCTGGCCTTCCGGGACCGGTGTGTCGAGGCCATGGGCGCCACGCTGGTGGTCGCCTCCGTGCAGGAGTCGATCGATTCGGGGCGGGTGGCCGAGGAAGGCGGCGCCAATCCCTCACGCAACCGGCTCCAGACCCGGACCCTCCTCGACGCCATCAACGAGCACCGCTTCGACGCCGTCTTCGGGGGCGCCCGCCGCGACGAGGAGAAGGCGCGGGCCAAGGAACGGATCTTCTCCTTCCGCGACGAATTCGGGCAGTGGGACCCGAAGAACCAGCGGCCCGAGCTGTGGTCCCTGTTCAACGGCCGGCACCGGGCCGGCGAGCACATCCGGGTGTTCCCGCTGTCGGACTGGACCGAGCTCGACATCTGGCAATACGTCGCCAGCGAGCAGATCGACCTGCCCCCCATCTATTACTCGCACCGCCGCCAGGTGTTCCGTCGGGACGGGATGCTCCTCTCCGTCGGGCCCCACGTCTCCCTCCGGGAGGACGAGGAGGTGTTCGAGGCCACCGTGCGCTACCGGACGGTGGGTGACATGACCTGTACCGGGGCCGTGGAGTCGAGCGCGGCCACCGCCGACGACATCGTCATCGAGGTGGCGGCCTCGCGCCTGACCGAGCGGGGCGCTACCCGGGCGGACGACCGGGTGAGCGAGGCGGCCATGGAAGACCGCAAGCGCGAGGGCTACTTCTGATGGAGCTGCTCCGCCTGGCCACGGCCGGATCGGTCGACGACGGCAAGAGCACGCTGATCGGCAGGTTGCTGTTCGACTCGAAGGCGATATTCGAGGATCAGCTCGAGTCGGTCGAGCGGGTAAGCCGCCAGCGCGGGGACGAATACACCGACCTGGCCCTGCTCACTGACGGCCTGCGGGCCGAGCGCGAGCAGGGGATCACCATCGACGTCGCCTACCGCTACTTCGCCACGCCGGCCCGAAAGTTCATCATCGCCGACACGCCCGGCCACATCCAGTACACCCGCAACATGGTGACCGGGAACTCGACGGCCGATCTGACCCTGGTGCTGGTCGACGCCCGCAAGGGCATCGTCGAACAGACCCGCCGACATGCCTTCTTGGCCTCGCTCCTGCGGGTGCCGCACCTCCTGCTTTGCGTCAACAAGATGGACCTGGTCGACTACGACCGCGAAGTCTTCGAGTCCATCCGCGAGGAATTCGCCGCCTTCGCCAGCCGGCTCGACGTCGCCGACCTCAGCTTCGTCCCCGTCTCCGCCCTCCAAGGGGACAACGTCGTGCAGCGATCCGCCAACATGCCCTGGTACGAGGGAGCGTCACTACTCCACCATCTCGAGCAGATCTACATCTCCTCGGACCGCAACCTGATCGATCCGCGTCTGCCCGTCCAGTGGGTGGTACGGCCCCAGACCACCGCGCAGCCGGACTACCGGGGCTACGCCGGTCAGGTGGTCGGGGGGGTGTTCAAGGCGGGGGACGAGGTGATGGTCCTCCCTTCCGGTCTGGCCACCACGGTGGCCGGCATCGACTCGTTCGACGGGCCGGTCGACGAGGCGTTCCCACCGATGTCGGTGACCTTGCGCCTGACCGACGACGTCGACGTGTCACGAGGCGATCTGATCTGCCGGCCGCTGAACCAGCCGACCGTCGGCCAGGACCTCGACGCCATGGTGGCCTGGATGACCGAGCGACCGCTGCGCCCGGGTGACTTCCTGGCCCTCAAGCACACCACCCGCTGGGTGCGGGCGGTGATCCGGGACATCCACTACCGGCTCGACGTCAACACGCTGCACCGCGACGAGTCGGCGTCGTCGCTCGGCCTCAACGATGTCGGGAGGGTGAGCCTCCGGGTCACCCAGCCCCTCTTCTACGACAGCTACCGGCGCAACCGCCAGACCGGATCGTTCATCCTGGCCGCCGAGGACACCAACGTGACCGTCGGGGCGGGCATGTTGCACGGCCCCGACTGAGGCCCGAGGTGAGCGACATGACCTCCTCGAATATCACCTACCACCCCGGGCATCTCACCCGCGACGAGCGGGCCCAGTCGCTCGGGGGACGGGGGGCGACGGTCTGGATCACCGGCCTGTCCGGCTCGGGAAAATCGACGGTGGCCGCCGGGGTCGAGCAGTGCCTGGTGAAGCAGGGCCGGGGCGCCTATCTGCTGGACGGGGACAACCTGCGGACCGGGCTGAACGGCGACCTCGGCTTCAGCCGCACGGAGCGGGAGGAGAACGTCCGACGGGCGGCCGAGGTGGCCTGCCTGTTCGCTGATGCCGGCGTCGTGGCGGTGGTGGCGTTGATCAGTCCGTACGCCGAGTCCCGTCTCCGGGCCCGCCTGGTGCACCAGCGAGCGGGCCTGGCGTTCGTCGAGGTCTACATGGCTGCCCCGGTGGATATCTGCTCCCTCCGTGATCCGAAAGGGCTCTACGCCAAGGCATCGGCAGGGGAGATCGGTTCGTTCACCGGCGTCACCGACCCCTATGAGGTCCCCGAGGCCCCCGATGTGGTGATCGAACCCACCACCGGTCTGAGTGAAGCGATCGAGGCCGTCGTGGTGCAGCTGCAACGGGCTGAGGCGGCCCTGTAGAGCGCACCAACCGACTCTGGTCTTCGTCCGAGGTGCCAACGAGTCGTTTACCACGTTGCGTCGCCGGTGCGCCTCGCAGTGAGACCGAATATGGCACCGCCGCTTCGGGGCAAATAGCCTGGAGGAGCTGGTGAAATCTACCTAATTTTGGTCATGCGTCCGTTGGTTGCGATCGGAAAGACTGGAGTTGGTTGGTGGACCCGGCCACAATGGATCGCAGCCGCAAAAAGGTGGGCGCCAAACAGGGGAGCAAGATGCAGGAGGGACAGAGGAGTACAAGCCGGCGGCTGGCATTGGCGGCCGTCGGTTTGGCTGCCCTCGGCTCCGTCCTTGTCGGCTCGGTCGTGGTCGGCTCCGCTCCGGCTTCGGCATCGGCCAGGGGAGCGTTCGCGGTCATCAAGTTCTGGCCCGCCAACAACGTAGTCACCCTCCAGATACCTGTGCCTCCGTGTCGGAACCGTCCCGCCAACTGTGTGTGGAAGCTGATGGAGAACGAGCCAGCCATACCGGCTCAGACTGTCGTGGGGACGGTGACGGGGACGTCCGGGATCCTGACACTTCCGTATCCCACCAATTTCTGTGGCGTGATCCAGGTGGACGCGTGGGTCGAGTCGAGTCCGGAGGCGGCGGGTCCGTGGTCGTACCAGATCGGCCATCGAGCCACGATCCAGACCGCCCAGTCATGCACCCCGGTCACGCCGGGCGGCGGCGACGCGACCACGACGCCGACGATCACCAAACCGCCGCCGGCCGCGCCCGCGGCCCAGCTCCCGTTCACCGGCTCGCCTCCCACCGCCAATTCCAATCCGGTGTTGGTGGCCAAGGCCCAGCCGACCCAGCTGCCGTTCACCGGCGTGGATGTCAAGCCGCTGGCCATCGTGGGTATGTCCCTGGTCCTGTTGGCGCTGAGCATCCTCACCACCCTCGAGGAGAGGCGCCGTGGACTTCGCCGCGCCGGTGACGCGGTGCGGTCCGGTGCAGTGGGCCTCTACGAGTCCCGGGCGTCCCACTGGTTCCTGGGGGAGTAACCTGCGTCCAACGCAGGGTCGAACGTAGGGGAGCGCCCTGCGTCGAAGCAGGAGTGCCACCTAAGGGCACGCGCCGGCCAACGAGTCAGAGAACTGGGTCAGCGCGGAACATCGACTCATGACTCGGGCCCCGGATCCATCCGGCTCCTCCTCGGCGAGCGATCATGGCGGAGCAGTCCGGTTCCGTGTCCAGCGCGTTGCGCCGGTCCACACGGGCAGGGATCAGGTCAGGGCTCGGGCAGCGCCCTCATCGACCTGCCAGTGCGCCTCAGCCTTCGACAGGCCCCCCGGGCTCCGACGGTGGACTCGAAATGAGCTGGTCGACAGATGAGCTGTCCTGGGTCGCCGGACCGGCTGCTGCCGGCTTTTGGCCCTGGAGGTTGCGATAGGTGAGATAGCCGGCAGCTCCCAAGGCCACGAAGGCCACGACGGCCGCAGCCGCGCCCCGCTTGCGGTAGTGACCACCCCCATAGTGCCCATGCGCAGCCTTGTGGCCAGGGATGTAGCTCGGCAGCGAATGGATCGAAACAGTGAAGTACTCGATGGCAACGAACGCCGCCAGCGCGCCGATGATGACCAGGAGAATTACCCATATCCATTTCATGTGGGGGAACCTTAGCGAACTCTCGGCTTCCCGGCAGTGGCCAGCTCCGACGTCCGCCATTTCGCCTGTATCCGGGACTCGCCAGTCGGTGACATGGGAGGTCTGGCGGAGTTCTGG
>DATBOO010000033.1:0-19986 GCA_036553725.1 Acidimicrobiales bacterium | reverse complement strand
GGTCCCGGGTTCCCCTGGCCGACCCTGGTGGTGAACGTCACGGGCTCGCTCATCCTGGGCCTCGTCGTCACCCTGGCCGCCGAGCGGTGGAAGCCGAACCGCTTGGTGCGGCCGTTCGCCGTCATCGGGTTCTGCGGGGGCTTCACCACCTTCTCGACCATGATGGTGGAGGTCGCCCAGCATGGCCAGCACGGACGGGTGGGCACGGCCGCTACCTACCTCGTGGCCTCACTGGTCGCCGGGCCGGCCGCCGTGATCGTCGGGATGGCCCTGGCCCGTTGGCGCTTCCTCCCCCTGCCGGGCGACCGCCCGATCCCCGACCCCGACGACCTGGGCGTGCTCTACCCGGCTCCGGAGCCGGCCTCGAGCCCGGACCCCGATCCGAACCGGGTGACGCCGTCATGATCGTCGCCGGGCTCGCCGCGGCCGGCGCGCTCGGCGCGCTGCTGCGGCACCTAGTCGACCACCTGGTGCAGCGGCGGATCAGGTCCGGCTTTCCCCTCGGCATCCTGGTGGTCAACGTCAGTGGCTCGTTCGTCCTCGGAGTCCTGGTCGCCTCGGGCATCCGCCACGGGATCTCGGCGGCCTGGCTGACCGTGGCGGGCACCGGGTTGATCGGCTCCTACACCACGTTCTCGACGTTCGCCTTCGACAGCGTGCGACTGGCGGAGGCCGACCGTCGGGCAGTGTCGCTGCTCAACGTGGCGGTCAGCATTACCGCCGGCATCGGCGCGGCGGCGGCCGGCCTGGCCGTCGGGTCCCTCACCTGAGCCGAGGGGCGGACGCCGCCGCGAGGCCCTGACCACGGTGTTCCGGCCAGTGGACGCACAACGTTCACGGAATGATCACCCCGAGGTATCCCGCGGGTCGTTTCCCGTTCACCTTGGTTTTCTAGGGTCGATCTCGGAGGTCGTCAACTGTCCATGGTTGCCGTCGACGAGAGCACCAGGGTCCTCGTGGTGGAGGACGAGGAGTCCTACCGCCAGGCCCTCTCCTCGGGCCTGGTCCGGGAGGGCTTCGTCGTCGAGGTGGCCGCCGACGGCCCGGAAGGGCTCCGTCTCTTCACCGACAACCCCCCGGACATCGTGCTGCTCGACATGCTCCTGCCTGGAATGCACGGCATCGAGGTCTGCCGCCGGATGCGACGCCTGGCCCCGGTGCCCATCGTGATGGTCACCGCCGTCGACAGCGAGTTCGACGTGGTCCTCGGCCTCGAGCTCGGGGCCGCCGGCTACGTCACCAAGCCGTTCCGCCTACGTGAGCTCGTCGCCCGCATGCAGGCCATCCTGAGGCGGGTATCCCCTCCCGAGGTCCCGCCGCTGCCGGTGGAGACCGCCGACCCGGAGCTCGTTGCGGACCCGGCCGACGACCCCCACGACGAGGAGCGGCCCGATGTCGCCTTCGGCTCGGTGGATGTCGCCTTCGGCTCGGTGGTCGTGGACTTCGTCCGCCGGGAGGTCACGGTGGGCGGGAGTCAGACCCACCTGTCGCGCCGCGAGTTCGACCTGCTGGCCGTGCTCCTCTCCCCGGTTCGGCGGCTGCGGACACGGGACGAACTAATCGACCTGCTGTGGCCGGGACGCTACCTGTCGGACAGCCGCACCCTCGACACCCACATCCACCGCCTGCGGGCCAAGCTCGAGCCGGACCCGTCCAACCCGCAGTACATCGTGACGGTCAGAGGAGTGGGGTTCCGGGTCGAGCCGGACGGCTACCGCCCCGGCCCGGCATCCCGCAGGGCCACCGACCAGGCCTCCTGAGCCCTAGCCGAACCGGCCGTTGACGTAGTCGAGGGTACGCGGGTCGCCGGGCTCGCTGAACAGCTTGGCCGTGGGGCCGAACTCGATGAGCTCGCCGGCCCGGTCCTCCCCCATGAGCAGGAAGGCGCACCGGTCGGACACCCGCATGGCCTGTTGCATGTTGTGGGTGACCACGATGATGGTCACCCGGTGCTTGAGCTCCCCGATTAGCTCCTCGATCCGCTTGGTGGCGATGGGGTCGAGGGCCGAGGTGGGCTCGTCCATCAACAGCACCTCCGGCTCGACGGCCAGGGCCCGGGCGATGCACAGCCGCTGCTGCTCGCCTCCGGAGAGGGTGCTGGCGTGGGCCTTCAGCCGGTCGCGCACGCTGTCCCACAGCGCGGCGGCGATCAGCGCCGACTCCGCCGCCTCTTCGAGCAGCGCCTTCTTCCGCACCCCGTTGAACTTGAGCCCGGCGACGGCGTTCTCGTAGATGCTCATGGTGGGGAATGGGTTCGGCCGCTGGAACACCATCCCCACCCGGGACCGGAGCAGGGTGGGGTCGGTGGAGCCGGCGTACACGTCGGTGTCACCCAGCATGACGGTTCCGGTCACCGAGGCGGTCCGGACCGTGTCGTGCATCCGGTTGAGCGCCCGCAACAACGTGGTCTTGCCGGACCCCGACGGGCCGATCAGTGAGGTGATCTCCCCGCCGTGGGCGTCGAAGCTGACCCCGCGCACCGCCTTGCGCCCGGCGAACTCCACCGTGACGTCCTGCAACCGCATCACCGGCTCGCCGACCGGAGGCCCCAACAGCACCTCGCTGGTGTCGAAGCCCACTCGTTCCGCCACCGAAGGCGGAGGGACCGGATCGATCATCGTCTCTCCCTCTGCAGAAATGCAGCCGCGATGCGGCTGCCGATGCTGAGTACCAGGACCACCACCAACAGCAGCAGGGCCGCACCCCAGGCCACCTGGACCAGGTCGGCGTAGGGCTGGCTGCTGTTGTTGTAGATGAGGACGGGAAGCGCCTCGATGGGCTTGTTCGGGTTCCACTGGAGGTACTCATTGCCGAAGATGGTCAGCAGCAGCGGCGCCGTCTCCCCGAGACCCCGGGCCACGGCCAGCAGCACCCCGGTGACGATGCCGGGCAGCGCGGCCGGAACCACCACCCGCCGGGCGATGGTCGCCCGCCGGGCGCCGAGGGCGAGCGCGGCCTCGCTCAGGTGGTGGGGCACCCCGCGGATGGCGGTCTCGCCGGCCCGCATGATCACCGGCAGCATGATCACCCCGATGGCGAAGGCACCGGCCAGTCCGCTGTAGTGGCCGGTGTTCTTGACGATGGCGATGTAGCCGAAGATCCCGATGGTGATCGAGGGCACCCCGGTCATCACGTCGGCCGTGAAGCGGACAGCGCCGGAGATCCGTCCGTCCGACTCGGCCAGGAACAGGCCGCACAGCAGCCCGATGGGCACGGTGACGGCGGTGGCGAGCGCCCCGATCTCCGCCGTCCCCACGATGGCGTTCCACACGCCCCCGCCCGGGATGCCCTCGGGCTCGGTCACCTGGGTGAAGAAGTCGACGTTCCAGGCCGGGAGCCCCTTGACCACCACGTAGGCCACCACCCCGACCAGCGGCACGATGGCGATGCCCAGGAAGACCCAGCAGATCCCGATGGCGACCTTCGAGTAGGCCTTGCGCCGCTTGAGCGTGGCGGTGGCCACACCCTGGATCCGCCGGCGCCGCTCGAGGATCGGGTCGGCGGGTGCGTCGAAGGCGAGGGTGGCCATCACGCCACCGCCACCGAGGCGGCTCCGGCCCGGGAGGTGGAGCGGACCAGCACCCGGGCCGTGGCATTGACCGCCACCCCGATGACCAACAGCACCAGCCCGGCGCCGAACAGGGCGCTGAGCTCGGTGCCGGTGGACTCGCCGAAGTTGTTGACGATGAGCGACGGCAGGGTGGCGGCCGGTGACTTGAGTGAGTGGGCGATGAAGTTCGAGTTGCCGATGACCAGGGCCACGGCCACGGTCTCGCCGAGGGCGCGGCCGGTGGCCAGGGTGAAGGCGCCGAGGAGGCCGGTGCGGGCCCCCGGGACCACCACCTTGCGCAGCACCTGCCACCGGGTCGCCCCGAGGGCCATCGCCCCTTCCACCTGCTCGTTGGGCACGACAGCCAGGACGTCACGGGAGATGGCCATCATGGTCGGCAGCACCATGACGAAGAGGATGATCCCGGCCAGCAGCAGGCCCGGACCCTGGTTCGGGCCGTTGAACAACCCGGTCCATCCGAGCACCGAGGTCAGGAAGGGCTCGAGGTACTCGCGCACCAGCGGGGCCAGGACGATCAACCCCCACAGGCCGTAGACGACGCTGGGCACCGCGGCCAGCAGCTCCACGGCGGTCGAGAGCAGGGCCCGCAGCCGGTGGGGCACCAGGTAGGCCAGGGCCAGTGCCGTCCCCAGCCCGATCGGAACCGCCAGCACCAGGGCGATGGCAGTGGTCTCGAAGGTCCCGATGATGAACGGGAGGAGCCCGAACTTCTGGTGGTTGGGGTCCCAGGTCTTCTGGAAGATCCACGAGAACCCGAGGGTGGAGAAGGCCGGCTTGGCCTGGACGATCATCGAGACGAGGAACCACGCCACCAGGCCCACGAAGATGGCCGCCACCGCGGCCAGCAGCCCGCGGTACACGCCATTGGGCAGGCCGAGGCGGGAGCCCCGCCTCGCACCTCTCGGCTGTGTCGTCTCTCGAGTGGTCATCGTGACCGGTCAGCCCCTCATTCGGTGATCCCGCTCAACTCTTGGTGAGCAGGACCTGTCCGCCCGGTCCGGTGACCGTCAGCAGAGTGGTCCGGTTCTGGTTCTGGACGGCCGGGGGGAGCTTCACGTAGCTGAGGGCGGCCGCCAGGTCCTGGCCGCCTCCGGTGGAGGTGGTCCAGTCGAGGACCTTGACCACGCCGGCCCCGGTGGTGGCACTGGTCTGCTTCTGCAGGAGGATGGCCCAGCTGTAGCCCGAGATCGGATAGCTGGTGGCACCCGGCTCGTTGACGATGGAGAAGTCGGTCGGCGACACGTTGGTGCGCTGGTCGGCATCGGCCCCCACCGTGGCCAGGGATGGGATCACGTAGTTGCCGGCCGCGTTCTTGACCGCGGCGTATGTGAAGTGGTTCTGGATGGCGTAGGCCAGCTCCACGTAACCGATCGAGTACGGGGTGGACTGGATGCTCCCGGCCACTCCCGAGTTCTTCGGGGTCGCCACCGCCGAAGACGGCCAGGTGATGGTCTTGCTGGTGCCCAGCGTCCATGCCGACCCCGCCGCCTTGGCCAGGTAGTCGCTGAAGATGTAGGTGGTGCCGGAGCTGTCGGCCCGGACCTCGGGGACGATGGCGTTGGACGGGAGGGTGACCCCCGGGTTGAGGGCGGTGATCTGCGACGCGTTCCAGGTCTTGATGGTGCCGTCGAAGATGCCGGCCAGGGTGGCGGCGTCGAGCTTGACTCTGGTGCTCACCCCGGGAAGGTTGTAGGAGATGGAGACGCCACCGAGGATGTCGGGTATCTGGACCACCGGGCCGGAGGCGGCGGGCACCTTGGCCAGGTCGGAGCTGGACATGGGTACGTCTGAGGCGGCGAAGTTGACCGTTCCCTGCTCGAAGTCGGTGATGCCATTACCACTTCCCACGCCCGAGTAGTTGACCTGCAGGCCCTGGTTCTTCGCCGTGTAGTCGTGGAAGGCCACGCTGAAGAAGGGCTGGACGAAGGTCGAGCCGGCGGCGGTGAGGGCTCCGGCCGGGGCGTTCAGATCGGCGGTGAGATACGAGGAGTTGCCCGGGGCCTTGACTCCGCCCGGGGGCACGGTGGTGGTGGCCGGCGCAGACGACGAGCTGCAGGCGGCCAGGAGCGCCGCCGTGGCAGCCAGGCCCACCGCCAAGAGCCGCCTGGTCCGACGGCGCGGCCCCGAGTCCGCCTGAGGGGTCATAACTGAGTCCACTGGTGCCTTGACCTCCGTGTCGTCGGGTCCGGTGTCCGGACCCGATGCTCAGGTCCGGCTTCTTTTCCGCCGACCCGGGACGCCTCGCACGTCCTGCTGTGACGGTAACGACACGAGGTGAACGTCCCGCGAAGTCCGGGTTAACTCCGTACGAACATCAGGTGCTCTGGGTGAATTCGTCCCTAACGCAGGCACCCGGCCCCTCCGGGGCGTCACGGGGCCGTCCCGGGTTGGCCCGGGCTGGCCCGGGCTGGCCCGGGCTGGCCCGGGGGGAATACACGTTCGATTCCGATGTTGAACTTCCGAACGGCGCTTCAGCTGGTGACATTCGGAGGAACGATGGACGAGCTCAACGAGAATCTCCCGCTACTGCCCCTGACCTCGGGGGTGGTCCTGCCGGGCATGGTCTTCACCATGGCCCTCGAGTCGGCCGAGGCCAAGGCCGCGGCCGAGGCGGCAGAGGCGGCCGACGGACGCTTCGTCCTGGTCCCGTTCATCGACGGGCGGTACGCGTCGGTGGGTGTGGTCTCCGAGGTCATGGAGAGGGGGGACCTTCCCGGAGGCATGCCGGCGGTGGCGGTGCGCGGGTTGGAGCGGGCCCGGCTGGGCACCGCCGTTCCCGGCACCGGCCAGGCCCTGTGGGTCGAGGTCGAGGTCATCCCCGAGGGGCCGCCTTCCGCCGCGGAGGCCGAGCTGGCCCGCGAGTACCGCGCCGTCCTGGAGAACATCCTGTTGAGTAGGGGCGCGGCCCGGATAGCCGAACGGCTGGCCGATGTCACCGATCCCGGCCGGGTGGCCGACATGGCCGGGTACTCACCCGACCTGTCGCTGGCCCAGAAGGTCGAGGTCCTGGAGACCCTGGAGGTCGGCGCCCGGCTACGCCTGGTCATCGCCTGGGCCCGGGAGGTCCTGGCCGATCTCACCCTGCGCGAGCGGATCAAGACCGACGTCGAAGAGGGCATGGAGAAGACCCAGCGGGAGTTCCTCCTGCGCCGCCAGCTGGAGTCCATCCGCAAGGAGCTGGGCCAGATCGGCTCGGGCGACGAGGGTGACCCCGATGACTACCGTGCCAAGCTCTCCGACCGGCCGCTTCCCGACGGGGTGCGCCAGGCGGTCGAGCGCGAGGTCGACAAGCTCGAGCGGATGAGCGAGCAGAACCCCGAACACGGGTGGATCCGCACCTGGCTCGATACCGTCTTCGAACTGCCCTGGGGCGAGGAGTCCGAGGACCGGCTCGACGTGAAGGCGGCGTCCGACATCCTCGACCAGGACCACGACGGCCTGGACGACGTGAAGGACCGCATCCTCGAGCACCTGGCCGTGCGCAAGCTGCAGGCCGAACGGGGCCTGGCCCCGGCCTCCGGGCGCGGCGCGGGCGCCATCCTGGCCCTGGTCGGCCCGCCCGGAGTGGGCAAGACCTCGCTGGGCGAGTCGGTGGCGCGGGCCCTCGGCCGCTCGTTCGTCCGGGTGGCACTGGGTGGGGTTCGTGACGAGGCCGAGATCAGGGGGCACCGGCGCACCTACGTCGGCGCCCAGCCCGGGCGTCTGGTGCGGGCCCTGCGGGAGGCCGGGACCATGAACCCGGTCATCGTGCTCGACGAGGTCGACAAGCTGGGGACCGACTACCGGGGCGACCCGTCGTCGGCCCTGCTCGAAGTGCTCGACCCGGCTCAGAACCACACCTTCCGCGATCACTACCTCGAAGTCGAGCTCGACCTGTCCAAGGTGCTGTTCATCGCCACCGCCAACATGGCCGACACCATCCCCGGCCCGCTGCTCGACCGGATGGAGGTCATCCGGCTCGACGGCTACACCGAGGACGAGAAGGTGGCCATTGCCCGCAACCACCTGTTCGGGCGTCAGCTGGAGCGCGCCGCCCTGGCCCCGGACGAGGTGACCATCAGCGACGACGCCCTGCGGGTCGTGGTGGGCGACTACACCCGTGAGGCGGGCGTGCGCTCTCTCGAGCGCGAGCTGGGCCGGCTGCTGCGCAAGGTGGCCGCCCGGATCGCCTCCCACGAGACGGAGACCCCGCTGGCCGTCGACCGTGACGATGTCCGCGGCTGGCTGGGCCGGCCCCGGTTCTTCTTCGAAGCGGCCGATCGGACGGCGGTGCCCGGCGTGGCCACCGGCCTGGCTGTCACCGGGGCCGGGGGCGACGTCCTCTACGTGGAGGCGTCGGTGATGGACGGGCCCGAGGGCTTGACCCTGACCGGCCAGTTGGGCGACGTCATGAAGGAGTCGGCCGAGATCGCCCTGTCCTACGTGCGCTCCCACGCCGAGGCCCTGGGCATCGATCCGGCCGCCTTCGCCGGCAAGCGATTCCACGTGCACGTGCCGGCCGGGGCCATCCCGAAGGACGGGCCGTCGGCCGGCGTCACCATGACCACCGCGCTGGTGAGCCTGCTCCGCGACGTCCCGGTGTCGTCGGTGCTGGGCATGACCGGCGAGGTCACCCTGCAGGGTCGGGTGCTCCCGATCGGCGGCGTGCGCCAGAAGGTGCTGGCCGCCCACCGGGCCGGGCTCAACTCGGTGGTGCTGCCCAGCCGCAACGGGCCCGACCTCGAGGACGTGCCCGAGGAGGTGCGAGAGGAGATGACCTTCCACCTGGCCTCCGAGATCGGCGAGGTGCTCGAAGCCGCGCTGGTCCCCGCCGCCGGAGGCCGGCCGGCCGCCGGCTCCGGCGATCGGCTGGTGGCTGCCTGACCCTCAGAGCGCGGCGGAGAAGCCGTCCAGGATGCGGGCCAGCTCGACGGGCTGGTCCCCCTGGATGCTGTGACCGGCATCGCTGACCACGACCACCTGGTCCGCCGGCCGGCGCCGCCGGAACTCGGCCACGTCGGCGTCGTCCACCACCGGGGACCGCTGGCCCCGCACCAGGAGCACCGGGACGGCGAGGTGCTCGAGCTCGCCCCATAGGGAGCCGAAGTCGATCGACCCCACGTGGAGCCCGGTGGCGGACGACGGCCGGCCCAGCTGGTGCCGCCAGGTCCACGACCCGTCGTCGCGTTGGACGGCGTTGTGGAGCACGCCACGGCGCAGCGACGACTCCGACCGCGTGGGATTGAACTGGATGGTCCGCTCCAGGATCTCGTCGAACGAGGCGAACGACTCGGGGCCGGCCAGGAAGGCGGCGATGTCCGAGCTCTTGGCATGGTCGACTCCGGGGGTGATGTCGACCAGGACCAGCTTGGCCACCAGCTCGGGGTGCGCGGCGGCCAGGGCGATGGACGTCACCCCGCCGAGCGACATGCCCACCACCATGCGGGCCCCAGGGGCCAGCCGGCCGATGGCCACGGCCATGTCGTCGGCCATGGCCGCCGGGTCGAGGGCCCGGGCGTCGCCCGGCCAGTCCGAATGACCGTGGCCGGGGAGGTCGAGGGCCAGGAGGGGCCGGTCGAGGGCCAGCGCCACCGTGTCCCAGGTGTGGGCGTTCTGGCCACCGCCGTGGAGGAGCACCATCTCGGGCGGACCGGTCTTCCACACCAGGGCGCTGACCCGGCGGCCCGGGGCCACGACCACGAACTCTCGGCTCACGACGGGCTCGCCCTTCCAGGGGAGCCCGGCCTCGCCGGCGTTGTCGGCGAACATTGAGAACTCGTCGTAGGCCGGGGCCCCGCCGTCGGTCATCGCCGCCCCCCCGGCGGCCCGGCCCCGAAGGCGTCGACCAGTTCGCCCAGGGTGTCGTCGGCCACCTGTGCCGGCGTGTAGAAGGCGACCCGGTCGACCCGGTCGCCGAAGCGATCACCGATGTCGGCGGCCACCTCCTTGGGCGACCCGACCGCGGCCAGGGTGGCCAGCATGGTGTCGTCGATCGTCTGCGCCATCTCCCCCCATCGCCCGGACTTGGAGAGCTGGTTGAGCTCGGGTTGCAGCGACTCCCACCCCTCCGCCTCGAGGACGGGGCGGTAGGCCGGGGTCGACGCGTAGAAGGCCAGCAGCCATCGGCCGGCCGAGCGCGCCGCCTCTATGTCGCGGTCGTCCCGCCCACAGCACACGATGACCTCGCCGGTCACGGTCAGCTCCGACCGCTTCCGTCCGGCCCGACGGAGCCCCTCCTCGATGGCCGGCAGGGTGCGCCGGCGGAAGTGCCGGGCGGAGTTGAAGGGCATGACCAGGAGACCGTCGGCCACCTCGGCGGCCAGGGCGACCATCTGGGGACCCAGCCCACCGAGGGCGATGGGCGGCATGCCGAACGGGTGGGGTCCCGGGTTGAAGATCGGGGGCATCAGGGTGTGCGAGGTGAACTCCCCCCGGAAGTCGAGCCGCTCACCCGTCTCCCACGAGGCGAAGACGGCCCGCAGCGCCGCCACCAGCTCGCGCATCCGGGCGATGGGCCGGTCGAAGGCGGCGCCGTAGCGCTTCTCGATCTGGGCCCGGATCTGCGAGCCCAGCCCCAGGGTGAACCGGCCCCGGGAAAGGAGCTGGAGGTCGTAGGCCTGGTGGGCCAGCTGCACCGGGTTGCGGGGGAAGGCGACGGCCACGTTGGTGGCCAGTCCGAGCGAGGTGGTGGCCGGCGCGGCCACGATGAGCGGGGTGAACGGGTCGTGCGGCCCCTCGAAGGTGAAGGCCCCGCCCACCCCGAGCTCCTCGAGCCGCCGGGCATGGTCGGCGGCGTCCTCGAGCCCGGAAAGCAGGGTGTCGACCAGCATCCGCCCATGTTGCCATCCTTCCGTGACCCGGGGGCAGCCCGGGACCCGGCTGGCGCCGCGTCCACCGACCGCGGAGGCGCCCCGCCCGGGTGGCACACTGGGGCCATGGCGTCCCTCTCCACCCCGGCGGAGGCCGCGGCGCGGATCGGGGTCCGGGACACCGTCGGCTTCGGGCTCGGCCCGGCCAATCCCGATGCCTTCCTCACCGCCCTCGGGACGCGGGACGACTGGGAGGACCTGACCTTCGGCGGGGCCCTACTCCTCGGCTACTACCCGGTCTTCACTCACCCGGGCGTGTCGTACCGGTGTGGCTTCTTCGGTCCGGCCGAGCGGATGATGCTGGCCCAGGGGGCCAACATCGAACTGGTGCCCGGAGGCTTTCGCCAGTTCGCCCCCATCCTCCGCCGGTTTGCGCCGCGGGTGATGACCGCCCAGGCCGCCCCCCCGGATGCCGACGGGATGATCAACCTCTCCCTCCACCTGGGTGCCACCTACGAGGAGTTGGTGGCCGCCGGGCGCGATCCCGACCGGCTGCTGGTCATCGAGGTCAACCCCAACCTGCCCCGGACCAGCTCATTGCCGCCGGACTACAGCAACGCCCTGCCCCTCGAACTGGCCGACGTGGTCGTCGAGGCGGACGGGGCGCCCTACGTCCTGCCCCCGACCCCGCCCGATGACATCGACCGGGCCGTCGCCGAGCGGGCCCGCTCGTTCATCGGCGACGGCGCCACCCTGCAGATCGGCATCGGCGCGGTGCCCGACATGGTGGCCACCCAGCTGGCCGCCGGGACCGGCGGTTCGTACGGGATCCACACCGAGATGTTCACCGACGGCCTGATGCGCCTGCACTTGGCCGGCAAAGTGACCAACGACGCCAAGGAGGTGTTCAACGGGGTGTCGATCGCCACTTTCGCACTCGGCTCGTCGCAGCTCTACCGCTGGTTGGACGGCAACCGCGACGTGGCCTTCGTGCCCGTGCAGGTGGTCAACGACCCGACGGTCATCGCCCGCAACCACTCCTTCGTCTCGGTCAACGGCGCGCTGAGCGTCGACCTCTACGGACAGGTGGTCGCCGACCACATCGACGGCAAGCAGGTCTCGGGCGTCGGTGGGCACGAGGACTTCGTGGCCGGCGCCGAGATGCGCATCGACGACCATTCGCTCATCTGCATGCGGTCCACCGCGGTGGCCAACGGCGTCACCCGGTCGCGCATCGTCCCGCTGCTGCCTGCCGGCTCGGTGGTGTCCACGCCCCGTCACCACACCGGGGTGGTCATCACCGAGTACGGCGCCGCCGACCTGACCGGGCGCACGGTACGGGAGCGGGCCGCAGCGCTGGCCCAGATCGCCCACCCGGACTTCCGGGACGGGCTGGCGGACGCGGCCGAGACCCTCGGCCGACCCTGACCCCGATGGCCGACGGGCATCCCCCGGCGTCGTTGACGCTCGCCACCTTCAACGTCCACATGGGCGTCGACGGGTGGGGCCGCCCCTTCGACGTGGTCGGGGAGTGCGCCGCCCTCGGAGCCGACGTCCTCGTCCTGCAGGAGTCCTGGGAGCCCGACGACGGCAGCCCGAGCACGGCGACGCGGGTGGCGGCGGAGCTGGGCTACGAGGTGGTGGAGGAGATGGCCCTGGCCCGGGGCCGGCTCTACGCACCGATCCTGACCACCACCCGTCGTTGGGGTCCGCTGGCCGGCCAGGTCCGCAAGACGTTGCGCCTCGACAGCGAGCGGTACCGTGCCGCGGCCGGCCCGCGCGACCGGCCCTTCGCCCGGGGCCACTGGGGGGTTGCCCTGCTGTCACGGCTCCCGGTCCGGGATGTCGAGGTCATCCAACTCGGCCGGCTCAAGCGGGACCCGGCCTATCGGGCCGTCCTCCAGGGCACCGTCGACCTCCGGGGCGGCGGTCTGACCGTCTGCGGGACCCACATGTCCCACATCACCCACGGATCGCACGCCCAGTACCGTCGGCTGGGCAAACGGCTCCCCCCGGTCGACACGGCGGCGGCGCTGGCCGGGGACATGAACCTCTGGGGCCCGCCCACCAGCTCCTACTTCCGGGGATGGCGGCGGGCGGTCATCGGAAGGAGCTGGCCCGCCCACCGGCCCCACAGCCAGCTCGACCACGTGCTGGTCACCGAGTCGGTGGCCGTGACCGACGCCCGCATCGGCGGATTCGCCGGGTCCGACCACCGGCCGGCGGTGGTGACCCTGGCGCTGGCCGGCCCGACTGCTGAGTCGCTGAGTCGCTGAGTCGCTTCGGGGGTAGCGTTTCCCATGGCCGACGCGCTGGCGGACTTCGAGTCGTCGACCTTCACCGCAGGAGGGACGAGACGGGCCGTCTACCGGCTCGGCACCGGGCCGGCGGTCATCGTCGTCAGCGAGCTGCCGGGGATCACCCCGCACGTGGCCGACTTCGGCCGCCTGGTGGCCGGGGCCGGATTCACCGCGGTGCTGCCGCACGTCTTCGGCGAGGACGGCCGGTCCCCTTCCAACGGCTACGTGCTCGGGTCCCTGTCCAAGGCGTGCATCTCGCGGGAGTTCACGGTGCTGGCCCTCGGGCAGACGAGTCCGATCGTCAGCTGGCTACGGGCCCTGGCCCGGGAGGAGCACCAGCGGTGCGGCGGGCCCGGGGTGGGCGCGGTCGGCATGTGCTTCACCGGGGGCTTCGCCCTCGGCATGATGGTCGACGATGTGGTGGTGGCCCCGGTGCTCAGCCAGCCCTCCCTCCCGTTCCCCGTGAGCGCGTCCCGCCGCCGCGATGTCGGGCTCTCCCCCGCCGACCTCCAACGGGTCCAGGACCGGGCCCGCTCCGGGACCTGCGTGCTCGGCCTGCGGTTCACCGGAGACAAGATGAGCCCCCCCGAACGGTTCGAGCATCTCCGCGAGCTGCTCGGCGACGCCTTCGTGGCCGTGGAGCTCGACTCCTCCCCCGGCAATGCCCACGGGCACAAGAAGGCGGCCCACTCGGTGCTGACGGAGGACCTCGACGACCGGCCCGGCACTCCGACCAGGGACGCCCTCGACCAGGTGCTGGCCTTCTTCCGGGAGCGTCTCGTCGGATGAACCCCCTGGCCGAGTCGTGGAAGGCCCGCGGGCGCTGGCGCTCCCTGTGCGGGCGCAGCATCTTCACGGTCGACGTCCCGGCGTCGGGCCCCGAGCTCCGCCCGCCGCTGCTGGTCCTGCACGGGTTCCCCACCTCCTCGTTCGACTTCCACCGGGTGGTCGACCGCCTGGCTGCGGACCGGCGCGTGCTGCTCTTCGACATGCTCGGCTACGGGCTGTCCGACAAGCCGGACATCCACTACACGTTGGCCGGCCAAGCAGACATCGCCATGGCCCTGCTCGGCGAGCTCGGGGTGGAGCGGCTCGGACTGTTGACCCACGACGTCGGGGACACAGTCGGCGGGGAGCTCCTCGCCCGCTGTCTCGAGGGCGGATGGCCGGTCGAGATCACCGACCGGACCCTGACCAACGGCAGCATCTACATGGAGCTTGCCCAGCTCAGCACCGGGCAGCTCTTCCTCCTCGACCTACCCGACGCCCGACTGCCCGTCCAGGGACCCGTCGACGCCACAGGGGTGGTGGCGGGCGTCGCGGCCACCTTCAGCCCTGGCGCCGTAGTCGACACGGCCGAGACCACGGCCCTGGGAGAGATGATCGGCCACCTCGATGGGATGCTCCTCCTTCCCCGCGTCATCCGCTACCTCGAGGAGCGGAGACGCGACGAGGCGCGATTCACCGGGGCCATCGAGCGCCATCCGGCACCCTTGTCGGTGGTGTGGGGGCGTGACGACCCGATCGCCGTCGTCGCCATGACCGACCGTCTGGCCGAGGCCGCCCCGGAGCTCGACCTACAGGTGCTCGACGGGGTCGGGCACTACCCGATGGTGGAGGCGCCGGACCGGTTCGTGGCCGCCGTGCTGGCCTGACACCAGGGTGTAACTGGCAATGGCGCCGAGGAGCCGCCGTTCCACCCCGGCGGAGTCCAATTACACGGTGCAGATGACCTCGCCGTGGAGCACGGCCATCCACCCGTCCGGTGATCCGGCCCACCTCCGATACGCGTCCGCGAACGACGCCAGGTCGTCCTCGCCGGCGATCCCCTGAGCGAGGAGCTGCTCGGCCAACGACGACACGGTGTACCGGTCGGCCCAAAGGTCGCCCCACCACGCTCGATCCTCCGGTGTGGCGAAGCACCAGACGGACGCCGACGGCACCACCGACTCGAACCCCACCCGGTGGGCCCAAGCCAACAGCCGGCGGCCGGCGTCCCAGTTGGCCCCGTTGGCCCGGGTCAGGGCTCCGTAGGCGGCCAGGGCCCGGTCGAGCTCCGGGTCGTCGGGAAACCAGCGGAAGGCGGGGTAGTCCCCGTCCCGAGCCGCCACGATCCCTCCCGGCCGGCACACCCGTCGCATCTCGGTCAGGGCCCCCATCGGGTCGCCCAGGTGCTGGAGGACCTGGTGGGCATGGACGACGTCGAAGCTCCCGTCGTCGAACCGCAGGTCGAACAAGCTGCCGACCTCGAAGGAGACGGTGGGCGGGCCCGACTCCGCCGCCCGGGCCCGGGCCTCGGTGATCACCGTCTCCGAGGCATCGATGCCCACGACCGGGCCCGGGGCCAACCGTTCGGCCAGATCACAGCTGATGGTGCCCGGGCCGCACCCGACGTCGAGCAGGGTCATCCCCGGCCTGAGGTGGCCCAAGAGGTAGCCGGCGGAGTTCTCGGCGGTGCGCCAGCGATGGGAGCGAAGGACGCTGTCGTGATGGCCGTGGGTATAGGTGACGTCGGTCATCAGTCCAGCATGCGCCCGCCCAAACCCATTGGCAAACAATATTGCCGAATAGTGGATATAAGCTGAAATAATGGCAACTGCCGAATGGCTGCGGACCTTCGTCGCCGTCTATCGCTCGGGAACCGTGAGCGGGGGCGCCGGACAGCGGGGGCTCTCCCAGCCGGCGGCCAGCCAGCAGCTCGCCGCCCTCGAGCGACGCATCGGCCTGCCCCTGTTCAGCCGGACCCCGAACGGGGTCGAGCCCACCCGCCGCGGCCGGGAGCTGCACGCCCAGGTGGCCGACTCCCTCGACCGCCTGGAGCCCGTGCTGGCCGGCCTCGACGCCGGGGGCCCATCCCCTCCGGCACCAGCCCTCCGGGTCGGGTCCTCGGCCGAGTTCTTCTCGTATGCCGTCCTGCCCCGGGTCGGTCCATCCACTCCTCCCCTGATGGCCCGCTTCGGTCCCGACGACGAGATCCTCGGCCTGCTGGAGCACGGCGAGCTCGATCTGGCGGTCACCAGCACCACCCCGACCCGGCGGTCGCTGGCCGCCACGCCGCTGGGCATGAAGCGATTCACATTGGTCGCCCCCCCGGGGTCGGCCCCGGAGGGGCCGTTCGGCTCCCTCCCGGAGCTCGGGGCGTGGATGGCGGGACGGCCGTGGGTGGCCTTCAGCGCCGAGCTCCCCCTGACCCGACGGTTCTGGCGGTCGGCCCTGGGCCAGACCTTCTCCGGCGACCTCCGGCTGGTCGCCCCCGACCTCCGGGCCGTGGCGGCAGCCGTGGAGCGCGGGCTCGGGATCAGCCTGCTGCCCCGATTCGCCTGCGCCGAAGCGCTCGCCAGCGGGGCCGTGGAGGAGCTCTACCCGGTGGCCGACGCCGTCCCCGCCGAGCCGTGGTTCGCCTGTACCCGGGCCGCCGACCTCGACCGGGCACCGCTGATCCGGCTCATCGCCGACTTGGTCATGACCGACGGCCCGTGACGGCGGTGGTGCGCCCCGATTCAGCCGGTGACCCCCGGCACCGGCCGGCCGTCCTCGAGGTAGCGGGTCGTGGTGGCCGCCCATGCCTGGCCGACCCGGCGGCCCACCGGTCCGCTGAGCAACCGGTCGGCCTCGGCGCCGGTGGCCCAGCGGTAGTCGCGGATCTCCTCGGCCTGCAGCACGATCTCCCGCTCGGAGAGCCCGTCGATCGTGCCGCAGTCGAACAGGAACCGGAGGCCACCCGGACGCTGTGACCGCGGCCGGAGGAAGTCCACGCACACCAGCCGGCCCGACGCCACGGCGAGGCCGGTCTCCTCCAGCACCTCCCGGCGGCAACCGTCCCACGGGGACTCGCCGTCGGCCTCGATCTGGCCCCCGGGGATGGTCCAGCCCGATTTGTAGGTCGGCTCGAGGATCAGGAGCCGCCCTTCACCGTCCCAGATGAGGCCGCCGGCCGAGGCCGGCAGCCGGGGGAGCGCAGCCTCGGTCACCGGGCCATCATCACCGAATTCGAGCGCGGGCGGTGCCACTATCGGTCCATGTCCACCCTCTTCACCCACCTCCCGCACCCCTACATCCAGGAGCGCAAGGCCAACCCGCCCGCCAAGGTGGCGGACCAGCTTCCCCACGACAACGGAGCCAGGCGCTTCAACTCGTGGCTGGCCATCAAGATCACCTCTGCGGTCGGGACCATGTGGTGTGCCTACGCCTTCGCCCTGTTGGCCCTCATCAGCCTGCCCGACGCCATCAAGGCCGGCCGGCCGGCGGTCATCTCCTGGATCGCCCAGACCTTCCTGCAGTTGGTGCTGTTGTCGATCATCATCGTCGGGCAGAACATCCTCGGCGCCGCCTCCGACAAGCGGGCCGAGGCCACCTACAAGGATGCCGACGCCGTGCTCCACGAAGCCATGGAGATCCAGAAGCACCTCGAGGCCCAGGACCAGGCCATCGAGCGGATCCTCGCCATCGTGGCGCCGGGCGGCCGGTCAGGTCCCGGGGCCCCCTCGGCCCCGCCAGCCCCCGCCTGAACGGCAGGTCCGGGCTGCCGGACAGGTCCGGTCCGGAGGAGGCGTCGGAGACCGGTCGCTGGTGGTGCTCAGACCCGGGCCATGTTGTCGAAACGGGTGTGGTGGCCGATGAAGGCCAGCCGCTGCACGCCCGTCGGGCCGTTGCGGTGCTTGGCCACGATGATCTCGGCCGTGCCCTGGCTCTCGGTCGACTCCGGGTTGTAGACCTCGTCCCGGTAGATGAACATGACCACGTCCGAGTCCTGCTCGATGGAGCCGGACTCGCGGAGGTCGGCCAGCATCGGCCGCTTGTCCTGTCGCAATTCGAGCGCCCGTGACAGCTGGGACAGGGCCACCACCGGGACCTCGAGCTCCCGGGCCAGGATCTTGAGGCCGCGGCTGATCTCCGACACTTCGACCTGGCGGTTCTCGGCGCCGTGCCGGCCGGTCATCAGCTGCAGGTAGTCCACCACCACCAGGCCGAGCCCCTCGCGGCTCTTCAGCCGTCGGGCCCGGGCCCGGATGTCCATGACCGTGAGATTGGGGTTGTCATCGATGAAGATCGGCGCCTCGCTCATCCGGCTGATGGCGTTGCCCACCTTCGCCCAGTCGCCCTCCCGCAGATTGCCGGTCCGCATCCGGTTGGCGTCGACCCGGGCTTCGGACCCCAGGATGCGCTGGGTGAGCTCCATATGGCTCATCTCCAGCGAGAACAGGAGGGTCGGCACCCGCAGCTTGATGCCGGCATGGGCGACCATGCCCATGGCGAAGGCGGTCTTCCCCATGGCCGGCCGGGCTCCCACCACGATGAGGTTGGACGGCTGCAGCCCCGAGAGCAGTTCGTCGAGGTCGGCGTAGCCGGTGGCCAGTCCGGTGATCGAGTCGCCCTGCGCGTAGAGCCGCTCGAGGTGATCGAGCCCCTGGCCGAGCAGGTCCCGTAGTGGGGTCATCGAGTCGACCACCCGCCGCTGGGCCACGTTGAAGACCAGGCTCTCGGCCTTGTCGAGCACATGGGAGACGTCGTCCGGCAGGCTGTAACCCAGCTCGGTGATCTCGCCGGCCACCGAGACCAGCCCCCGCAGCAGGGCGTGCTCCTCGATGATCCTGGCGTAGTAGTCGGCGTTGCCGATCGACGGCGTGTTGGCCTGGAGGGAGACGAACACCGAGGGGTCGCCGATGGTCTCGAGCAGCCCGCGTCGCCGGAGCTCCTCGGTCACCGTCACCCAGTCGGCCGGCTCCCCCTGGCTGAACAGCGAGGTGATGGCCGAGAAGATGTGCCCGTGCGACGACTTGTAGAAGTCCTCGGGCTTGCAGATCTCCATGGCCGAGGCGATGGCGTCCCGCGAAAGGAGCATCGCGCCGAGGAGCGACTCCTCGGCCTCGAGGTTGTGGGGCGGGACCCGTCCGGCAGGCATCCCGCCGCCCCGGTTGGGGGGGAGGAGGCGTGGGGATCGCGTGTCGTCGACGGCTTGGACCATGGTCCTTCAACCCTGGTCGACTTGCCCTGTGGAGGGTAAGAGCCTCTTCTTGGGGAAATAGGCGCTCATGGGTGTGGACGACGCGTGGACAAGCTGGGCTCGACTGCGGACATGTCCGGGCACGCCGCCATCATCCCCGCCGGTTGTGACAGCCGGGTGGATGCCGGAACCCGTCAGCGCCCGTCCGGGACTCCCGCCCGGTCGGGCCCGGCCGTCGGTCAGCCCTCGGCGACCACGTTGACGGTCAGCTCGAAGACCACGCCGCCCAGCAGCTCGACCCGCACGCTGTACTCGCCGAGTGCCTTGATCGGCTCTCCGAGCACCAGGTCCTTGCGATCGATCACCGCGCCGGTCTGCGCCTCGACCTTATGCACGACGTCGGCAGCGGACACCGAGCCGAACAGCCGGTCGCCCTTGGCCCGCGCCGGGATGGTGATGACGGTGCCGACCAGGGCCCGGGCCACCGTCTCGGAGGACTCGCGGTCGCGGGCGTCGCGGAGGTCCCGCGACTTCCTCATGGCGGCCGCCTGGCTCTCGACGCCGGGAGTGGCCCTTATGGCCGCGCCCGCCGGAAGCAGGTGGTTGCGGGCGAAGCCGCCGGCGACGTCGATGATGTCGCCGCGCTTGCCCACCCCGGCGATGTCGTTGCGCAGGAGGACCTTCATGTCAGCCTTCACCTGCTTCGACGGCTTCGACCGCTGCGGCAGGCCCCTCCTCGGGTCCGGCCTCAGGCCCCTCCTCGGCTGCGGCCCCGGGCCCAGGACCGTCGGCCGTCACGGGGGTGTCGGCCGTCTCCCCGGCGGCCGGCGCCGGAGGAGCGTCGGCGCCCAGCGCGGTCGAAGCCGCGTCAGCCGGCAACGAGCGCTCCTCGTCGCGTCCCCTACGGCCGCCGGACCCGCCCTGGCCGGAATAGCCCCCGTCCCGACCGCCGCGTCCACCGCCACGGCCGCCCGGTCGCTCGGTGGTCGTGCGCTGGGTGTAGGGCAGCAGCACCAGTTCGCGGGCGGTCTTGATGGCGATGGCCACATCACGCTGGTGCTGGGTGCAGTTCCCCGACACCCGGCGGGCCCGGATCTTGCCCCGGTCGCTCATGTACTTGCGGAGCATGCCGACGTCCTTGTAGTCGACCCACTCCACCCGGTCCTTACACAGAGCGCAGGGCTTCTTCTTGATCCGCCGCCCGGTGTCCTTGGGGGAGCGGCGGGTCGTTCCGCCGCGATCGTTGCTGCGTGCCATGGCTAGAAGGGCTCCTCGCTGTATCCGTATCCCTGGGGCTCGGCGGCCGGGCCGGCGTTGCCGCCTCCGGACGGGCGGCCACCCGATGGTCCGCCGCGGGCTCCGCCACCCTGGGGCCCTCCCTCG